>CAYZDK010000021.1:0-19396 GCA_964477255.1 uncultured Polaribacter sp.
CAATAATCATAGAATTCACAGTAACTGCTGAGTTAAAATTAGGGTAATTAGTTAACCCATCAGGAATAGTAACATCTGTATCTGCTCCAGGGACTCCATTATTCCAATTATTAGCATTTGTCCAATCATTACTTTCACTACCATTCCAAGTTGATGTTGCTGTAAATGATGTTGATGAAAACGAAGAAAAATGTGTTTCTCCATTACCGTTTACAACATTACTCCAATTAAGATTGTCATCTGCAATTAGAGTATAATAATTTGAAAATGATGTTTGATTTGATCTATTACCATTATAGTATGCACCATCTGGTGAAGCTGAGTCATCAAAAATAATTATGGAATTTCCTATCACCAATCCTGTGTTGCTTAGTGTTATCCCATCTCCATCAAAGGGTCCCAATTGAGAACTATCATTACCTATTTGAATAGCTGCTATAAATGAAGTAGGTGTTTCTTCGTCAGTACCTAAAAAAGCAATTAACCCATCTTGATCAGTAATGTTAAAACCTCCATCTGGTTCTGATACTGTTCCGGTTGAAACTGTTTCACTCCCATTAGCGTTTGTGTTGTTAAAAACAACTACTGTGCCTACTGGTATTATAGATGCTCCTGTAGACCATGCTAGAGTTCCCTCATTTTTATCTACAAGCCCTCCACTTCCGTCACTTTCATTATCTGTTATGTAGATAGTTGTATTCGCAGGAATATTATCTAAAGCTACAATTGCAAAATCATCATCTCCATCCGAATTAAACGCAACAAAGGCAATATCTCCTGCATTTAATTGCGAGAATCCTTTTGTAATAAAACCAAAAGAAAAAAATAATATGAGAATTGAAATTAAGTATTTTTGTTTCATAGTCAGGTATTTAAAAGCTAAACTATAAAAACTCTTTGTTTAAAACAAATTATTATAAAGCCTTTACAAAAACTTAATCTGTATTTAATTTTTCTTCCAAAAGAAGGGTGTAAATAAAATAAGAACGGTAAATAATTCTAAACGTCCAATAAGCATTAAAAAAGAACAGAACCACTTTGCTGCAGAAGATAAATGGGCAAAATTATCTACAGGACTAACAGAACCAATAGCTGGCCCAATATTACCCAAAGACGAAGCTGCAGCACCTAAAGCAGACATAAAGTCTAATCCTAATAGAGTTAGTATTACAGAAGAAACAATAAAAATTAGCATGTAAATAATAAAGAAAGAAATTACATTGAAAACAATATTCTGAGAAACACTCTTACCATCGTACCTAACAGGAATAATGGCATTTGGATGTAACGATTTCTTAAATTCTAAAAAACTGTTTTTTAGCATAATTATATGACGTACTACTTTAACTCCACCACTGGTAGAGCCTGCTGAGCCTCCTGTAAAAAATAAGGCAAAAAATATTCCTGTTGCAAAGAAATTCCACATGGTAAAATCTGCCGTTACAAATCCTGTTGTGGTTACCACAGAGGTAACCATAAACAGTGCATGTCTTATGGCATATTCTGCTTCACCAAACACTTTTGGATGTGCTATAGTTGATTGTAGGTTTGGATCTTGAAAAAAGTAAATAATGAAAACAACGATAGAAGTTATTCCTATTATTCCAAAAAGGTAATATTTGAATTCTTCACTCTTAAATACTTTTTGAATTTTTCCTTTTAAAGCAAAATAAGTAAGCACAAAATTAGTTCCTGCAACTAGCATAAAAAAGGTGATAATATATTGCACAAAAGGAAGATTATTGTAATGTGCTATACTTGCATTTTTGGTAGAGAAACCTCCTGTACTAACTGTTGCCATTGCATGATTTATTGCATCAAACCAAGTCATTCCAGCTACTTTTAACAAAAGGAATTCTGCAAAAGTTAAGGTTACATAAATAAGGTACAAACGTTTAGCAGTATCTGTTATTCTTGGATGTAGTTTATCTGCAGAAGGTCCTGGCGCTTCTGCTTTAAAGAGCTGCATGCCTCCAATACCTAATAAAGGTAGAATAGCAATGGTTAAAACGATAATTCCCATACCACCAATCCAATGTGTTGCACTTCTCCAGAATAAAATGCCTTTAGGCATAGACTCTATATCTGTTAGTATGGAGGAACCAGTTGTGGAATATCCAGAAATTGTCTCGAAAAAGGCATCAGGTACAGAGGTTATTGCTCCAGACAAAAGATAAGGAAGCATTCCTGTTATAGATAAGGTTAACCAACCTAAGGTAACTATTAAATAGCCTTCTTTTTTTTGGATATTTGTACTTACAGGTTTGTTTGCTAAGTACAAAACAAGGCCTAAAAAAACAGTAATAATTCCTGAGTTTAAAATACCAAAAGCAACATCTTCTTTGTTAAATAAACTAAAAGGAAAAGCAATAAACATAAATAATCCGTTTAGCATTGCTGTTATTCCTAAGAATCGATAAATTATTTTAAAATTGAGGTTTGCCATGCAATTATTTGAAAAACTCTTCTACTACATCTATAGCTTCAGGTAAACAAAATACAATTACTTTATCGCCGCTTTTTATTTGTTTACTTCCAGAAGACATTAAGGCTTCTCCATTACGAATAATTCCTCCAAAAACGGCTTCTCTTGGAAAACGTAAATCTTTTATTGGTTTTTTAGTAACTTTAGCACCTTCTTTTACTTCAAATTCAAATACCTCTGCATCTATATTATGCAAGTTTGCGAGTTCTAAAATTTCACCTTTACGTATGTGCTTAAAAATATTACTAGCAGCAATTAATTTTTTATTAATTAAAGATTGTATACCAATGGTTTGAGAAATATCGATATAATCCATATTCTCTACCAATGCAATTGTTTTTTTTACACCTTTAGATTTTGCTACCAAACAAGACATAATATTAGTTTCGGAGTTTCCAGTAACAGCGATAAAAGCGTCTGTTTCTCTAATATTTTCTTCTTCTAGTAGTTCTAAATCTCTACCATCGCCATTAATAATTAAGGTATTGTTTAATTCTTCTGCTAGAATTTCTGCTTTTTCTCTGTTTTTCTCAATCAATTTTACGTTAAAATTGTCTGCACAGAGATGTCTTGCAGTTTTTTCTCCAATACTACTTCCTCCAAGAATCATAACATTTTTAATGTTAAATTGTTTTTTTCCAATAATAGGGTAGAGGTCTTTCATGCTATAATTAGGGACAGAGAAGTAAACCTGATCGTGTAATTGATAAGTAGTATCTCCTCTAGGAATAATGGTTTGTGCTACATTATCTCTTTTAATAGCAATGGTTATGTAGTCTATATTGGCAAACTTTTGTCTAGCCTCTTTAACTGTTAAATCTACCAAAGGAGATTTATAGGTTAAAGACGTTCCCATAACATTAAAAACGCCACTTTCAAACTCTACAGTATCGTTAAAAGAAGATTGATTTAAAAGCATTTTTATTTCATTTGCAGCCAGTTCTTGAGGTGATATCATAAAATCTACCCCAAACTTAGTAAAGTCTACTTCACATTCGCTAAGAAACTCAGGATTATCTATACGTGCTATGGTTTTTTTTGCACCTAAAGATTTGCCAATAACAGAAATTGTAAAATTAGTATTTTGGCTTTCTGTTACAGCAATTAGCAAATCTGCATTTTTTATACCAATTTCTTTAAGAAGTTTAATGGAAGTTGCATCCCCTTTTTTTGTGATAACATCTAAATGATTGTTAATGTAGTCTAGTTTGTCTCCATCAAAATCAATAATAAAAGTATCTTGCGATTCGTAAGAAAGCAGTTTTGCCAAATGAAAACCTACATCTCCTGCACCTGCTATGATTATTTTCATAAATGAAATGTACAATTAAATCAATATGCAAAAGTCGAAAATTTCTGCGGATTAACAAGGTTTTTTAACGTATTTAAGACTTCGTAAAGTTTATTGTATCCTTTTTAACAGTTTTAATTTTTTTCTATATTTATAGAAAATAGATATGAAAAAACTTACCATAAAATCTTGGGCACTAGATGATAGGCCAAGAGAAAAACTTATGCTTAAAGGAGAATCTGCGCTTTCTGATGCAGAATTGATTGCAATTTTAATAGGTTCTGGAAATAGAAATGAAAGTGCTGTTAGCTTATCTAAAAGAATATTACAGTCTGTACAAGGAAATATAAACAGTTTGTCTAAGCTTAGTATAACCCAATTAATGGAATTTAAAGGAATTGGAGAAGCTAAAGCCATTGCTATTAAAACCGCTTTAGAGTTAGGTAAAAGAAGGCAATTAGAAGCTGCACTAGAAAAACCAAAAATAACATGTAGTAAAGATGTTTTTAAAATTATGCAACCAACAATTGGAGATTTAGCTCACGAAGAGTTTTGGGTGTTGTTTTTAAATAACTCTAACAAAGTACTTTTAAAACACCAAATTAGTAAAGGGGGGTTAACTGCAACTATTGTTGATATTCGCTTACTTTTTAAAAGAGCAATGGAGTTAAATGCAGTTGCAATTATTGTTTGTCATAATCATCCGTCAGGAAAATTACAACCTAGTAATTCCGATAAAAGTTTAACCCAAAAAATTAAAGTTGCAGGAGAAACCTTAGATGTAAAACTTTTAGATCATTTAATAGTAACAGAAAAAAGTTATTTTAGCTTTGCAGACGAAGCAATTTTATAGAAAAACAGCTACCTAATGATTCTTATTTATACCCATAAAATTACACCAAGGGTAAGATATATTTTTAACCATATCTTAAAAAGAAACCTTTTGCTTTCAGTTTCTTTTACCACAAAAGTAGAGGAGTTTGTAGCGCATAATGGACCAAAGTTATCTTATACAAAGAACGCATTAGGTAATGAATTTTTTATAAAAAGTAATGATTTATTGTTTGAACAAGGTGTAAACGATTTGGAAATTACCATTCAAAATTGGGATAAAACTCCATGCTTTTTTCCAACCAACCTTAAATCTTCTATTCCATTTGATATTTTTGCAGCTAGTTTTTTTCTTATTTCTCGTTACGAAGAGTATTTGCCTCAGGTAAAAGATGAACATGGTAGATATACAGCAGAACAAAGTTTGGCTTATAAAAAAGGATTTTTAGACAAACCCATTATTGATATTTGGGCACTTAAGTTTTTAGATGCGCTAAAACAAAAGTTTCCCGATTATAATTACAAAGAAAGAGATTATCAATTTATTTCTACCATAGATATAGACAATGCTTATGCTTATAAACATAAAAGTATAATTAGAACTATTGGTGGATTTTTTAACGATATTATTCGGTTAAAAATTTTTGATGTTTGGAACAGATTGGCAGTATTGCTTAACATTAAGAAAGATCCTTTTGATACTTTTAAAGAAATTTTAAAAATTAAGGAAGACTTTACTATAAAAACCATTTTCTTTTTTTTAGTAAGTGATTACACTACATATGATACCAATGTATCTTCATTTAAACAAAAGTTTAGATTGTTAATTAAAGAAATGGTTGATTACGCTTTGGTTGGTTTACACGCTTCTTATTTTAGTATTCAAAATAACTCTTTAGAGAAAGAAAAAAAGCGTTTAGAAAATATAACCAACATGCCTGCTTCTAAGTCTAGACAACATTATTTACGTCTTAATATTCCAGAAACTTATCAAAAATTAATAGATTTAGAAATAGAAGAAGATTACTCTATGGGCTATGCAAATACTACTGGTTTTAGGGCAGGAACTTGTACGCCGTTTTATTTTTATGATTTGGATTACGAAATTCAAACTCCTTTAAAAGTGTTTCCATTTGCATTGATGGATACTACATTAAATGATTATTTAGGCTTAACACCAAAGCAATCTTTAGGAAAAATTAAACAACTTAAACAAGAGGTAGCTGCTGTAAATGGTACATTTATTACCTTATTTCATAACGAAAGTTTAAGCGATTATTTACGTTGGCGTGGCTGGAAAAACTTGTACGTTTCTATGGTAAAAATAGCAACTTCATAGCTATGATTCGTTATGTAAATCGCCAAGAATTAAACGTTAAAAAGTACAATGATTGTATAGAAAACGCTATGCAATCTAGAGTATATGCATATTCTTGGTACCTAGATATAGTAAGCACTAATTGGGCAGTATTAATTTTAAATGACTATGAAGCAGTTATGCCTATTCCTTTAAAGTCTAAATTAGGATTTACCTATGTTCATCAACCATTTTGGACTTTAGAATTAGGTGTTTTTTCTAAAGATAACAGCATAGATTGTTCAATTTTTGTAGAAGCTTTAACTAGTAAGTTTTCTTACATAAATTTACGTTTAAATTCACAGAATGATTTTTTGTTTCCAAAAAATATATTTCAAAAAAGAGATTTTCAGTTACTACATTTAGATAATGATTATTCTTTATTAGAAGCGAATTTTAGAAGCGATAGAAAAAAAGATATAAAAAAATGTGTTACAGCTAAATTTACTGTAGAGTGGAACACAGATACAAACTGTTTGCTTAATCTTTTTAAAGAAAACATAGGGCATAAAACACCATATATAAAAGATAAAGATTATACTACATTATTAAAATTAATGGATACTTGTATTCAAAAAAGCAAAGGAGAGTTATGTGTTATTAGAGATAATTCTGGAAAAGCTATTGCGTCTGGATTTTATGTAATACATAACAAAAGTTTGACTTTATTAGTTTCTGCTTCTGATTATAAAAATCAAAAAAGTGGAGTTAATACCTATTTAATTGTTAGTGGTTTAAAAAGGTATCTAGAAAAAGCGAAAATTTTTAATTTTGGAGGTTCTTCTATAGAAAGTATTGCAAACTATTTTAAAAGCTTTAATGCAAATACAATCTCTTACTATCAAATACATCAAAATAAACTGCCGAAGTTTACTCGTTGGTTACGATAAAAAATCTTTCGGAATTTTCTTGTTAAACTTTATCGTAGAAATAGAAATTTGATATGCCTCTTTCTCTTTAACTACCTTACAAGGATTTCCATGTGCAACAACATTATCAGGAATGTTCTTAGTAACTACCGAATTTGCTCCAATTACAACATTATTTCCAATAGTTACCCCTGGTAAAATGGTACTATTTGCTCCAATCCAAACATTATTACCAATTTGTATTGGTTTTTCTTTTTTATGCTTGCTAAAGTCTTCTGTATCATGATTTGCAGATATTATAGCAACACCTGGCCCTAATTCTATATTTGAACCAAAATTAATTCCATTGTTTGCCTGAATGTAATTATTAATATTATCACCAGGATCACACATAACTCCTTTTGTAATTTTTTCTGGACACAAAACTTTAGAAGTATAGTGAACAGGCCATTTTACCTTTGGATTTAGCCTCCATATTTTTTGTGGAATTACGTAATGAAAAAACAAAATATAATACCGTTGGTAACCATATTTAGGACGATAATATTCTGGATAAATTAGATTAATTAACCAGCCAAATAATAGAAAATCTATAGTTTTAAACATATGCCTTTTTTGGATTCTTAGATACATTTAAGAGATACAGCAGAACTGTAAAGCTAAAAAAAGCACTTATTATAGAAAAAAAAGTTATGGAGGTAAGTGCATCAGCATAAATAGTGTAGCCTAAATAAAGACCTCCAAAACGTAAAAAAATAAAAATTAACACAATATAAAGAACTACCTTTTGTTTGTTTAAAATTATAGATAAAGAACTAATTGGCTGATTTAAAAAGGAAACAAATAGCCAAGGTAATAAAGCTCTTGCATAAGCACCAACTTTACCCCAATCACTTCCAAAAACAATATCTAAAAAATAGGAAAGGATAAAAAGTGGGGTAAACACAAATAAACCTGTATAAAATAAATTTTTTATAGTTTTAACTAATAGTGCGTTTAACTCCTCTGCTTTATTTTGATAGGTTATGCTAGCTTTATTATAAAATACTTGATATACAGATTGTTGAAGTACACCAACAGGTGCTTTAATAAATTTACTTGCCAAACCATAAAAACCTGCACTAGATAATCCAAAAAAAGGCGATAGAAATAATACAGGTAGTTCGTTAGATAGCGAACTAAAAAAAGAAATAACCGTATTAAACTTTGGTACATCTATATATTTTTTTGCTAAAAAAAACATATCAAAAAAAGAAACATGAACAACCTCTTTTTTTAAAGACTGAAAGGATGTAAAAGTTAGAAATGTTATATGACTTAAGTATCCAAAAAAAAGACCTGGAATTAAACCAACTTTAGAAAAAAAACTTAGCCCTGTAAAAATTTGAGTTCCTGAAGTTCCAATAGCCTTAACCACTTGCCCGTTTGCTATTTTTTTATACGCATTTAACCTATTATTCCATTTTTCTAAAGCAGATATACCACCTAAAATTAATAAAGCAAATGGTAAAAGATAAATAAAAAACGAAAGCTTTTCTAGGCTAAAAAAGGTAATAATTTCTTCTTTAAAAGTAATAATTAGAAAAAATAGAATACAACAAATTATTACTAAAACAAGTAAAGTAAACGCAAATAAATTAACAGCTTCTTTTCTGTTTTTTGGTAAAACTACTGTAAATTCGTACTGTAAAGTAGATATTGGTTTTAGAACAAATAATAAAGAAGTAAATAAAATATAAACACCAAAAGCTTCTGAAGTAAATAATCTTGTTAATAGTAAAATAGAGATATAGATTATTACTTGGCTAATAATAGAGCCAGAAGACAAAGTAGCTACATTTTTAACAAACTCTTTTTTTAGAAAAGACCGTATTTGCATAATCAAATATAACGTAAATGAAAGATATTAAACATGTCTTTTTTGATTTAGATCATACTTTGTGGGATTTTGAAAAAAACTCAGATTTAACATTCAAAAAAGTTTTTAATAAAAATAAGGTAGACGCAGATTTAACTCTTTTTTTAGAGAAATATAGACCAATAAATAGAGAATATTGGAAACTTTATAGAGAAGAAAAAATTTCTAAACCAGATTTAAGGTACCAAAGACTAAAACGTACTTTTGATGGAATTAAATATGAAATATCTGACGATCTTATTAATACCATAGCAATTGAGTATATAGATTTCTTACCTCATTTTAATCATCTTTTCGATTACACTTTCGAGATTTTAGATTACCTAAAAGAAAATTACCAATTACACATTATTACGAATGGTTTTCAAGAAATTCAAACAAAGAAAATGGAGTCTTCTAGAATTATTAGTTATTTTGATAGAGTAATTACATCAGAATCTGTTGGCGTAAAAAAACCTAATCCTAGAGTTTTCGAATATGCATTAGAATCTGCAAAAGCTAAAAAAGAAAATGCAATTATGATAGGAGATAGTATAGAAGCAGATATAGAAGGTGCATTAAGTGTTGGTATGAAGGCTATTCACTGTAATTTTGAAGATGAAGACATTTCTAACCCTAGATTTTTATCAATAAAATCACTTAGAGAAATTAAGGGTATCTTATAAGAGCAACTATAAATATGTAACATAAAATGCAAAATAAACTCCTCGTTCTTCTTTTTGTGTGTTTCTCTATTAAATTAACAGCACAACAGTCTAAATTAAACAACTATAAATATGTAATTGTAAACGAAAGATTTGACTTTGTTAAATCTAGAGATGCTTATCAAACTAGTTCGCTTACTAAGTTTTTACTAGAGAAAAATGGCTTTAATGTTTTTTTTGCTGACGAAACTTTACCTAGAGAGCTTTCTGTTAATAAATGTTTAGCGCTTTATGCAAACGTCATAGATAATTCCAGCGCTTTTACGATAAAGACAATTTTACAATTTAAAGATTGTAATAATACAGTAATTTATACTACAGCAGAAGGGAAGTCTAAGATTAAAGAGTACAAAAGAGGATATCAAGATGCTATAAGAAAGGCGCATAATTCGTTGTCGAATTTCAGCTACAAGTATATTCCCAAAGCAATTCCACAAAAATCGTTACTTGATAAAACGATAGTCAAAAATGATGCGACAGCAGTAGAAGAGGAGGTTGAAAAAAAACCAATACAAGCTAAATTAGATTCCATTGAAACATTAAATGCGAAACCTATAAAAAATGGGTTTTCTTTGTCAAACTCAAAATCTGTAGAGGTTTTTCAAGTTTTAAAGACTTCCAATAAAAACAACTTTATTCTCAAAAATAAAAACGGAATTATTATTTTAAAAAACGGTGTTTGGATAGCAGAATATTATGAGAAAGAGAAGTTAGTTCAGCAACAGTATAGAATTAACTTCTAATACTTGTATTTATTTTTCCATCGTTGTTTAAGAATATCTTCAAAACTTTTTTCTCGATTATTTTTTCCAGGAGTATAGAGTTTTGTTCCTGCAATTTCATCAGGTAAATAATCTTGTTCTACAAAGTTGTTTGGAAAATCATGCGAATACTTATAGTCTTTTCCGTAATCTAACTCTTTCATTAGCTTTGTAGGAGCATTTCTTAGATGAAGCGGTATAGATAAGTCTCCTGTTTGTTTTACCAATTGTTGCGCTTTATTAATTGCTTTATAAGAAGCATTGCTTTTTGGCGAATTTGCTAAATAAATTGCACATTCGCTTAATATAATTCTAGATTCAGGCATGCCAACTACAGACACTGCCTGAAATGTATTATTAGCTAAAATAAGTGCTGTAGGATTAGCAAGACCAATATCTTCGGCTGCCAAAATAATTAATCTTCTGGCTATAAACTTAACGTCTTCTCCACCTTCAACCATTCTAGCTAACCAATAAACAGCAGCGTTAGGATCACTACCTCTTATAGATTTTATAAAAGCAGAAATAATATCGTAATGTTGTTCTCCTGTTTTGTCATATTTGGCGGTATTTTTTTGAATTTTAGATAAAACAAGTTCATTAGATATAATTACTTTATTTTCTGACCCAACAACCAACTCAAAAATATTTAAAAGCTTTCTTGCATCACCACCAGAAATTTGTAAAAGCGCATCTGTTTCTTTAAAATGGATGTCTTTTTTAGATAAAAACGCATCCATTTTAACTGCTCTATGAAGTAAAGCTATTAAGTCTTCTTTATCAAAAGCATTTAAGATATATACTTGGCATCTAGAGAGTAAAGCAGGAATTACTTCAAAACTTGGGTTTTCAGTTGTAGCACCAATAAGGGTAATCCACCCCTTTTCTACGGCTCCTAATAATGAATCTTGTTGCGATTTACTAAATCTATGAATTTCATCAATAAAAAGAATAGGATTTTTTGAAGTAAATAAACCACCACTTTGTTTAGATTTTTCTATTACCTCGCGAACCTCTTTAACTCCAGAATTTATAGCACTTAAGGTATAGAAAGGTCGTTTAGACTGTTCTGCAATAATATTTGCTAAGGTAGTTTTCCCTGTTCCTGGAGGGCCCCATAATATTAAGGAAGGAATAATGCCAGATTTTAAAGATTGTGTTAACGCTCCATTTTTACCAATTAAATGCTGCTGACTAATATAATCTTCTAGATTTTTAGGTCTTATTCTTTCTGCCAAAGGTTGATTCATTTTGTAAAAATAACAAAGATTTATGACAGAAAGGCGTATATTTTTTTTGGGTTTATTTTTGTTATTTTAGAGTTATGCAACATCAAGAAGATTTACCATTTAACAATAGAGTAGTACTAGTACCCACTGTTTTTGTTGCAATTATTTGGGCTGTTTATATTATTGAAATAAAATTTGGGTTTAACTTTAATAAATTCGGAATTTATCCTCGAGAATTACATGGTTTACGAGGAGTGTTTTTAACACATTTTATTCACAGTGATACGAAACACTTGTTTAATAACAGTGTACCTCTTTTTGTGCTATTAGCATGCTTGTGGTATTTTTACAAAGAAGTTGCAACTAAAGTTCTATTAATAGGGGCAATACTTACTGGTTTTTTAACATGGTGTATAGCAAGGCCCTCCTTTCATATTGGTGCTAGCGGTATTGTATATTTACTTTTTAGCTTTGTTTTAAGTAGTGGTATTATTAGAAAACATTATAGACTAGTTGCTTTATCTTTAGTAGTTATTTTCCTATATGGTAGTATGGTTTGGTATGTGTTACCTACTAAGGAAGGAATTTCTTGGGAAGGTCACCTTTCTGGATTAATTACTGGTGTAATTTTAGCTTTTCTTTTTAAAAAGAAAGGGATACAAAAAAAAGATTACACTTTTAGTAAAACAGAGTTTGATTTATTATTTGATGAAAATGGCAATTTAAAAGAAACTATAGAAAAAGAGGATGAAGATCTAGAGTTATATTAACTCATTCTTTGTCTTACTGTTTCGTACAAAAAGGCACCACATGCAACAGAAACGTTAAGAGATTCAATTTCTCCTAACAAAGGTAATTTTGCTTTTTCGTCTGCAATTTTTAAGACAGATGGATTTATACCTCTACCTTCAGATCCCATAACAATTGCTACAGGTTGGTTTAAATTAATATCAAAAATGGAGTTGTCTGTTTTTTCGGTAGCTGCAACTATTTTTATGTTAAAAGATTGTAACATAAAAATGGCGTCTTTAATATGATCTACTCTAGAAATTGGTATTTTAAAAGCTGCACCAGCAGAGGTTTTAATAGTTTCTGCGTTTATAGGAGCGCTTCCTGATTTTTGAATTATAATTCCGTCAACTCCTGTACACTCTGCAGTTCTTATAATTGCACCAAAATTACGAACGTCAGATAACTGGTCTAGCAATAAAAAGAATGGCTGACTTTTTTTTAATACCACACTGTCTATTAGATCTTCTAAGTCATAAAAATCTATTGGAGAAATTTCAGCAACTGCTCCTTGATGGTTATTTCCTTTAGACAAACGATTTAGTTTCTCTACAGGCACCATACTTGTTGTTAGTTTTTTAAGCTTAATTAACTTGTCTAATTCTCTAAAAAGATCACCACGTAATCCTTTTTGTAGATATACTTTATTTATTGTAGATCCACTTTGAATTGCCTCTATTATTGCTCTTAAACCAAAAACTTTCATTGTATATTATTTAATATGGTAAAAGTACAATTAAACTAAAAAAGATTGCCATTTGGCAATCTTTTTTAATAGAAATTATTTTTTAGTTTACACTAAAGGATGTGGATTCTTCGAAACCAAAGTCGCCAATACCAGATGCTTTAACAGATCCACCAACAGTTAATGTATAAGTACCGTTGTTAGGATAACTCAATCCATCTCCATAATCATCTCCTATAACAAATGTATAGGTTCTACCTTGGCATAACGTAAATGATTCAGAAGCATTAGCTTGCCCATTAGAATATGAACCTAATGGCGCAGAAACTACAACAGCTCCTAATTCGTCAATCACAGACCAAGAAGTTTCACTTCCATATCCATCAAATACAATATCTAAGGTAGCAGATACTTCGTTACAACTTTGTGCAAAAGTTACTGAAGTTGTGCCACCTTTAAATAGTCCGTTTTCAGAGGCAAAATCTATAATTATTGTATTTTGTGCAATATTATTAGGATCGTTAATACCAATCTCAAACGTACCTTCATTAGATCCTCCAGGAATTGTAACTGTACTTGGTACATTATAAGAACCAGAAGGAGCTCCATTACCATCTACAACTAAATTAAATGATCTATCTCCTGCTGTTACTCGTGCTGAAAATACAGTAACAGATACTGAAGCTGTAGAACCAGGGTCTACCAATGTTGAATAAGCTGTATCTGCGAATGTGATATAGTTTGTGTTTTGTGGTTCTAGTTCCTCTTCGCAACTGTAAAATGAAAATACAGCGACAAGAGAAAATAAAAATATTTTTATATTTTTCATAATATTTTAGTTTTGAGATGAAATAAATGGATTGTTTTGAATCTCTATTTGAGGAATTTCATAACTTAATCTATTGTCATCATACGACATTACTTCACCAGCAAAAATTAGGTGATTAGATCCTCTAACAATATTCATCTTATTTCTTCTTTTTAATAAATAACTTTTTCCTTCTCCCCAAAGCTCTATTCTAGATTGTAAGTAGATCTCTTCTTCTAGAGCATTCCCAGATAGATTATCTATGTAAGATGCGTCATCCACTCTTTCTGCAACTACAGTTTTAAGAGCAGCTCTAGCAGAAGCAATATCGTTATCTTTCATAGCAGCCTCTGCATGAAGTAAATATACTTCTGCAATTCTCATATAGTGAACATCTGTAACAACAGGTCTTTGCCCATCCCAAACTCTATTAGGATCGAAATATTTTCTCCAATTTATAATATCACCATTTCCTATATCATTCCACCAACCTTTTCTTACATCATTTGCTGGAATTTGATCGTATAAATTTTGATCAATAGATTTATTATTTCCTACTGATGCATAGCCATAGGTGAAGTAATCCATCTGTGAATAAAATGAAGATAAACTAATACCATCATTTATGGTAATATCAGAACCCCATATCCAACCTGGATTTGAAATAAAGTTTAAACCATTTAAAACTTGGCTTTTAGGTAGTAAAGTATAACCGCCGTTTGTAATAACATCTTGCGTTAAAGACTTCACTTGCCCCCAATTTTTATCTTCAGAAGCATAAGAATACGCCATTAATAACTTAACAACATCGGTATTAATTTGACTTTTTTCTGTTCTTGTAAAATCAGATAATAAACTTAATGCATCGTTTAAATCTTTGTAGATCTGATCGTAGATAACAGTTGTAGTACTTTTTGCAATTGGCTCTACAATTGGTTCTATGTAAAGTGGTAAAATTTCTTGATTTGGATCGTACCTATCTGTATAAAGCTGCACCAAATAAAAGTAAGCATATGCTCTCATAGCTTTTACTTGTCCCATAAAATGCTTATTTTCTGTAAGTTCAGGTACAATATCGTTACCACCTAACTGACCAATAAGTGTATTAGCAGTTCTAATTAATCTGTAGTAGTATCTCCAAGGGATATAATTTAGATTAGATGTAAAATCTACGGTACCTTGTAAACTACTAAACGTGCTATACCATCCATAATCTGTTTTAGAATGTGCAATATCTGCAGAAAGCATATCTGTCCAAATATCAATACCTTTTTGACCAAAGTCATCATCTCCTCCTGTATCACCTGTACCTTCTAAATACATTAATTGATACAATCCACTAATACCACCTTGTGTAATATCAGGGTTAAATTCTGCTGCTCTAGCTACTTGATCGGAAGATAATCTATCTGTTGGTTCTACATCAAGAAAGTCTTCGCTACAACCTATAAAAAATAAGGTAGCAACAGGAATCATAATTTTTAAAATTCTCTTATACATAATTCTTAATTATATTTTATTAAAATCTAACTCTTAATCCTGCCGTTAAATTAGTTAATGGAGGATAACTATATCTTGCACTTGCACCAGTTTCACTAGTGGTTGGGTTAAAACCTTCTCTTTTAGAAAAAAGGAACAAGTTGTCTCCAGAAATCCAAAAATTAGCCGAAGTTAAACCAACTTTTTTAATAATTTCAGTTGGAAAAGTATAACCAATACGAATATTGTTTAAAGCTAAATAATCAGATCTTGTAACAAACCTAGATGATGCTGATGTTGCACGGTTGTAAGTTATTAAACCATCTGGGTTTGAAGTGTCATTTTCATTGTTTGTTATCGCAGGAACATCTGTACGATCTCCTGGGTTTTGCCATCTATTCCTAATATCATTATGCCAGTTCCAAGAACCAACTCTATCACTTTGCATTAAATCTGCATAAGAGCCATCGTATGCATATCCTCCTAAGCTATAAATAAATTGCGAGCTAAAGTCAAATCGTTTGTATTGCATATTTATTCTAAATCCACCTCTAACTACAGGAATTGTAGATTTATTTAAAAACTTATTTGTTGCTTTAGAATAATCGCTTGTAACAGTTTTACTAATTTCTCTATCTGGAAATTCTCTTTGGTACTCATATAAAGAACTAATTAATTCTTGATCATTAGATTCGTTAAATACACCATCACCATTAGCATCATAATAATATGCAAACCACATTGGTGCACCATTTGCAGGATTTACACCTGCCCACTCAGGAATATAGAAATCAAATAAAGATCTTCCAGCAGTTCTTCCGTATAAGCCAGCAATATCAATAACTTTTTCTTCGCCTGTTGCAGTTTCTATTGGTAATTCAATTAATTTATTACTTAAGAATTCTCCGTTTAAAGATAAGCCTAGTTTAAAATCTTCTTTGTTTATTATTCTAGCAGTAATATCGAATTCTAGTCCAGAGTTACGTAAAACACCTTCGTTTACATCTCTAATAGCAACACCAGATGCTGGGTTTAAACGTTTATCAAATAAAAGGTTTTCTGTATTTTTTAGGTAATAATCTAGGTTTACGTCTAAGTATGTTCCTATAGAAGATTCTATACCTACTTGAAACATTTTAGAAGTTTCCCAAGTTAAATTTGGATTTCCTACAAAGCTTTCTGTTATAGAAATATTGTCGTTTGAATTGTTGATATCAAACAAGGTTAGGGCAGGGAAGGCGCCAGCACCAGACTGCTCACCAATTATACCATAACTTGTTTTTAATTTAAAGTAGCTAAATACATCTTGGTCATTCATAAAGTTTTCGTTAGAAACAATCCATGAAGCACCAACTGATCCAAAGGTATCCCATTGATTTTCTCCTAAGAACCTTGAAGAACCATCTCTTCGTAAAGATCCAGAAAAGTAATAGGTGTCTTTAAAACTATAATTAACTTGTGTGAAATAACTTTCTAATCTTGTAGTTGTAGTAGATGAAGTTATTGGTAGATTAACAATAAAGTTGTTAAACTCTAATAATCCAGGTAAAACTACCTTTTGCTTACTTGCAGATTGCGTAGCGAAATCAGACTGATTTGTTTCATGAGCTAATAGCGCAGTTACAGTGTGGTCTCCAAACGTTTTATTAAAGTTAAACATGTTTAACATGTTTATTGTAGTAGAACGTATATTTCTTCTATTTAAAGATCCTTCTGTTGCTAAACCAACTCCTAAGAATGGATTACTGTAAATGTTTCTAATTCTATCGTTATGCTGCATACCAAATTGTGATTTGAAGCTAAAGTTTTCAGAGAAAGTGATTTCAAAAGATAGATTTCCGTTTAATTCATGTCTTTTTTCTTCTCTAATGTTATTTTTAGCATCAGCAACACCATTTGTTAACCCAGAAAAGTTTCTTCCTCTACCAATATCAAATAAGAACCCACCAAGGTTGGTGTCTAAAATTTTGTCTCCATTTGCGTCTCTTTCAAAAAGAGGATAGATAGAAGGCATGTTATCTACTAGGAAAAATACGTTACCAGAATCTGAAGTTTGTCCGTTATTATTTATTACAGAGTATGCATACCCTAAATTAAAGTTTGCTTTTAACCACTTATTTAAATCTTGTGTTAAGTTTAATCTTGAAGAAATTCTAGTAAAGTCTGAATTTAAACTATACCCCTGACTGTCTAAATATCCAACAGAAGCAAAGTATCTATTATTATCACCACCACCACTCATTTTTAAGTTGGCTTCATTTCTTAGCGAAGTTTGAAATGCAAAATTACCCCAATCTTCAGGAATATATCTCCTTGATATTCCAGGTCTAACAGTTCTTGTTGTAGGATCTATTAATTCTGATGCGTTGTTTACATTCCAAGAATTATAAGATGGATTTATCCCTAAGTTTGGATTAAACAAATTATTATTTGCAAATTCTACAGGATCTAAACCTCTTATATTACCTTGGTTGTAGATACTTTCCCAAGATAATGCTATAAATTCATCAGAAGATTTCATGATGTCATATCGTGGAATGAAACTAAAGTTAATACCACTTTTTACATCAACTTCTATGCTAGAAGAGTTTTTCTTACCTTTTTTTGTTGTGATAAGAATTACACCATTTGCACCTCTAGCACCATAAATTGCAGTAGCAGTTGCATCTTTTAAGATTGTTGTAGATGCAATATCTTCTGGGTTAATTGCATTTAAATTACCAGAAAATGGTACACCATCTAAAACATACAAAGGATCTCTGTTACCATTAACAGAACCAAAACCTCTAATACGTATTGTAGCTGTTGTACCTGGCTGACCACTGGTGTTAATTACATTTACACCAGCTGCTTCACCTGCAAGAGATTGTGCTACGTTAGTGTAGTTTTTTGCTTGTAAGTCTTCTGGTTTTACAGTTTTAACTGTTCCTGTATAGGCTTGTTTGGTAGTTGTACCATAGCCTACAACAACAATTTCATCTAAAACATTAGACTCTTCTTCCATTTTAACATCTATGGTATTTGCTTGTCCAATTGTCTTTTCAACAACTTTGTAGCCAAGATAACGATACACTAAAACATCACCTACATTAGCTTTAATAGTATACTTACCATTAAAGTCTGTTTCTGTTCCAGTTGTACCTCCTTTAATTGCAATACTAACGCCAGGCAAAGGTTCTTGGCCGTCAGTAACTGTACCAGAGATATTTTTTTGTTGGGCAAAGTTTACTTGCACAACAAACGCTAAAAACAGCGTTAGAATACCACTTAACTTGTTTTTCATCACTAATTTAAATTTGAATTTCGAGACAAATATTGTTAAAAAAATGTTAACTACAAATCATTATGGTAAAATTCTTAAAGTTTAGCGAGGTACACTAGTTAATTTATAATCATTAAAAATACGTTTGTAACATTTAGACAAAAAAAATCCACCATTTTAATGGTGGATTTTTACGTTTAATTAACTTTATATTAATTTTGGTTTTCAGGTCCAATATTTGGATTTGCATCTATTTCTGCTTGAGGAATTTTAAATATCCAATCGTCATTAACAGATGGTCTTGCAACTTGGTAAGCTTCTTGGTATAATACTGCTGATGCACCAGAACCACCATTAGCTGCGTGGTCTATAGGTTCATCCCATCTAATATGGTCAGTATATCCAAAACCTTCTCCCCATAATTCAACTCTACGTTGCCATTTAATGTGTTCCATTAAACTTGCTTGTGAATTATATTGTGTTACATCATAAGCACTGTCTCTTTCAGAGCCGAGTGTATTTAATGCTGCTTGTGCACCAGGAATATCGTTTAACATCGCTTTAGCTTCTGCTTCAATTAAATACATTTCTGAAGTTCTCATATAAATAACATCATCAGGATCAATAGAGCCAGGGTTTTTGTTTTTCAATTTAAAGTGCATGTATGGATGCTGGTTAAATCTTGTAGTAATTCCATACTCTGCATTTATTTCTGCTCTACGAGCTAAGAAACCAGCTCTGTCATTCGCATAGTTTGGATCTCTAGGGTTTCCATCACCATCAAAACCACCTTGTTGATTTGCAGCAGAACTATTGGTATTAGGAGCATCCTTTATAAATGCTTTTCCTCTATAATCGGTGTCTGGAATTAGGTCTATAACTCTTCTATCTGCAGCTTTAGGATTATTTCTAATCTGGCTACCATTAA
>CAYZDK010000021.1:19496-45445 GCA_964477255.1 uncultured Polaribacter sp.
TCTATAACTCTTCTATCTGCAGCTTTAGGATTATTTCTAATCTGGCTACCATTAAAAGTGTTACTAGCTAAATAGAAGTAAGATCTAAAGAAAGTTGTTTCTGCATCTATTACATTACTTCCCCAAATTACTTCCGATAAGTTATTAGTGTTAAAACCAGATAACCAATCTGCTTCTCCCATTAAAGGAAAACCATTTCTAGCTAATACTGCGTTATCTGCAGCCATTTGCCAGTTACCCATAGAAAGCGCCATTCTTGCTTTTAAACCATATGCAACATTTATATTTAACTGCGATTTAGCTTTTGCAGTACCAGTTGGTCTTGCTGATGCTTCACCAAACGCTGCTATAGCCGTATTTAAATCTGATTCTATTTGGTTATATACTTCTTGAACAGTTGCTCTTGGTCCTGTTTGCTCTGGTTCTAAAATAATTGGAACACCTGGATCTGTACTTGGGTTACCAATTAGATAGCCTCTACCATAGTGTTGTACTAAAGATAGATATGCATATGCTCTATAGGTATACGCTTGTCCTTCAATTTCCTTTAATTTTGGAGTAACAGGAAGGCTTCCTTCGTTAATTTTATTGATTAATAAATTAGCATGTAATATAATGTTATATCTATGGTACCATAGTAATCTTACAGTTAATGAAGTCTGTTGTGTATGGCTATTCCATTGCATTTCATCTCTCCAACCAAGGTTATTAGCATTTGCAGTATGAATAATACCACCAGTTAAATTATCACCTAATGGTACCCAATAGTGGTTTCCAGCTCTAGAAGTACTACCACCAGGAAAAATTGTTTGTGATTGTGAATAGAGTCCTCTGTGAATTCCATTCAATACCAACTGCATATTGTCTTGATTGTTAAGCGCAATAGCAGGAGAAACTGCATCTGTTGGGAAAGTTTCTAGGAACTCTTCCTCACATGCCGTAAAACTAATTGCAAGAACTAGAATTACTAAATATTTAAATCTTTGTAACATAATTAATATTTTTAAAATGATAAGTTAAGTCCTAAAGAAATAATTCTTGCAGGATTAAAATTATTACCAGCTGGCGTACCTGCAATGTTAAATTGAGGGTCTAAACCATCTCTTTTACTTTTAACATACAAGTTTTCACCAGTTAAATTAACTCTAAAGCTGTCTAAACCAATTTTGTCTAAAACATCTCTACTAAAACTATATCCTAAGTTTACATTTCTTAAAGACCAGAAAGATGCGTCTGTTAAGAAACGGTCAGATTGTGTTCTAACTAAGTTAGGGTTTCCATTTTCCATTCTTGGAACAGAAGTAATATCTCCAGGTTGTCTCCAAGCATTTAAGATATCTGGGTGAAGAGAGCTACCAAAGTTTCCACTATGCATCATTGCAGAGTAACCGTTATCTAATATAGAACCACCAATACCATAGTTAATTAATATATCTAAACTAAAGCCTTTGTATCTAAAACTGTTAGATACAGATCCTAACATATCTGGAATAGAAGAGTCTCCTGTATAAGCTCTTTCAGTTTCTTGCCAGTCATTAGTTGTAGCGTGGTTACCATCAGCATCTAAAACAGGAACACTATTGTTATTTTCGTCTAACTCATACATTAAGAATAATTGATCTCCATTTTGTGGATCAACTCCAGCAGTTCTTAATAAGAAGAAATCGAATCTAGATCTTCCAATATCCCATCTTTTAGATCCATTAACAAATGGTTCTGGTAAGCTTGTAATTTCATTTTTAAATGTAGAAGCCTGAAGAGTTAAATCCCAGCTAAAGTCGTCATTTTTAATTAAATGACCTGTTAAACCTAATTCCCATCCTGAGTTATACATGTCTCCAACGTTATTTGGCTGTACGTTGATACCTACAGAAGGTGCTAAAGGTAAGTCGTATAATAAGTCACTAGAATTTCTTCTATAGTATTCTATTGTACCGTCTAAGAAGTTATCAAATAAAGCAAATTCTAGAGCAAAATCGTACGTTGCTAAAGACTCCCACTGTAATGCTGTATTACCTAAATCTGATAAAATAAATGCTGGATCTGCAGCGTTTGAGTTAATTTGAAATCTTGCTTGGTATAAGAAGAAGTCATTTAAATTATCATTACCAACTTCACCATAAGAAGCTCTTAACTTTAATCTATTAACCCATTCTATATCTTGCATAAAGTCTTCTTTATGAATATTCCAAGAAGCACCTACAGAATAGAAGTTACCCCATCTAGAATCACTAGAGAATACAGAAGAACCATCACGTCTAAAAGACGCACTTAAATAATATTTACTATCATAATTATAGTTAGCTCTAAAGAAATAACTTTCAATAGATTTTCTAGTTGAAGAACCACCTAAACTAACAATGTTAGAAAAGTTGTCTAGTTCATAAATACCTGCTGTAGCTTGTACAGTTTTTAAACCATTAATTCCATTAAAAGTTCTGTCAAAACTTTCATGACCTAAAGTAAAGTCAGTATTGTGCTCTCCAAAACTTTTTTGGTAGGTTAACAATTGTGTAAAGTTCTCTACTTGGCGTCTAAATCTAGATTCACTAAATCTACCATCTGGTTGTGCATCACCAATTATTGCATTTTCATATTCTTTTTCAACACCGTCATTGATATCTCTACCATAAGTAATTTTTAAATTTAATCCTTCGATTATTTCATAATCTGCAAAGAATCTAAATCCATACGTATTATCTCTATCTCCTTCGTTATTTAGTAACAATTCTTGTAATGCATGACGACCTTGACTTATTGGTCTAGATCCTATTCCAAAATCCGGAAAACCTTCACCACTGTCAAATAATGGATTACCAAATTCATCAAGAACGATGTTTCCATTTCTATCATTAACATACACTGGGTAAACAGAACCTATGTTTTTTGCAAATCCAAATGGGTTTACAATACTACCTGTACCAGCAGAACTAGGTCCAAAAGCTTCTGTTAATGTAATGTTAGCACTACCTCCAATGGTTAATTTATCTGTAGCGTTAAATTCACCATTTAAACGTGTAGTTAAACGATCAAAACTTGAAGTAACCGCGTAACCTGTTTCAGTTAAGTAAGAAGTTGAGAAAAATACTTTATGATTTTCTCCACCACCAGATACGTTAACATTAAAATTCTTTCTTTCTCCTGTTCTTTCTAAAACATCGAACCAATTTAAACTTTTGTAAATTACGTTAGCATTAGGATTTAATCTACCATCAACACCAACTATATCATTGTTTGGCACATCAAAAGGATTGTATCCTAAACTGTTATAAATATTTGCACTTGCAAAAGCAGGGTCTCCAGCACCAGCAGAAGAATTTTTTAAAGCCTCCCACATAGTTTCGTAGTATTGTCCTGGTGTTAATTGGTCGTAAAGCGGAATTGCTCTATTAATTACACCAGCAGAAAAGGATGCGTTAACAGTAATCTCTCCTTTTTTACCACTTTTCGTTGTAATAATAATTACACCGTTCGCAGCCCTTGAACCATAAAGTGAAGTTGAAGCTGCATCTTTTAATACTGTAAATGAAGCAATATCTTCTTGGTTGATTGTATTCAAAGAACCTTCATATTGAATTCCATCTACAATAATTAATGGAGCTGTAGAGCCATTTAACGTCCCAACACCTCTAATAACAATACCTGGAGTAGAACCTGGTTGTCCATTTGTTGAGGTAAATTGTACTCCTGTAACCTTACCTTCTAAAGCAGCAATTGGAGAAGTAACATTTCTAATAGCAAGCTCTTCTTCACCTACAACAGCAGCAGATCCAGTAAAAGCTTCTTTAGTAGAAGTACCATAAGCCGTTACAATAACTTCTTCTAAGACTGCAGTGTCTTCTTCAAGTTTAACATTAACAGTTGAGGCGTTACCTATTTTACGCTCAACAACTTTGTATCCTAAATATCTAAAAACCAATACATCTCCTGTATTAGCCTTAATAGAATATTTTCCGTTAAAATCGGTCTCAGTTCCACTTGAACCTCCTTTAACAGCAACACTAACACCTGGTAAAGGACCTTGACTGTCTGTCACAGTACCAGTGATAGTTTTTTGTTGCGCAAATGAAATTTGCACGACTAACGCTAAGAATAGCGTTATGATTCCATTTAACCTTGTTTTCATTATAAATTTATTTGAATTAATTAATCAAAAATGATAATAATTCATTAATAAAACAATTTTATGACGGAATATTTTAAAATAAAGCAAAAAAAAAGTAGAGGTAAAACCTCTACTTTTTAAAATATAATAGTTAAAACTTATTGTTTTGACATACTTACAGAGAACTCTCCTGAGAATCTTCTTCCATCTGGAATTCTTCTGTAAAAATTAAAGTTAATGGTTTTAGCACATACGTTAAACGTAGATGGTGTAGAATCGCCATACTCTTGTGCGTAAACATTACCCCAAGTTCCACTTATAAAAATAAAAGTATCGAATTCGAAACTTCTATTGATTACAGTAGGGCTAGATGGATCTGAAGCATCTAATTCAATAGTTGCTTGACCACCAGCTTGGTAAATATCTGTTAAAGTTAATGTATTAGGAGCTGGACCGGCAGTAGCTGTTACTGTGTAAGTAAAAGTTCCTGAACCACTCTCCTCAACAGCATCATAAGTACCTATAAAATCATTAATGTCAAATGGACAAAATCTTTCCATAGAAATACTAAATGAAGTATCTCCTAACGCAGCATCAACACCATTAATACCTTCTAAGTTTAACTGTACAGTTACAGATCCAAGAGATGGTAAAGCATCAAAGTTACCTGTTACAGTAGCAGACCCTGTGTAAGCACCAGCAGGAATAACAAAGTCTGAAACAGAGTATTGATCTGGAGTAGCTGTTGTACCACTTCCAATAGTAAAGTTTACTATTCTATCTACATTAGATACTGTAGAAACCTCTACATTTACTGTTGCTGAACTTACTTGATCTGAACGTACAGCAATAGAAGCAGAACTTCCTACAAATGAAGTAAGTACTTTCCCGTTTACGTTATCATACATAACGTTTTCTTGGTCTTCACAACTAACAAATAGTAGTGAAGCAAGAATAAAAATTGATAATAATTTTATTGTTTTCATATTCTTATTTCGTTTTATTAGTTATTAGAATAACCAGGAGTTTGTTGTTCTGCAATAACTGGATTCGCGTTTGTTTCTACAATAGGAATAGGTAAAGTAAATCTGTAATCCGTAGCAGGCAGCGTTCTAGTCATGTTAAACTCAGCAGCATCAATAGGGTCTCTTTCTACACCAACACCTGCACGTACACCTAATCTTTTGATATCTTTCCATCTGTGTCCTTCAAAAGCAAGCTCTACTCTTCTTTCTTTCATAATATCTGCAAAAGCCTCTTGCTGATTTGAGTAAGATGGTAAAGCAGTGTCTGCTCCTAACCTTATATCTCTCAACTCTTTTACAGCTTGTGCAGCACCAGGCAAGTTTCCTTGAGCAGCTCTAGCTTCTGCAATTATTAATTGCATTTCAGATGATCTAAATATTTTTAAATCTTGTAACAAAGGATTGTCTACAGTTCCAGGATATTTGTATACAAGTAAGATATCTTCTTGTCTGTAATTACCAGTATTGGTATAATCTGGCGCAACTATAGATTCAGGTCCAACGTTTACTGAATATCTAATATCACTAGGATCCATTAGGTTAAATAATGCTCTACTAATTTCCATATATGGGCTACCAGAAAGTGTAGCATTAACGAATGCAAAACTAGCACCTGCCCAACCTCCTGCAGAAACAGAACCTGTAGCACCTTGGCCATCATATATACCATTTACTTGTCTTAATAACTTAAAAATTATTTCTTGATCACTTTGATCAGTGAAAATAGAAGGGTAGGTTATTGCATTTGCAAGTGGATATCTGTTAACTAACGTAGTAGCCAAACTTTCTGCAGTAGCATAATCTTGTGTATACGCTGCTAATCTTGCTCTTAAAGCAATAACAAAGTCTTTAGAAATAAAAATTGGGTTACTCTGTTCTTGTAATAAGTTATCTGCAAGAGTTAAATCAGCAAATATTAAATCTAGCATTTCACCGCAAGTGTTTCTAGGTAACTGATCTGCAATACTTGGAACAAAATCCATAGCAATAGCGCTTAGAGAACTTCTATCTGTATAATCTACAGTGTAGTATTCCCAAAGTGTAGCATGAGCAAATGCTCTTAAAGCGTACAATTGACCTAAGATGTTGTTTTTTTCCGCCTCCTCAGCAGCAGATTCAGTTTCTACAAATTCTGCAGCTCCGATTACACGGTTTATTGCGTTTAATTCATCGTAGCCGTTAGTCCAAAACGTAGATGGAGCAGCAGAACCAGCATTTAAGTTAAAAATGTGTGATGTAGTTCTACCTTGACCACCAGAACCAGCGCCTTCTGCCGTTTCATCTGTAAAATATGCAGCCATTGCAATCTCTCTAGTTCTATCGAACTGTCCATAGGCTCCAATTAAACCGTCTTGTAAATCTTGTACACTAACAAAGGTAGTCTCCTCTGTTAATCTACCAGGTTGTTGAATGTCAATCGCGTCTTCACAACTAAATAAGACTGCTGACATAGCAACTACCATAAATGTGTTTTTAAATATATTCTTCATAATTCTATTAAATTAAAGTCCTAATTCTATACCAAATGAAATTGTCGTTGGTGTAGGATATGTTCTACCAGATGTTCTAGATGCTGCATCATATCCTCTAAATTTTGTTAATGTAAATAAGTTTTCTCCATTTGCGAAAAATCTTAATGAACTTAAACCAGTAGAGTCTAAGAAAGATTGTGGCATGCTATAACCTATTGCAGCAAATCTTAATCTGATGTGATCTCTATCTGCTAAGAATCTTGTAGATCCAAATTGTGCTACGTTAGATCCTCCTTGAATAGATGGAACATCAGTAACTCTATTGTCTGGAGTCCAAGCTCTAAAT
The DNA here is from genome assembly GCA_964477255.1 of uncultured Polaribacter sp. Lineage (GTDB taxonomy): Bacteria > Bacteroidota > Bacteroidia > Flavobacteriales > Flavobacteriaceae > Polaribacter. The sequence continues at coordinate 26,445 of CAYZDK010000021.1, forward strand.
AAATCTCTTGATAATTGGAATACACCAATATCATTAGGATCCATAAAGTTAGCGTAGTCGTTATCAAAACCATCAACACCAATTACATAGTTAAATTGAGTTTGTACAAAGAAACCTTTATAATCTAAGTTAAATCCGAAACCACCTTGAGATTCTGGTATTGCGTTTAAACCTGTCCATACTCTATCTGTATCTGGGTCTGGAGTTTCTGTTAAATCACCGTTTGCATCTAAGAATAATACATTACCATTAGCTGGGTTAACACCTGCATAACGTACTGCAAAAATTTCTCCTAATGGACCGCCATTTCTTCCAATTCCAATAATTTCACCTTCTTCACGTGGAATATCATCTAAGAAGTTTTTATTGTAGTTACCGTTAACGAATACTTCTAAACGTAAATCACTATTTCTGATTAAGTCGTAACGTAAATCTACATCAATACCATTGTTATTTAATTCTCCCGTATTTGCACTAATTGATGTAACTGATGTTACTGCAGATACTGGTAAACTTTGGAAAAGATCTGTTGTTTTCTTTCTATAGTAATCGATAGAACCTCTTAATCTGTTGTTCCAAACACCAAAATCTACACCTACATTAAACTGTGCAACAGTTTCCCACTGTAAAGTATCGTTTCCTAATTGGCTTAAGAAAATGGAGTTTTGTCCTGCGTAAGAAACACCTGTTCCAAAGAAGTTAAACGCTAAATCTGGAGAAGACCAGTAATTACCACCTGCAATTCTTTGGTTACCTGTAGTACCGTAAGATGCTCTTAATTTTAAGCTATTAATAACAGAGTCTGCCATCCAAGATTCAGCATCTATATTCCATCTACCAGATACAGATCCAAAAGTACCCCATCTGTTTGTTGTTGCAAATCTGTAGGAAGCATCACGTCTTACTGTAGCTTCGAAACCAAATCTAGAATCGTAATCATATGTTACGTTAGCAAAGTAAGAGAATAAACCGGCATCCCTTTTTGTAGCAAATACTGTTGGTACAAAAAGGTCGTTATCTTGGTTATCATCAATAAAACCTCTATCATCTCCACCAACAAATGTTTTATCATTAACACCTTGTTGACTGAAACCAAAGTCTCTTAAGTGCGCTTTAAAGTATTCTGAATATACACCAGCACCAATTGTGTGCTTATCAATAGTCTTGTTCCAAGTGATATTAGCAGTTGTATTTAAAGCCGCTCTTCTACGAGAGTTTTGTGTATTGAAACCTCCTGATGTTGGGTTAAATAATACTTCTGAGAAGTTGTCTGCTGTAGACCAGAACAAAAAGTTTGTTACAGTGTAATCAATACCAGAAGTAAGACTAGCACTTAATTCATCTGTAATGTTGTATGTCCCGCCAACACTTGCAATAATTTTTAACTCTTCTATAGTTCTAAATTGCGTTCTAAAGTTATTAGCAATCATGTATGGAGAAAATGGAAAAATAATATTTGCATTTAATTGCTCGTCAGTAATACCATCTGGATCCAAGTAAGGCAATGCTGAATATGCACCAAAGAATGGGTTACGATTTATACCTGAAGTACCAACACTTCCAGGAGAGTCATTTTTAGAAAAGTTAAGAGAAACAGAAGTGTTATAACTAAATCTATCTGTATTTCCGTTTAAGTTATTTCTTAAGTTAAATCTCTTTAAATTACTGTCTATTAAAACCCCCTCTTGCTCAAAATAACCTAAAGAAGTAAATTGTGATAAGTTTTCAGAACCACCAGATAAATTTAAAGTATGGTTTTGTGTAGTAGCATTTCTTGTAAATTCTCCTAACCAGTCAAATGTTTGTAATTGGTTAATTTGATCATCTGTTAAAGGTCCATTGTTTCCTGTAAATAATGGTCCAACAGAGTCACCAGCACCAACACCAGTACCTCTTAATCTTTCAATTGTAGCATACTCCTGCGCATTCATTAGGTCATATCTGTTACCTGGGAAACTAGCAACACTGTAAATACCAGTATACTGCACTTTTAAAGGAGAACCTGCTTTACCACGTCTTGTTTTAATAATGATTACCCCATTTGCACCACGAGAACCGTAAATAGCAGTTGCTCCAGCATCTTTAAGAACCGTAATAGATTCTATTTCATTCTGGTTTAAACTACGAAAGTTATCCTCATCGATAGGAGTACCATCTAAAATAAATAAAGGTTCTGTGTTACCATTTATAGAGTTAACCCCTCTTAATTGTACTAAAGAGTTTGCACCTGGTTGCCCAGAGTTTGTAGAAATATCTAAACCAGCAACCTGACCAGCTAGAGTTTGTACCAAACTTGCATTTGGTCTATTTTCTACCGTTTCTGCACTAATCTGAGTAGATGCTGTTGCTTGTTTTCTTTTAGCCATTGTTGAGTAACCGGTAACAACTACCTCTTCTAAAACATTTGCATCTTCCTCTAATTTCACGTTGATAGTAGTAGAGTTCCCCACCTTTTTTTCGACAACTTTGTACCCTAAATATCTAAACACAAGAGTTGCTCCTGTATTAGCTTTTATAGAATACTTACCATCGAAGTCAGTTTCGGTACCTGCTGTACCTCCTTTCACTACAATACTAACTCCTGGTAACGGTCCCTGAGCATCAGTTACAGTACCAGTAATAGTCTTTTGTTGGGCAAATGACATTTGCACCACAAACGCCAGTAAAAGCGTTAAAATTCCATTAAACTTTGTTTTCATTGTATAATTATTTGAATTAATTGTTCCAAAAATCATAAATAAAAGTTAATTAACCAATTATTTTAACTTTTTTTTCTTTAAAAAAACTTTTGTATACGTCACTTTATTTTTCTTAAAAAAATCCTTTTTTCAATGACTAGATTATTTGAACAAGTACTTGATATTACTGAATTCACAAATTTTTTTAGTATTTATTGATGAAATCTTAAAAGAGTTACTTTTCTCTATCTGTCTATTTAGAAATTTGTTATTTTTCTAAATACTGGTGTAAAAAAAATATAAATCCATAATTTATTGCGAAAAATGGTGTAAAGTATTTCACATTTCACCAATTTATGTCAACTTTTAAAAATAATTTCTCCATACTACAATAAGTTTTGTGTTTTGAGGATTAAAGGGAGTGTTTTTACGGCTGCCTATTGCAAGGTTAATGTCTATTTCAGTAGTATTTTTTCTAAATAGATATCCAAGACCTAAACCTAGCAGTAATTCATTGCTGTTATTGTTTTTAAGGAAACCTATATCTGTTATACTGTAAAGGTAGTTATTGGTATTTGTTCTTAACCGGTATTCTATATTTGTGTAGTTGTAGTTTTGTGTAAATATCTCTTGTTCATTAAAACCTCGTATAGAATTTGCTCCACCAATTCTAAAAAGTTCGTTAGTTAGGTAGTTAGAAGATTGGAATAAACCAGTTTCATTTGTTAACCATATATTGTTCTTTGGGTTTATTTGCCATTTGTAATTGCTGTGAATAATCATTTTAAATTGGCTTATTTTGTTTTCCGTTTTTCTGTATCCTATTTCAGGGTTAATTCTTAAATAAAAATTATTTTTTTGGATAGACGCATTTACGCCTCCGAATACATTTGAAAAAGGCTTGTTTGTGCTATTCTCTATAGAAGATGAGTTTTCTGTATTGATGGAAGCTCCAAGTTTAACAGAGGGTGAAATTTCGTAATTAATAAATGATGAAAACTTGGTATTAGAAAAAGTAGAGTCTTGTCTAAACATTTCAAATTTTATCTCAGGAGAAAGCCTAGATTTAAATAAATAGGGTAAACTTGATGCGATAATTAATTCTTGTCTGTTATTACCTGCTCTATTCCAAAATAAACTGATTTTCTCTCCATAATTAAATAAGTTGTTCAATTTTATGTCTATGTTTCCAGTAAGTAGAAACTTTCCATTTTCATCTGTGGTAAAATTAACGAGACCATCTAAACTGTTATTGTTTTTTCTTTTTAGCCCAAGGTATAAAATTGTGGAATCCTGTTTAAACAAAACCTCAGGTTGTTTTGTAGCTTCTACAAATGCTAACTTATTTAGATTTTCTTCAATAGACTGCAATAAGTTAGCGTTGAATACTGTAGATTTCGTAATATTTAAATTATTATTAATAAAGCTCTTTGGAAATTCAGAATAACCTTGAATAATAACCTTGTCAATTTTTCTCGTTTTGGATTCCTTAATATCTATTGATATAACTAAAGTGTCATTATTAATCTTTTCAGGTTTGTATTTTACTTCTGAAAACACTTTTCCTTTTTTTTCTAAAGTTTTAATGTTTTTGTTTAGAAAAGTGTCCCAATTTTCAATAGGTATCGTTTGATTGATGAATTTAGAATTGATGTCAACTTCTTGAATTTTGAGGTGTGAAATTCTTCTTCCAAGATTTATGTGTGCTTTGTAATCTAGATTGTTGGTTTTTGTTATACTGTCTATAGTACTGGTAAAGTACCCAAGTTTTTTTAGTTTCTCAGTGTATAAAAGTATTTGTGCAGGTATGCTGTCATATTTTGAAAAAGTTGTTTGGTATTTTACTTCTTTAATTAACGTATCTCTTTTATTTTTATATAGCACAATCTCCAAGTTCAGCTTTTGGCTTAATGCAGAAGTGGAAACTAAGATTAGAATAAATGCCAATAAAAATCTATACAAAGGTTATTTTTTTTAAATTCCTAAAGTAATTTAAATTTCCATAGATGCACCATAATTTCAACATATTTAAAAAATAACTTGCTGATATTTGAATAATTAGAAATTAATCGTACATTTGCGCACCCTTAAAAAAGGGTAAGTTTAATATTAAAAAACGAAAAACAACAATTATTTAGTATGCCAACTATTCAACAATTAGTTCGTAAAGGAAGAACCAAAATAACTAAGAAGAGTAAATCGGCTGCTTTGTCATCATGTCCTCAAAGACGTGGAGTTTGTACTCGTGTTTATACCACAACACCAAAAAAACCTAATTCAGCAATGCGTAAAGTTGCCAGAGTAAGGTTAACAAATGGTAATGAAATAAACGCATACATCCCAGGTGAAGGACACAACTTACAAGAGCACTCGATAGTATTAGTTAGAGGTGGAAGGGTAAAAGATTTACCAGGTGTTAAATATCACGTGGTACGTGGAGCATTAGATACTGCAGGAGTTGAGGGAAGAACTCAACGAAGATCTAAGTACGGTGCAAAACGCCCTAAAAAGTAAAATTATTAACTTTTTTAATGTAAAGACATGAGAAAAAGAAGAGCGAAAAAAAGAGAGCTTTTACCAGATCCAAAGTTTAATGATCAATTAGCTACACGTTTTGTGAATAACTTAATGTGGGATGGTAAAAAATCTGTGGCGTTCAAAGTATTTTACGATGCTTTAGCTATCGTAGAAGAAAAAAAGACTGATGAAGAAAAGTCAGCTCTAGAGATTTGGAAAGACGGTTTATCTAATGTAATGCCACACGTAGAAGTACGTTCAAGACGTGTTGGTGGTGCTACATTCCAAATACCAATGCAAATTAGACCAGATCGTAAAGTATCTATGGCTATCAAATGGATGATTTCTTACGCTAGAAAGCGTAACGAAAAAACAATGGCGCAACGTTTAGCAGCTGAAATTTTAGCAGCAGCAAAAGAAGAAGGAGCGGCAGTTAAGAAAAGAGTTGATACTCATAAAATGGCAGAAGCAAACAAAGCATTCTCACACTTCAGATTTTAAGAAATGGCAAGAGATTTAAAATACACAAGAAATATAGGAATTGCAGCTCACATTGATGCTGGAAAAACAACAACAACAGAACGTGTTCTTTTCTACACGGGAGTTTCGCATAAAATTGGAGAAGTTCATGATGGAGCTTCTACAATGGACTGGATGGAACAAGAGGCAGAAAGAGGTATTACAATTACTTCTGCTGCAACAACTTGTACATGGCAGTTTCCAATGGAAAATGCAAAACCATTACCAGAAACAAAAGATTATCACTTTAATATAATCGATACTCCTGGCCACGTAGACTTTACAGTAGAGGTTAATAGATCTTTACGTGTATTAGACGGATTGGTTTTCTTATTTTCTGCAGTTGATGGTGTAGAGCCACAATCAGAAACAAACTGGAGGTTAGCAGATAACTACAAAGTACCAAGAATTGGTTTCGTTAATAAAATGGACCGTCAAGGATCTGATTTCTTAAATGTAAATTCTCAAGTAAAAGAAATGTTAGGTTCTAACGCAGTGCCTATCGTTTTACCAATTGGTGAAGAAGCAGATTTTAAAGGAATAGTAGATTTAGTTAAGAATAGAGCTATTGTTTGGCACGATGATAACTTCGGTTCTACTTTTGATGTAGTAGATATTCCAGAAGATTTAAAAGATGAAGCTAGAAAATACAGAGCACTGTTAATCGAAGAAGTGGCATCTTACGATGAGAACTTACTAGAAAAGTTCATGGAAGATGAGGATTCTATTACGGAAGAAGAAATTCACGCAGCATTAAGAGCAGCAGTGATGGATATGGCAATCATTCCAATGATTTGTGGTTCGTCATTCAAGAATAAAGGTGTACAATTCTTATTAGATGCAGTTTGTAGATACTTGCCTTCTCCATTAGATAGAGATAATATTGTAGGTACAGACCCTAATACAGGAGACTCTATAACAAGAAAGCCAGATGCAAAAGAACCATTTGCTGCATTAGCATTTAAAATTGCAACAGATCCTTTTGTTGGTCGTTTAGCATTCTTTAGAGCTTATTCTGGGAGATTAGAAGCAGGATCTTACGTATTAAATAATACTTCAGGTAAAAAAGAACGTATTTCTAGAATTTATCAGATGCACGCGAACAAGCAAAATGCAATTGATTTCATTGAAGCTGGAGATATTGGTGCAGCTGTAGGTTTTAAAGCTATTAAAACTGGTGATACGTTATCTGATGAAAAGCATCCTATTGTATTAGAATCTATGGATTTTCCAGACCCAGTTATCGGTATTGCTGTAGAGCCTAAGACAAAAGCTGATGTTGATAAATTAGGTATGGCTTTAGGTAAACTAGCTGAAGAAGATCCAACATTTACAGTAAGAACAGATGAAGCTTCTGGTCAAACAATTATATCAGGAATGGGTGAATTACACTTAGATATCATTGTAGATCGTTTAAAGCGTGAGTTTAAAGTAGATGTTAACCAAGGGCAACCGCAAGTAGAATATAAAGAAGCTATTACAGCAACTGCAGATCATAGAGAGGTGTACAAGAAACAATCTGGTGGTCGTGGTAAATTTGCAGATATTGTATTTACTATGGAGCCAGCTGATGAAGGTGTTCAAGGTTTACAATTCGAATCTATTATTAAAGGGGGTAACGTTCCAAAAGAATTTGTACCATCTGTAGAAAAAGGATTCAAAGAAGCAATGAAAAACGGTCCATTAGCAGGTTATGAAATGGATTCTATGAAAGTTACTTTAAAAGATGGTTCTTTCCATCCTGTAGATTCAGATCAATTATCATTCGAATTAGCTGCTAAATTAGGTTATAAAGCTGCTGCAAAAGCTGCTAAAGCTAAAATTATGGAGCCAATTATGAAATTAGAAGTTTTAACTCCTGAAGAAAACATGGGAGATATCGTTGGTGATTTAAATAGAAGAAGAGGTCAAGTATCAGATATGTCCGATAGAGCAGGTTCTAAAGTTGTGAAAGCAACTGTGCCTTTATCAGAAATGTTCGGTTATGTAACAGCGCTAAGAACAATGTCTTCTGGTAGAGCAACTTCTACTATGGAATTCTCACATTACGCAGAGACACCCTCTAATATTTCAGAAGAAGTAATTGCAGCTGCAAAAGGTTAATCTACTAAAATTATAAAAATGAGTCAAAAAATTAGAATAAAATTAAAGTCTTACGATTACAATTTAGTAGATAAATCTGCTGAAAAAATCGTAAAGACGGTAAAAAGTACAGGAGCTGTTGTAAACGGTCCTATACCTTTACCAACACATAAGAAGATTTTTACTGTTTTACGTTCACCACACGTAAACAAAAAATCTAGAGAGCAATTTCAACTTGCTGCTTACAAGCGTTTATTAGATATCTATAGTTCTTCATCTAAAACTATTGATGCTTTAATGAAGCTTGAGTTACCAAGCGGTGTAGAAGTAGAAATTAAAGTATAAGTACCATATAATTAATAACTTTCGGTTTAATGCTTGTTAAATCGAAAGTTATTTTATACTTTTGCAGTCCCAAAAAAGGGATGTGACATGTCTGGAGCGTTTCGCGAAGGAAAAACGGTAAAAACAAATTCAGTGTAGAAAGTGTTTTTACGCTGTTTTTTTTTTAACCAAACAAAAGATATGTTAGAAACATAAGTTTCAAAATAATAATTATTAATAATAGACGCGCTGGAAAATATCTATCGTCTTAAAATTAAACTAAATGTCTGGGTTAATAGGAAGAAAAATTGGAATGACCAGCTTATTTGACGAAAATGGGAAAAATATTCCTTGTACCGTTATAGAAGCAGGTCCTTGCGTTGTTACCCAAGTCAGAACCGAGGAGGTTGACGGATACAATGCGTTACAACTTGGTTTCGATGACAAAAAAGCAAAGAGTTCTAACAAAGCGTTAGACGGTCACTTTAAAAAAGCTGGCACAACTGCTAAAACTAAAGTCGTTGAATTCCAAGGGTTTGAAAAAGAGTACAAATTAGGTGATTCAGTTACTGTAGACCACTTTACTGAGGGTGAATTCGTTGATGTCTCTGGAGTATCTAAAGGTAAAGGTTTTCAGGGTGTTGTGAAACGTCATGGTTTTGGTGGAGTTGGACAAGCTACACATGGACAGCACAACAGATTAAGAGCTCCTGGTTCTATTGGAGCTGCATCTTATCCTGCAAGAGTATTCAAAGGAATGCGAATGGCAGGAAGAATGGGTGGAGAAAAAGTGAAAGTACAAAACTTAAGAGTGTTAAAAGTGGTTCCAGAAAAGAACTTACTTGTTGTTAAAGGAGCAGTTCCTGGACACAAAAACGCTTATGTAACTATTCAGAAATAATGGAAGTAGCAGTTTTAGATATTACAGGAAAGGATACAGGAAGAAAGGTTGAGCTTTCTAAAGAAGTATTTGGTATAGAGCCCAACGATCATGCTATTTATTTAGATGTAAAGCAATACTTGGCAAACCAACGTCAAGGAACGCATAAATCTAAAGAAAGAGGTGAAATTACTGGTTCTACAAGAAAGATAAAGAAGCAAAAAGGTACTGGTACTGCAAGAGCAGGATCTATCAAGTCTGGAGTTTTCAGAGGTGGAGGTCGTATGTTTGGGCCTAGACCTAGAAATTATTCTTTTAAGTTGAATAAAAACCTGAAGCGTTTGGCAAGAAAGTCAGCTTTAAGTATTCAAGCAAATGATAAGAATTTAGTTGTGGTTGAAGATTTTAATTTTGAAAATCCGAAAACTAAAAACTTTACAGCAGTATTAAAAGCGTTAGAGTTAGATACAAAAAAGTCTTTATTTGTTTTACCAGAAGAGAATACTAACGTGTATTTATCTTCTCGAAACTTAAAAAATTCAAAAGTGGTTAATGTTTCAGAAATTAATACTTATGGTGTTTTAAACGCTAACAAAGTAGTAATAACTGAAGGTTCTATAGATGGAATCAACTCAAATTTAAGCTAATAAAGAGATGAGTATTTTAGTAAAACCAATCATAACAGAAAAAGCAACAAACGATAGCGAATTATACAATCGTTATGCTTTTGTTGTAGATCAAAGTGCTAACAAAATAGAAATAAAAGAAGCAGTAGAGAAAACCTACGGTGTTTCTATTTCTAGTGTTAAAACAATGAATTATCCAATAAAAAGAGCTACTAAATACACTAAAAAAGGTTTAGTAACAGGGATCAAAAGTGGATACAAAAAAGCCATTGTTCAATTAGCAGAAGGAGAAAGCATTGATTTTTATAACAATCTTTAAGAAAAGATATAATGTCAGTTAGAAAATTAAAACCAGTAACACCAGGTCAGCGTTTTAGAGTTGTAAATGGGTTCGACACCATTACTACTGATAAGCCGGAAAAGTCTTTATTGGCTCCGAAAAAAAGATCTGGAGGTCGAAACAATCAAGGAAGAATGACTACTCGAAATATAGGTGGTGGTCACAAACAGAAATATCGTATTATCGATTTTAAAAGAGATAAAAATGATGTTCCTGCTGTTATTAAAACAATTGAATACGATCCAAACCGTACTGCATTTATCGCATTGGTAACATATGCAGATGGTGAAAAGCGTTATGTTATTGCACAAAATGGCTTTAAAGTTGGACAATCAATTATTTCAGGTAAAAGTGTTGCTCCAGAAATTGGAAACGCAATGCCTTTAAGTGATATTCCTTTAGGTACAACAATTTCATGTATAGAATTACATCCAGGACAAGGTGCTGTTATGGCTCGTTCAGCTGGTTCTTTTGCCCAGTTAATGGCAAAAGATGGAAAATATGTAACAGTTAAGTTGCCTTCAGGAGAAACACGTATGATTCTTGCTACTTGTATGGCTACAATAGGTGTTGTATCCAATTCAGATCATCAATTATTAGTATCTGGTAAGGCAGGTAGAAGTAGATGGTTAGGTAGAAGACCAAGAACAAATGCAGTTAGAATGAACCCTGTAGATCACCCTATGGGAGGTGGTGAAGGACGTTCTTCAGGAGGTCATCCAAGATCTAGAAATGGTATACCAGCTAAAGGATACAAGACTAGATCTAAGACAAAAGCTAGTAATAAATACATATTAGAACGTAGAAAGAAATAATAAGTTATGGCAAGATCATTAAAAAAAGGACCTTACGTTCACTATAAATTAGAGAAAAAAGTTTTAGCTAACGTAGAAGCTGGAAATAAATCTGTTATCAAGACTTGGTCTAGGGCAAGTATGATAACACCAGATTTCGTAGGACAAACCATTGCTGTACATAACGGTAAACAGTTTGTGCCAGTTTATGTTACAGAAAACATGGTAGGTCATAAGTTAGGCGAATTTTCACCAACTCGTTCTTTTAGAGGACATGCTGGTGCTAAAAATAAAGGTAAAAAATAGTAGGATATGGGAGTTCGTAAAAAAAATATGGCAGATCAGTTAAAAGCAGAGAGAAAGCAACGAGCTTTTGCAAAGCTTACTAACTGTCCTACGTCACCAAGAAAAATGCGTTTAGTAGCAGATCAAATCAGAGGTGTAGAAGTAGAAAAAGCTTTACAAATATTAAAGTTTAGCCCTAAAGAAGCATCAAGAAATTTAGAAAAGTTACTTATGTCTGCAATTGCTAACTGGCAAGCTAAGAATGAAGATATGAGTATCGAAGATGCAGATTTATTTGTGAAATCTATTTGTGTAGATAGCGCAGGAATGTTAAAAAGATTAAGACCTGCTCCACAAGGGCGTGCTCACAGAATTAGAAAAAGAGCAAATCACGTTACTTTAGAGTTAGGAAATAAAAATTTAAGTAATTAATCAAAGTAGAAATGGGACAGAAAACAAATCCAATAGGAAATCGTTTAGGAATCATCAGAGGTTGGGAATCTAACTGGTATGGTGGAAATGACTACGGAGATAAAATTGCTGAAGATGACAAGATAAGAAAGTATATCTATGCTAGATTATCTAAAGCAAGTGTTTCTAGAGTAATCATAGAAAGAACTTTAAAGCTTGTAACCGTTACTATTACAACTGCACGTCCAGGTATCATTATCGGTAAAGGAGGGCAAGAAGTAGACAAGTTAAAAGAAGAGCTTAAAAAGATTACTGGTAAAGAAGTTCAAATTAACATTTTTGAAATTAAACGTCCAGAATTAGATGCTAGACTTGTAGCAACTAGTATTGCACGTCAAATTGAAAATAGAATTTCTTACAAAAGAGCAATAAAAATGGCAATCGCAGCTACAATGCGAATGAATGCTGAAGGAATCAAAGTTCAAATTTCTGGTAGATTGAATGGAGCTGAAATGGCACGTTCAGAACACTATAAAGAAGGTAGAATTCCTCTTTCAACTTTTAGAGCTGACATTGATTACGCACTTGTAGAATCTCATACTACTTATGGAAGAATAGGTGTAAAAGTATGGATTATGAAGGGTGAGGTTTATGGTAAGAGAGAATTATCTCCTTTAGTAGGCTTGTCTAAGAAACAAGGTGGAGCTAAAGGTGGTAAACGTCAACCTCGTAGAAGAAAATAATTTTTAAACTAGAAATTAAAGATGTTACAGCCAAAAAGAGTAAAATACCGTAAGGTTCAGAAAGGCAAAGGAAATATGAGAGGTCTATCTGGAAGAGGTACACAACTTTCTAATGGAATGTTTGGTATCAAATCCTTAGATCAAAATCTACTTACTTCCCGTCAGATAGAAGCAGCTCGTATTGCAGCTACACGTTATATGAAAAGAGAAGGACAGTTATGGATTAAAATATTTCCAGACAAACCTATTACAAAGAAGCCATTAGAAGTACGTATGGGTAAAGGTAAAGGTGCTCCTGATCATTTTGTAGCAGTTGTAAAACCAGGTAGAATTTTGTTTGAAGTTGGTGGTGTGCCAATGGATGTTGCAAAAGAAGCCCTTCGTTTAGCAGCACAAAAACTTCCTGTAAAAACGAAGTTTGTAGTTGCAAGAGACTTTGATATTAACGCATAATTCTATATTACAATGAAACAATCAGAAATTAAAGAATTATCTACAGCTGATTTACAAGAGAAGCTTGGAGCGTTGCAAAAAAATTATACAGATCTTAAAATGGCTCACGCGATTACTCCTTTAGAGAATCCGTTGCAATTAAGAGGTTTAAGAAGAACTGTAGCAAGAATTGCAACAGAATTAACAAAAAGAGAATTACAATAATTCTATAGTCAGTTTTAAAGATGGAAAAAAGAAATCTTAGAAAAGAGAGAATAGGTGTAGTTTCTAGTAACAAAATGGAGAAATCTATTGTAGTTTCAGAAACCAAAAGAGTAAAGCACCCAATGTACGGAAAGTTCGTATTAAAGACGAAAAAGTATGTTGCACACGACGAAAAGAATGATTGCAACGAAGGAGATACTGTAAGGATCATGGAAACTAGACCTATGAGTAAATCTAAGCGTTGGAGATTAGTAGAAATCCTAGAAAGAGCTAAATAATATGTTACAGACAGAATCAAGATTAAAAGTAGCAGATAATACTGGAGCGAAAGAAGTTTTGGTAATTAGAGTTTTAGGAGGTACAAAAAAGCGTTACGCAAGTGTTGGTGACAAAATTGTTGTATCAGTTAAAGCTGCAACTCCTAACGGAACTGTGAAAAAAGGTCAAGTATCAAGAGCAGTAGTTGTAAGAACTAAGAAAGAAGTTAGACGTAAAGACGGATCTTATATTAGATTTGATGACAACGCTTGTGTACTTTTAAATCCAACAGAGGAGATGAGAGGCACTCGTGTTTTCGGCCCAGTTGCACGTGAACTTCGTGAGAAACAATTTATGAAAATAGTATCATTAGCACCTGAAGTGCTTTAAATCATTACAAAATGAAGAAGTTCAAAATAAAATCAGGAGATACTGTAAAAGTAATTGCAGGAGATCATAAAGGATCTGAAGGTAAAGTTTTACAAATCATTAAAGATAAAGATAGAGTAGTAGTAGAAGGTGTAAATTTAGTATCTAAACACACCAAACCTAGCGCTCAAAATCCTCAAGGTGGTATTGTAAAAAAGGAAGCATCACTACACATCTCTAATGTTATGTTAGTGGAAAATGGTGCTGCAGTAAGAGTAGGTTATCAAGTTGATGGAGATACAAAAACAAGAATCTCTAAAAAAACTAAAAAATAAGAGTAATCATGAGTTACGTACCAAGACTAAAAGCAGAATATAAAGAAAGAGTAATAAATGCTCTTACAGAAGAATTCAGCTATAATAATGTAATGCAAGTACCAAAATTAGAAAAAATTGTTGTTTCTAAAGGAGTTGGTGCTGCAATAGCAGACAAGAAATTGATAGACAATGCTATAGAGGAGTTAACTTCTATTACTGGTCAGAAAGCTATATCTACTATTTCTAAAAAGGACGTTGCCTCTTTTAAATTACGTAAAGGAATGCCAATTGGTGCAAAAGTTACGTTAAGAGGTGATAAAATGTATGAATTTTTAGATAGACTAGTAACAGCTTCTTTACCACGAGTAAGAGATTTTAACGGAATCAAAGCAAATGGTTTTGATGGTAGAGGTAATTACAATTTAGGAATTACAGAACAAATAATCTACCCTGAAATCAATATTGATAAAGTGAAGAAGATTAACGGTATGGATATTACATTTGTAACATCTGCAAATACTGATAAAGAAGCTAAATCACTATTAGGAGAATTAGGATTACCATTCAAAAAAAATTAAGAAATGGCTAAAGAATCAATGAAAGCTCGCGAACGCAAAAGAGCAAAAATGGTTGCAAAATATGCTGAAAAAAGAAAGGCTTTAAAAGAAGCTGGAGATTATGAAGCTTTGCAAAAATTACCAAAAAACGCATCACCAATAAGAATGCACAATAGATGTAAACTTACTGGACGTCCTAAAGGATATATGAGACAGTTTGGTATTTCTCGTGTAACGTTTCGTGAAATGGCTAATCAAGGATTAATACCAGGTGTTAAAAAAGCAAGTTGGTAGAAATCTTTAATAAATCTTAAATATAAAAATAGAATGTGTATCTTTGCACGCTCTATTTTTTTTGAGTATCAGAATATTAACAGATTAAAGGTTCAAATTTCACAGAGAAATCTGTAACATAAATATAGAAGTTTGAAAACCATAATCGCAATTTAATTACATATGAACACAGATCCAATTGCGGATTATCTTACGAGAGTAAGAAATGCTATTGCTGCAGGACACAGAGTAGTAGAAATTCCAGCTTCAAATTTGAAGAAGGAAATGACAAAAATTTTGTTCGATCAAGGCTATATTTTAAGTTATCAATTTAATAGTGATACTGTACAAGGTACTATTAAAATTGCTTTAAAATATGATAGGGCAACAAAAGAGTCAGTTATTAGAAAAATTCAACGTATAAGTACACCAGGTTTACGTAAATACGTTGGTTCTAAAGAGATGCCAAGAGTATTAAACGGACTTGGAATTGCTATTGTTTCCACATCAAAAGGTGTAATGACAAACAAAAAAGCAAGACAAGAGAACGTTGGAGGAGAAGTTTTATGTTACGTTTATTAAACCGAATTTGAGATGAGTAGAATTGGAAAAAATCCTGTTAGCATCCCACAAGGTGTAGATGTAAACATTAACGGAAACGAATTAACTGTAAAAGGGAAATTAGGAGAGTTATCACAAACAATTTCTGAAGGAATTACAGTAACTGTAGAAGAAGCTCAAATTATCTTAGAAAGAGCTTCAGAAAGTAAAGCCCATAAAGCACAACATGGATTAATGAGAGCTCTTATTAATAACATGGTGAAAGGTGTTTCTCAAGGATGGACTAAAGAATTGGAATTGGTTGGTGTAGGTTACAGAGCTTCTAACCAAGGACAAAAATTAGATTTAGCATTAGGTTTTTCACATAATATAGTTTTAGAATTAGCTCCAGAGATTAAAGTGGAGACTGTATCTGAAAAAGGTAAAAACCCAATAGTAAAACTTACTTCATTCGATAAACAATTGGTTGGTCAGGTAGCTGCGAAAATTAGAGGTTTCCGTAAGCCAGAACCATACAAAGGAAAAGGAATTAAGTTTGTAGGAGAACAATTAAGAAGAAAAGCAGGTAAATCTGCATAATTCATAGCATTATGGCATTAACAAAGTTAGAAAGAAGAGCTAGAATTAAGCATAGAATAAGAAAGATTGTTTCTGGTACTGCTGATAGGCCAAGGTTATCAGTATACAGAAGTAATAAGGAAATCTATGCACAACTAGTAGACGATGTAAACGGAGTAACATTAGCTTCTGTTTCATCTAGAAATAAAGAAATTAACGCAAGTTCTAAAGCAGAAGCTGCTGCAGCTGTTGGAAAAGCAATAGCTGAAAAAGCAACAAAAGTCGGAATAGAAACTGTTGCATTTGATAGAAATGGGTATTTATACCACGGTAGAGTTAAAGCATTGGCGGATGCTGCTAGAGAAGCTGGTTTAAAATTTTAAGATATTATGCAAGGTTATAAAAACGTAGAAAGAGTTAAGCCAAGCGGATTAGAGCTTGTAGACAGATTAGTAGGTGTACAACGTGTTACCAAAGTAACAAAAGGTGGTAGAGCATTCGGTTTCTCTGCAATTGTAGTTGTTGGTGATGGAAATGGCGTTGTAGGTCATGGATTAGGAAAGTCTAAAGATGTTTCTTCTGCAATAGCAAAAGCTGTAGAAGATGCAAAGAAAAATTTAGTTAGAATACCAATTTTAGATGGTACATTGCCTCACGAACAAAAGGGTAAATATGGTGGAGCAAAAGTTTTCATCAAACCAGCATCTCCAGGTACTGGAGTAATAGCAGGTGGTGCTGTACGTGCAGTATTAGAATCTGTAGGTGTGCATGATGTATTATCTAAATCTCAAGGGTCTTCTAACCCTCATAACGCTGTAAAAGCAACTTTTGATGCTTTATTACAGTTAAGAAGTGCAGCAACAATTGCTTCGCAAAGAGGTATTTCTTTAGAGAAAGTATTTAACGGATAAATCTAAGAACGATGGCAAAAATTAAAGTAACACAAGTTAAAAGTCAAATCGGGCGTTTAAAGAATCAAAAGAGAACTTTAGAGGCATTAGGTTTACGAAGATTAAACCAAACTGTTGAGCATGAGGCAACTCCTTCAATAGTAGGTATGGTAAATAAAGTTTCACATTTAGTTTCTGTTGAAGAACTAAAATAAGATATTAAAAATGAGTAGTTTACATAACTTAACACCGGCAGAAGGATCTGTAAAAAAGGCAAAAAGAATTGCACGTGGTGAGGGTTCTGGTCACGGAGGAACTGCAACTAGAGGTCATAAAGGAGCAAAATCTCGTTCTGGATATTCTCGTAAAGTTGGTTTCGAAGGTGGTCAAATGCCATTACAAAGACGTGTTCCAAAGTTTGGTTTTACAAACAGAAACCGTGTAGAATATCAAGGTATTAATCTTGATACATTACAAGCCTTAGTAGATAGTGGAAAGATAACAGATACAGTAAATTTAGAAATTTTAGTTGGAAATAGATTAGCATCTAAAAACGACCTAGTAAAAATATTAGGGAGAGGTGAATTAAAAGCAAAACTAAATATTACTGCACACAAATTTACAGCATCAGCAAAAGCTGCTATAGAGGCTGTAGGTGGAGAAGCTGTTACCTTATAAGAAATAAGTAAATGATGAATTTTATAAATAGATTAAAAGACATTTTTAGTATAGAGGAGTTAAAAGAAAAAATACTTTTAACTATCGGTTTAATTGCAGTTTATCGTTTTATGGCTGCTATACCATTACCAGGTGTAGATCCTTTACAATTAGCTGCATTAAAAGAAAGTACAGATGGTGGTCTTTTAGGTTTATTAAACGCATTTACAGGTGGGGCGTTTGCTAGAGCCTCAGTAATGGCCCTAGGTATTATGCCTTACATTTCTGCATCTATCGTAGTTCAACTAATGGGAATAGCTGTTCCTTATTTACAAAAACTACAGAAAGATGGAGAAAGTGGACGAAAGAAAATTACACAAATAACAAGATGGTTAACCATTGGTATTACATTAGTACAAGCTCCAACATACATAACTGCTATTAAAACACAATTTGGTCTTGGACCAGAAGCATTTTTAGTAAGCGGTGCTACTTTTTGGGTTTCTTCTATCATCATTTTAACTGCAGGTACAATATTTGCGATGTGGTTAGGGGAAAGAATTACAGATAAGGGTGTTGGTAATGGTATTTCATTATTAATTACAGTGGGTATTATCGCTAATTTTCCAGCTGCATTCTTGCAAGAATTTGTTGCTAAAACAACAAATGCAGGAGCAGGAGGTATCATGATGATATTAATTGAAGTAATCGTTTGGTTTGTAGTAATTTTATTAACCGTTTTATTAGTAACTGCAGTTCGTAAGATTGCAGTACAATATGCAAGAAGAACTGTAGCAGGTAACATTCAAAATGTTGCTGGATCTAGAGATTACATTCCGTTAAAGTTAAATGCAGCAGGTGTAATGCCAATAATTTTTGCTCAAGCAATAATGTTTGTACCAATAGCTTTAGCACAACGCTTTCCTGCAATAGCAAGTTTACAAGATATTAACGGATTATGGTATAATGTTATTTTTGCAGTATTGATTATTGTGTTTAGTTATTTTTATACTGCAATAACAATACCTACTAATAAAATGGCTGAAGACTTAAAGAGAAGTGGGGGGTTCATTCCAGGTATTAGACCAGGAAAAGATACAGCAGATCGTTTGGATACTGTTTTGTCTAGAATCACTTTTCCAGGATCTCTATTTTTAGCTGCTTTATCAATTCTACCAGCAATTGTTGTTCAATTTGGAGTACAACAGAGTTGGGCAATGTTTTATGGTGGTACATCATTAATCATTATGGTAGGAGTTGCAATTGATACATTACAACAAATTAATTCTTATTTGTTAAATCGTCATTATGATGGCTTAATGAAAGCAGGAAGTAGTAATAGAAAATCCAACAAATAATATGGCAAAACAACCAGCAATTCAACAAGACGGTACAATAACAGAAGCATTATCAAATGCTATGTTCCGTGTAGAATTAGAAAATGGACACATTGTAACAGCACATATTTCAGGTAAGATGCGTATGCATTACATTAAATTATTACCAGGAGATAAGGTAAAATTAGAAATGAGTCCATACGATTTAACAAAAGCAAGAATTACATACAGATACTAAAATAATAAACAGATGAAAGTTAGAGCATCAGTTAAGAAAAGAAGTGCCGACTGCAAGATTGTTCGCAGAAAAGGCAGATTATACGTAATTAATAAACAAAATCCTAGATTTAAACAAAGACAAGGGTAAT
>CAYZDK010000022.1:0-43670 GCA_964477255.1 uncultured Polaribacter sp.
AATAAATTGCGAAGTCTTTTACCGTAACATACTGGTGTTTGTCTTTGTCGAAATGAGATTTGATACGGTTGAGTAACATACGGGAATAACGTTCACTATGTCCTGTGATCCTCTGAATGTCTTTCGGATAAATACATACTCTTTTTGTTATCATCATACACTATCTATACTTTATCCCTGCCTCAACCATACTCCATTTGTACAAAAATTAACCTCTTCGGAATAGGTGGTTAAAAGCGGAACTGTCTTTTTCTTTTTGATACCTAAAGTTAGTTGTTTTGAGCAAATAATCAAAAAATTAACAATCATGGCAAAACAAACTGGAATTATCAAATTAAAGGGAACCATAGGTGGAATTTCCTTTTACAAAACCGCTGACGGTCACCTAGCGAGAGAAAAAGGTGGCGTGGATGCTAGCCGAATTCAAAATGATCCAGCGTTTCAAAGAACGCGAGAAAATGGATCTGAATTTGGACGCGCTGGAAAGGGTGGAAAAATCATCAGAAATGCTATTCGTGTACTCTTGCAAAACGCAAAAGACAAACGTGTGGTGTCTCGTTTAACGCAAGCCTTGGTAGCTATTACCAAAACGGACGCTGTCAATGAAAGAGGTGCGCGAACGCTTCAAGATGGTGATCTGAGTCTTTTGGAAGGATTTGAATTTAATATAAACGGAAAGTTGGGCGCAACTTTGTTTCTTCCTCTTGAGAAGGCAATAGATCGTGTATCTGGGGATGCCACTATTGACATGTCGTCATTTACACCTACTGATAGAATTGCTGCGCCTTCAGGAACGACTCACTTTAAGATGGTAACTGGTGTTGCTGAAATTGATTTTGCAACTGAGACTGCTTTCTTTGAGTATGACGAAACAGCTGTTCTACCTTATTCAGCTGCCAATACGCCTGGTATCAACTTGAGTGCACCGTTTACACCTAACACAACTTTTCCTGTCATTCAAGTAATGGGAATTGAGTTCTACCAAGAGGTAAACGGTCAGATGTATCCCCTTAAAAATGGGGCTTACAACTCCCTCTCAGTAGTTAAAGTTGACAAGCCTTAAGCGTATGGAGCTGACCTTGTACAGATCGTATTTTAAACAGGGCACCAACGGTGCTCTGTTTCTTAACGAACGATTTTTGAGTCATACGATTGAGCTTCCATGGAGAAACAATCAGCGAAATGTATCCTGCATTCCGGAAGGGATCTATGAAATCAGACCGCGATTTTCAGAACGCTTTAAAAATCACCTGATCTTAAAAGATGTTCCTAGAAGGAGTTTGATTTTATTTCATCCTGCCAATGATGCACTCACCGAGCTCGAAGGATGTATCGCCCCAGTCACCTATTTGAACGGTATTGGAAAAGGCGTGTATTCCAGAAGGGCTATGAATCAGCTGTTGTCTTTGGTTCATCAAGCGAATGACCGTAATGAAAACTTAAGTATCACTATTAAATCACATCAATATGAGTATTGTAAAACGTTATCAAAAACCCACACCAAAGTTCTTTAGAGTATTGAGAAACATCGGCCTTGCCCTTGCTGCAGCTGGCGGAACCTTGATCGCTGCACCCGTCGCACTTCCTGCTGCGGTAGTCACTATCGCCACGTATATGACAGTCGCCGGTACGGTCGCCACAGCGGTTAGTCAAGCCGTAGTCAGTGACAATATGGATTCCGACGTGAATTTAGAAGATGAAAAACAAGCCGTCGACAATGAAAATGGACCATGAGATTAGATGTTCAGCTAAGGGTGAGTACAGCGAGCGGTACGCTACTCAGCATTAGTCCAACGATCTTTACCGAAGACGTTATCAAAACGATCATTCTCGCCATTATTGGAGCCACAGTCAGTTTTGTGGTTTCCTACCTCTTAAAGAAACTTTTCAAGTAAAAAAAATGCCTAGTCGTTATGACCAGGCATTTTTCATTTAATGCGCCAATTTACAAGATTTGAGCAATGATAACTTTAGTTTCTTAAGGCCTTGAACCTTGTTCTCATACATCAGTTCTAAGGCCTCTACCTTTTTTAGAACCTGGATCTTCTTATTAAAATCCTCTTCAGCAAAATACCTAGACTTTTGCTCTAGCAACTTTTTGACATCTTGAATTCTAATAAAAGGAATGACAGATCCTTTCAAATACATTCGATAACACTTTGATTCCAAAAGCATAAATGACAAGTAAAACAAGGCCGCTTTATCTTCAGCAGTATCGGTAGAAACTACGAAAGAGTTCCGCACAGGAGCGGTAAAGGGTTTGCCTGAGTTGAGTCCTTTGTTGAGGATAAAAAAATGAGGGTTGGGATAGGTTCGTCCCGGTTGATGGGTTTGGATGTGAAAATTTTTCATAAGACAACTTTTTTAAGATTAGTACCTCAATGCTGTCCTCATTTTTTTTTGACCTAAAATGTAGGCAACCGAAAACAACAAAAAGATAGCAATCCACAAAATGCCGTTGAGAAACTTATCAAGGTTTGATGGTGAAATACGACCCGACAATCAATTACGAATGATGAATGATCAATTACGAATTGGGTAAAGAGAAAAATCAGAATTAGAATCGAAATTTAGGGTGGAGATTTTATCATCAACCGTAGGCTTGACCTTGAGAAGTTGGAGAGCTAGGGTGAAGCGAGGCATTTGATTTGCTGTCTTTTTTTGTTTGGATTTTAGAAAAAATCTTCTTCTTTAATTGATACTAGTTCCGAATGATTCAGTTTAACACCTTGCTCCATAAAAACCTGAAAAACAATATTTTTGGAGTAATTTATTTTTTTGTTTCTGAAAATTTTCCTTAAGTTTGAGTTCTCGATGCCGAGAGGCATTCTTTTTCATAGCAATTTTTACCGCGTCTTCTACGATGCGGTTTTTTTATACCTGAAATTTGGGGGCAAAGTGCGTAGGTGGAAGCAATTGCTGCTGGTTGAGGTAGGGAAAAGCAAAGCTTATGTTGACGATAGGAGACATAGGCTTTGGAGCGCTGTTGAGGTGGCAGCCTGAAATGAGTGAAAGCACAGAGGTTGCGCAATGCAATGGAGCATCCGAGGGGAATTGAAGGAATGAAAGGTTGCGACCGCAGACATGGGATACCAGTAGCCATTGGTGGAACCTACACTACTAAAAGGGCGGTGGGGATTTGAAGGAAAAATAAATATACTTAACAATACCGAGTTTCAAATCAAATCGAATTACCCGTCGTACGTCAGCCTTGTTTGTTGAGAGACCAAATGTTCAATACAATCCAAATTGTTTGTTAAGTGTTCGGATGTTGGCCTGCGTGGCGAACGCAAAATGAGGCGAAGCCTAGCGCAGCACCAAAACCGACGTGAACGGAGTATTGACGAAGGAAATTGTAGGGCACGCCACGAGGAAAACAGAACTTTCTAAATGACTAAAACTAAGACGAAGACTTGATGCCTCCGAAATTTAAAAAGAGGTTGCCTTACGATGGGCGCAAGGTGACTGGGGATTGCTTTAAATTACAAAAAGCATCTCATTGAACGAACTTGGCAACTTCTTTACTGGCGTTAAGAAACAGGTTGAAAAGCTGTGCTTGAAACTTGTTTTAGCGATGGAGATAGTAACTTCTGTTTTGCGAAGTAGGTTTTGGAAGCGCGGCTGCGCCCAACGAAGTAGCGGTGGATTTTGGTAGCGACCGAGAGGAGCGTTAAACCAAAATACAGGGCAGCTACGGGTGAACGGAGCTAAGGAAGGCAGCGCAGACTGAGGCAAACTTGCCGAAGCAAGCCTAGCGGGGCGAAGTGAACACCTTTAAACCTCAGGAATGAGTATTGAAACGTGGTTTGAACTCGGCGATTGTTTTACATACCACCAATCAGTTCTTTTGCTTTGTCCAATGTATAGGCACCTTCCACGTCTTTTTTATCAAAAATCATAAAGTAAGCAAAGTCATTACCTGCTTGCTTTTCCCATTCGTTTCCAAGTCGGCATTTTGCAGCACTGTCGGCATTGTCCAAATGGTCGCCTTTTGTTTCTACTAAAATCGTTTTACCTGATTTAGTCCGCATAATAAAGTCAGGGTAGTGGTTGGCTTTAAATCCGTTGATGTAAAATCCTTTTCCACGTTCCAAATTCCTATGCCAAAATTCAATGTTGGAAGATGTTCCGAGTTCCATTGCCACTCGTTCTTCAAAGTTGTTCATTGAACCTTCCTTTTCGTACAGTGAATTACCAATTGAGGATCCTGTATTTCCTGGAACAATCTCCTTGCTTAAATTCCAATTTCCTTTGGTGTTGATTCGCTTAGACTTGATTAAATCCATAAATCGACCTTCGGCATACGAGTCTGCTAATTGTCTGATTTTAGATTTGATTTTGTCTGTGTAACTCCATTTTCGAACCAAAATATCTCTTAGCTGCTCCGTGTTCATACTATTTAGAACACGACCGATGTAAACCTTGATTTCTTGGTCGGGAATCGGATACATATTTCCGATAATCTGCATCATTTGATGTGTGATGTCTGTAATCTGGTTTTCTTTTGGTTTTGCCAAAATGTACTCTGCAATTGGGTCTTTTACCAAATTGTTTTCAATCTTGGTGAATGAAGGTCTGTACTCGTTTTTCTTTGCTTCTTCTAAGTCTATTTTATACAAATCAGAAGAGATTTGGTCAAAGTCTATTTTGATGTCTTCTTCTGAAAGTTTGAAGTCTTTCAGCAAAGATTCGCGGTTAAGTAATTCTTCGTCAGTTCCAAAAATGTCGCTTGCGGTCACTTTGATGAAGAACTGTGGAAATTCAATCTTATCGATAAACTCTTTGTAGGCTTCTTTAACCTTGTAGCGTTTTACTTTATCACCCATTTCTTGAAAAATATTTTCGTCAACAGGATGTTGTTCCTGTTCTTTTATTTGTTCTTCTAATTGTCGGTTTTGTTCTTCCGCAATGGCTTCAATTTCATCAATTACCGTGGTTGTTTCAGGTTCTTCTTCATCTGCATTTGGGTTGAACGTTACTCTATTGGTGTCGATGTTTTCATCTTCTACTATCCACATTTGTTGCTCTGGGAAAAGGAAAGATTCAACTGGGTCTGCCGTAACCGTTTTCTTTTCTTCTACGGTCATCTTATCGACTTTTCGATAATCTTTTTCACTAAACCCTGACTGTTGTAGACCTTTTACAATGCTTTGCAAAGTCTCGTTGAATTTGGCTGATGCCGTTAAAACGTAAGAAAGGTTTAGCTGAAAAGATTTGTGTCTTTGCACATAAGGCTGACGCAATACACGACCTAAAATTTGCTCCACATCTACTGCACTTAATTTATCAGCTAATGATGCCAAGATGTATGCAAAAGGACAATCCCAACCTTCTTTTAAGGCGTTAATGGTAATGATGTAACGGACTTCACATTCTTTGCTCATCAAATCAATGCCTTTCAATTCGTCAATGTTGGCAGTTTTGATTTTGATTTGATTTTCGGGAATTCCTAAACTCAACAATTGTTCTTTCAGCTTCTTGAAAGTGGTATTGTCGTCATTGGTTTTGGGTTGAGCCTGAAACAGCACAATGGGTCTGATGTATTTGCCGCCTTCTGCTTCTTGCTTTTTTGCAAGGTTTTCCAACTTTCGTTGTAAATGCAATGCATTGTTGATGACTTCCGTTTTATCGTGATTGTTATAAACAATTACAGGAAGTTTTACCATATGTTCCTTTTTCAGTTCTATGGCAGGAACAAGGCTTACAATGTTGCTATTGTCTTTTGGTGTTGCGGTTAAATCGAGAATGAAAGACGGATTTAAGTTTTTGAGCATATCCACACTCAAATCACTCTCGGCATTGTGGCTTTCATCCACTACCAAAACGGGATTGAGATAACGCAAAACATTGATAAGTGCGGTATCATCTACGCCGTCTAAAATATGTTCGTTGCTTTTGAATTGCGATACAAAGACTTCTAACTGACCGTTTTCTTGGTAAACCTTTCTGTCGTCCTTGTTCCTTGCTCGCAAGCTGGCAAAACTCATTACAAAAATGCTCAACTGGTCTTTTACCACAGTTGGGTTAAAGTTCGAGCCTTGTAACAAATCTTCTTTTTGATAGACTTCTACTCGGTAATTGAACAGTGTATTGAGTTTTTGTCTGTACGGATGCTCTGGATTGGAAAGTGCATCAACCGTTTGTTGCAGCAGGTTACTCCAAGGCACTAGCCAAATCACGGCTTTTGGTTTGCTGGAATCGTAAGCCTGAAAAATGGAATGCAAAGCATTTACGGCAATAAAGGTTTTACCGCCTGCCGTTGGTACTTTCACTGCAACGTGCGCTGCATTCGGAATGTTGTTTTTATAGGGCTGCATACCTGTACCATCCAATGGATTGTAAGGGCCAATTTTATCTTCCCAATATTGGTTGAAGGCTTTTCCTAAATCTTTTTGCTCTTGAACGTAGGTTAAGTATTCTTCAAGATTCTCTATTACTTTTTGTTGATAGCTTTTTAACTCCATATATGGTTTATTTAGACATGCACATCATATAATTATTTTTTGTGCACAAATTGAGAACGTGCACAAAAAAATACAAATATTTGTATATGCCGTTATAACGTGCACAAGAAAATCTACTTTTTTGTGCATATACAATAACGCTTTAAATCAATCATTATCATCTGTTTCTCAGTATTTGCAGCAAAGCTCCATTGATGTAATAGTTGAACTTGCCAATTTTTACTTTGGTAAGCAGCCCATGCTTTGCCAAAGTATTTAAATAACTTGAAGCTGTGTTTCTATGAATTTTAAGTTCACGCTCCAAAAAACTGTTTTTGGTGTAAGGATGCTTAAAAAGAATGTTGATCAAATCGTGGCTGTAAAAACTAAAATTGCCTCTGATCTCTTTCTTATAGTCATCCATTAGTAATTTGATTTTGTTAACCACTACAATGGTCTCTTTTGCTGTTAGTTCTACGCCTTTTAGCATCCACACAATCCATTCTTCCCAACTACCTTTAGTGCGAACTTCTTGCAGTAAACGGTAATAATCATTTTTGTTTTTTATTATATAGCTACTCAGGTAGAGCACAGGAATATCCAGTAAACCTTGCTGCACCAAATACAAAATGTTCAGCAAACGACCTGTTCTACCATTTCCGTCAAAAAAGGGATGAATGCTCTCAAACTGAAAATGGATGATGGGCATTTTTATCAAGGCATCGGTATCGTGAAATTCAGGCACGTTAATGTATCGTTCCAAATTATCAAGCAATGCTTTTATTTCGTCATAATGCTGTGGTGGCGTATAAACTACTTCTTGTGTTTTTGGATTTTTTAGAACCGTTCCTGGAATCTTCCGAATTGGGTGATTGGGTGAAATGATGTGTTGGATTCGTGAAATATCGTTAATGGTCAACAAGCCTTTGTTACGTACAATATCCAATCCCAACTTTATGGCATTGGAATAATTGAGTGCTTCTTTTGCCGTTACCGAAGCCACCGTTTCGTCAATGCTGGCTTGGTACATTTCATCATCGGTGGTAACAATATTCTCAATTTCATTACTGTCTTTTGCTTCCTGAAGGGTTAGTGTGTCCAGTAATATTTGAGAGTTTGGTATTTTAGAAACTTCGCCTTTTAGTTGTCCCAAAGCCCGTGACGCTTTATTAAGCTGTTTTAAAATAACTATAGACTCACAATCAACGTTTGGTGGCAATGGTTTAATGATGAATGATGAGTTATGAATGTTGGATTCGCTCATTTTTTCAAATTTTGTTTTACAGTTATAATTGAACTTTTAAGGATTTTTAAAAGCTCAATTGCATTTCCGCTTATACTTTCAAATTCAGCTTGATTGATAAAATCAGTTTCTTTTAAAAGTTCGAGCCAATAAATAGATTCATCACACTCTTTTTGGGCAATTCCAAGTTTATGAATAAAGTCTGCTTTACTCTCTGCATTTTGAGCTTCACGAATTAATGCTCCAACCGCTGTTCCACTTCGCAATAGTTGTTTACTTAGTACAAACTCTCTTTTCTCCGTTGAAAGGAATTTAAAGAGATTGACAATTCTAATTGCAAAAGCAAAAGATTTATCGAGTAGTATGTTTTCTCTTTTATTCATAATTCATCATTACACATTCATCATTAAAACTTAGTGATGTCTCTTGGTATTTTCTTGAAAATGATGTTCTTCTTTGTCATAAACTCTTTCGGCAATAGGCAATTGTCTGCATAAATGATGTACTGCTCGCCTTTGGTTTTTATGAGTTCCAAAGCATCATAATCCAAGGTGGTTAAACGGTCTTTCTCGTATATGAAATAATAGGCTGATTCATCTCTTTTGCCTAAAAAGTAATTCTCCGCGTTGGGTTCTGTGAAGGAGGTACGCGTTTCGGAAAACCAAATGTATTCTCGGATTTTTGGCAAGCCAACTTCTTCGTTTAAGTTTTGGTTTTCGTCAAAAAGAGGTAAACCGAGTTCGTAAAAGTCAAAGGCTCCACCAAGACCTTCTGTTTTGCCTGAAACTTGTTTTTCGGCAGTAATTGCGATTTCTCCATTAATAGACTCAATAGCAACTTTTGAGAAAGATTCATCACTCTTTAGCTCTTCAAGTTTTTGAAGAATTTTATCTGATTTTTTCAGATTAGTTACATTAATTGAATAGGCTTTTATAGTTTCTTTTTTCTTGCCTGTAAACTCGTAGCCCGTTGATGCTTTTTTAATTCGAGTTGCGGTAATTTCTTCTGCATAATCTTCTAATTCAACCAAAATGAATTTTCTGTTACCACCATCTTTTTTGTTGAGTTTTAATATAGCGTGACCTGTGGAAGCTGTTCCTGCAAATGAATCCAAAACGACCGCATTTGGGTCATTCCTGAGAGATAAGATTTTTTCCATTAAAGAAGTAGGCTTTGGGGTTTCAAAAGGAAGTTTTGATTTTGGAAACAACTCCTTTATTTCTTTTTTAGCGTCCTGTGTGTGACCTACTTCATCGTAAGTCCATACTGTCATTGGTGTTATTCCATCTTTTACTTCTGATAAGAACTTTTTCACTGATGGAACGGCATCTCCACTTTCTCCGAACCATATTCTATTGTCATCAATAAATTCTTGATAACGCTCCTTTGTTAATAACCAGCATCTGCCACTTGGAGGTGTTACGATTCGACCACTGGGTAAGGTAATTGGATAAAGCTTTGAATCTACCACAGGACCAACTGAAAAATCTGACGACTTCCAAATACCCCTTGGGTCATTATCTGGGTTGGAATACCGATTATTTGCATCATTAGTTCTAGGAAGTTTTAATTCTACCATTTTTTTGTTTTTAGCATACGCTACGACAAAATCGTGATTGGTAGAAAATCTCTTTTTTGTATTGATTGGCGAATATGCTCTTTGCCATATTACGTTATTTAAAAAGTTTTGCGGTCCAAAAATCTCATCCAACATTGGCTTTAGATTTCCGTGTTCGTAATCGTCAATAGAACAAAAGAATATTCCATCATCTTTCAGCAGTTTGTGAAGTAACTTTACCCTTGGGTACATCATACAAAGCCATTTATCGTGGCGGCTCAAATCGTCACCTTCTTTTCCTACAACTTGGTCTAACCATTTCTTAATTTTTGGATGATTAACATTGTCAGTGTAGAGCCATTTTTCTTTTCCTGTGTTGTAAGGTGGGTCTATGTAGACCACATCAATTTTCCCTTCGTGTTCAGGAAGCAGACTTTTGAGTGCTTCAAGGTTGTCTCCGTGTATAATTTTGTTACCGCTGTTGGTTGGGTCGGTCTGTTCGCCTTTTTCAGCTGTAAATCCGTATTTGTGTTCCAATACTCGGTATGGTACATCTTGGTGGTGGCTTACCACCTTATCTTTTCCTATCCAATTGAGTGTTGGCATATCTTTTTTAATTATGAGTTATGAATTTTGAATGATGAATTTTTAGCGAGTCTATTCATAAATCATCATTCTGCATTCATCATTATTTTTTATTCGAGATTATCAATTCTTTTACGTCCACATCTAAAATTTCCGCTATTTCCATCAAGGTTTCTAAGCGTGGTTGTTGTCGATTTTGCGCATATGCATTTACCATATTGTAGCTTTTACCAAGCTTCTCAGCCAACCAAGTCTGCTTTATTCCTTTCTGTTCCAACACTTCCTTAATTTTATTCATTGTGAGCTGCTTTTTTATAAGTTACTAAAATAGTCAGTTTATTTTAAATATCTCATAAAACTGTGTATTAAATGTATATATTCTAATCTAGTTACGGGGAAGGATAAGCTCTTTTGCTGCGGTTGCAGTGAGTAGGAAATGTGCTTGACAATGACTTGAACTTTTTTTCGGCGTGAGGTACAACGGTCTGCATATCAAGCTTAGCGACTCAATGAGAGCTATGATTTCATATATTTTTATCGCACGTATACTCCTTTTATTTTAATATTTGTTAAACGTTTCTTGAAATTGAATTGCAGTATTTCCTAACCACTCAAAATATTCGTGCCACTTATCCTTCTTTGTAATATCGCCCTTTCTTGATTGTTTTATTCGACTCGCCTTTTTTGTTGGTAATTCCATCCAAATTAATTGTCCCAGTTGACTATCAATTTGTGATTTATGGTTTTCAAATTCTTTGTAAGTCTCTTTTGAATTCGGAATATATATCTCACAAGCCAATTCCTTTTTTTGAGAATTAATAGTTAAACCAATATGGCAATCGGTTCTTCCAAACGATATATCATACCAATGTTGTGGATTTGTTTTCCTTAATCTTAAATTTAATCCCTTGTTTTCGGAATATTCTTTGAATCCATCCCAAAATTTGAGTTGTAGTAACTTTGTTTCACTTAGTGCTGTTTTTTGTATTGATTGTTTAACTGATTTTGACCAATTATTCGGTTTTGATACTATGTGAAAATTTGGAGCAGGTTCAGAATTTGCGATTTTCCAAACTTCCATTCTAATTGCAAAAAAGTTGATTTTTTCGTCCGTATTTTCATTTAGCCATTCAATCGCTTGTTGGTGCTCTTCAAGAACTTCCTTAACAATCCAAATAACAATTTCTGCGTCAAGACCAGATGCATATGTTATAAGCTTACCTAAATGGTCGTGGTCTGTTCTTTCAAGTTGATTTTCTACAATTACTTTTCTACCTGTATTGGGCTCCTCAGCATATATATCCACATTAAATCGCCCAACATTATATTCGGTGTCGATAAGACTTAATTCAATGTCAATTTCTTCGCTTAGCAAATCTAGATTCTCAGGCTTAGCTAACCATTTTGTAAAATTGGTCGCTTCGTGTTTCCAAATTTCTCTTAATTCGACTTGTTTGATTCTTCCTAATTTCATTTTCTTTTATTGTAGGTAACGGCTCGAATTTGCGTAGTGCAGGATTTCAAAGTACTTCACTATCAAACAACTACCTTGTTTATAAATTCTGTAAGTTTCAAATTTACCAAATTACCCCGCATTACGTACATTTATTGTTTGGGGTTGGGCTTTCCATCGTCTTCTTCAGGTTCACTATATTTTTCTAATAAAGCTTTCATCTCTTTCGGCGGAATAATTTTCATTGCCTGTCTAACTTCTGACGAAACAGTTCTTAATTCCTCTTTTATTGAATCACTTTCCTCATAAGCCTCTTCACCTTCAAATTCTGGCAGTGCAAGTAGCTTAATATCATTTCCTTTCAAGATGTGAGAAGTAACTAATTTTACTACTTGATCAATTTTTTTATCTATGTTTTTATCAATATCCTTATCTTTTTTGAAAGCATCTTTGTGTTGCTCTAAAATCTTTTTAGATACAGCCACCCCAATATTGTTAATCAATTCTTTTTCTCGCTCTTTTTCACCTGCAATCAACTTTTTATTACCATAATATGAATCAACAAGTGGCTTTGCTAATTTTTTATAAGAGAGATAAGCCATAAAACACTTAAATCCTACTTTAAATACCTCTGTTAAATCTAAGGCAATATCAAAATCAAGGTTTACTAAGAAATCAATCGAACCATTTTGAACAGTTACAATCTCAATATCTTCTGGTGACGAACTTTTCAATAGCTGATGATAAAGAGGTAATACTCTATTCCAAGCTTGAAGATTCTTAGTGAACTCCTTTAAAATAGTTATTGTCTTAGTATCCTTAAAAATTATTGATATTATCGCTTTATGCGCGTCTGTCTGAAATGATTCTTGACTTTCCTGATACGGTTCAATAAAGCCTTTAAGTCTATCAATCTCCTGAATATTTTGTTGAATTTGGTTATTTAATTGCGACAGAATCCGATTGAGTTTTTGAAAGAAATTAGCTAAAGGTATTTCAGTATCGCTCAACAGTTCTTTTATATCCGAGTCATGTGGATGATTTGTGAAAGGTGAAACGTTGGTTACTAAAAGTTTAATTAGTAAATCTGGCAAGTCACCGTTGTATATTTCATCAAGCTTTTTAGATGTCTTTTCAGCTATATCCCGAAGCGTAACAATATTATTCTGATTATTCGGTAAACTATTGATATAATCCTGAGTGTCTCTCTTGAATCCAGACGAAATAATCTCAATTTCGAATATGTCTATTATCTCTGTTAATGTGTTTATATTCATATCATGTTAGTTTATTATTTGCACTTCGTTTCTTTGCCTTACCTCTAACTTGTTATATGTTCACAAAATACGTCGTTCTTATTCGATCACGAAATTTAACTAAAAAGCTAAATTTCATTATTTCATAGAAAGTAAAAATCAAGAGTTTTAGCAATTTTGGTTCTAAAGACACAATATTAGTATCTCATGTTTCCCAAATATAGTAATTAAAATAGAATT
This sequence comes from uncultured Polaribacter sp., assembly GCA_964477255.1. Taxonomy (GTDB): domain Bacteria; phylum Bacteroidota; class Bacteroidia; order Flavobacteriales; family Flavobacteriaceae; genus Polaribacter. Next base: position 12,779 of record CAYZDK010000022.1, read on the forward strand.
GTTTAGATCATTTTCTTTTATTCATTGTACTCTGCTCAAACCCCACCAAATTAAACAGCTGCCGTATTCTAGAACGAACCAGATTTTTAAAAACTCTAACAGGGTCTTTATTTTGATCATACTAAGCACTCTAAAAATGAAAATTAATAACTCACAGTTGTAAAAATCAACAAAAAAAGCCCTTAAAAGGGCTTAAATTGGGTCAATTTTTGGAGAATAGTGTTGTACATCTGCTACCAGAGTTGTACTTTCGTTATTTTTATACCATAACTGCAACAGCTCTAACCGGTGATCCCGTTCCTCCTTTAATTTTCAGCGGAAGTCCGATAAACTGAAATCTACCTCTTCCAATCAATAAATGCAGATTTATCAAATTCTCATAATGCGTAAAATTCAATTCTCCACAAATATCATGAACTTCCTTATTCGATACTCCTGAAACACCAGGTGACATGGTTTCTACTCCAAATGCTGATATGCTTTTATCGCCTAACCAACGAGCAGTTGCTGTTGAAATTCCGGGGCCATTACTCCAGTTTTTTCCATTGAAATGCTTTCGATAATGATTAGTATAAAACAAAACAGTATCTCCTTTTTTAATTTCTAGTTTGGCTTTAGCACAAGCTTTTTCAATTTCTAGAGGATCAATTAACTCTTTCAACCCTTTGTGAGAAAAGTCCAAACATATTCCCTCTGTATAAAACATAGACAAAGGCATAGTGTCAATTGACTTCCCCTTATGTTGAATTGCCATATGGTTTATAGCATCAACGTGAGTTCCGGTGTGTTCCCCCAATTCTAATTTATGCACAGCAGGAGTTTTCGTTATAGGATTTTTTATTCCGTTCCACTCCTCATGAGAATTGTGTACCGTCATTTTAACTTGTGGCAAGTCTTTATAGACAGGCATTCCTTCATAGATTTCTTGGCTTAGATCAATAATTTCTGGCATATGATATGATTGGTTTCAGTTTTTAGATGTTTTGTGCTTAGTAAAGAAACTCATCAATACTTACCTTCCTACTGCTATTATTCGCTTCCTTTACCGCTTGAAGCATTTTATCTAATTCTTTTCTGTTCAGTAGTTTTCCGTTAGTAATTACAGATTCAATACTTTGGGTATTGCTGATGTCTTCTAATGGATTTTTGCTTAGAAGTACTAAATCGGCTTGATAACCTTTTTCGATTTTACCTGTATTCATTTTCATCCATTTAGCAGCATCTGAAGTTGTGGAACGCAATACTTGTGCATTGCTCATACCAACATTATTGAGTGAAACAAGCTCATCATGCAGTGAAAACCCTGGAACCGTACCTGCAGTATTGGCATCAGTACCAGCAAGCAAAATCACCTTATTTTTTATCATTGATTTCGTAACAATGTGAATGGCTTTCACATAGGTATTCCAGTAAATCTCAGAAAGCCTTTTCCATTCAGGGTCTTTCAATACTTCAACATTTTCATAGTGATTGTTGCCAGGAAGCCATCCCTTTGCCTTTTTTGAGCCTTCAACTTGACCAGGATTGGCATATTCGAGGGGGATTTCTTTGACAAACTGCTCACATTGAAACATTTGCCTCGGAATACTTTCCATTAACCAAAGGGTGCTACTCACTACGATATTGTTGTCTCTTATCTTTACTGAAATTGAATCAGCTTGCTCTTCAACATACTTAAGAAATTCTTCTGCATTTTTGGAATTCACACCACCAAAACTATTTTGCAAGTTTTTTACCACCTCTTCCACATGAGCCAATTGAGATTGTCCAGAGGTATAAAACCGCTCTAAACCAACATTTGAACTAACATGGCCTATGGCTTGAATATCTTGTTTTTGAGCTTCATCAACCAAAGCTTTATAAATTTCAGAATTTAGAAAACTACTCAGTTTTATCGCATCATATCCTTTCTGTTTATAGGCTTTAACTGCTTTTTGAGCCTGTTTTAACGTTGTATAATTTGCTCTTGCCCCAAACCAACTTCTTATCTTAGGCATCAACCCTTTTTGGCTACCTAGCTTTCTGGTAGATACAAATATGTTAGGGCTTAGAGCTCCATTTTTAGCTGCTTCACGCCAATTCAAGTGTCTTTCTTGACCAAAAAGTTCCGCTACACTGGTCACACCATTTACGAGATATAGTAAGAGGTCATTCTTACTTCTTTGAAGATGCATATGGGTGTCAATAAATCCTGGTAATAAGAACTGTCCGCGGCCGTCGACTTCGACAAAACCCTCTGGAATAGTTACATTTTTTGCGACCGATTCAATTAATCCATCTTTGATTAGAACTGTTGTGCTGTCTATCATTTCAGAGAAGTCGGGAGATAGTACATTTACATTTGTGATTGCAATGGGTGACGTTATTGGGTTGAATAAGGAAGCATCAACTATTTCTGTTTTACCTCCTGTGTGTTGTTTAATTTGATTTTTTATTCCAACGCAAGATACGATACCAATCATGGTGAAAATTGAGAACACAGCAATTGTCCATTTTTTAATTGATTTATTTTTCATAATATATTAACTGATTTTATTTTTAATTAACTGATTTTTTTTCTTTAGAATTAGATGGACAAATATGAAGTTAGGAATTCAGCTTAACCACGCGACAATTTGATATGCAATTAGAAAACGTCCAAAAAAGAAGATAAGAATAGGTAACCACAAACGTAAGGTTACCGCTCCAAAGGTACCAGCATAACTATACATCATGTATTTTATGTGTGACCTAACATTTCCTTCTCTTATTTTTAAATATCCGATATAAGTAAGTATAGTCCAGAGTAGAGCTCCAATGGAAAACCCTAATATTGTTGAAATTCCGCCTGAAGAAAATAAAGCAATATAAAATCCAGCTGGACCACTGATTAATATAGCAATCACATATACTTTACCAATAAAATTATGTAGCTTAGGGTACTTTCTTCTTATTTCTTTACTAAACTGAAGCCATCCAATTAAGAGTGCTATACCCCCCAATGTAATGTGTGTATAAAATGAAATATTATAAAAAGTGCTGCCTAATAATTCTTCAGATTTAGACAATAGCAATGCAATTGGCTTGTCACTTATTACATATTTGAGAGTATAGAGACTTATTAAAGTGGATAAGCTTGCTAATACAACCCAACTAAACTTCTTCATTTTGATTTATTCTAATTTTTTGGGCAAAACTAGATACACCAAAGCAACTATAATAATGTTAAACCAAGGAAGGTGTATATGCCTTTATTTTAGGTGAGAAGAGGATATAACAGGTACGAAAAGTATAGTATTTGGTACGAAAATCAGATTTTAAAAAGTTGATTTTTATAACTTTTTGAAACTGGTAATTCCTTTTGAGTTATAAAAATCGTTTTAGAATCTTTCCAAGATATAAAATGAGATGGGTTAATTAAATGTGATCGATGAATTTGGATTAAAAAATTATAATTGGTTTTAATTCTTTTTAATGAACTTCGGATTAATTTAGATTTTAAATTATAATTATCTAAAAAATAAATCTCTACATAATTCTGCTCATTTGAAATACAGACTAAATCAGACTGTTTAATTTTTAATACATCCAATTTATTATCACCAATAATAGTTATTTCATCTTCTTTTGTTGGAATTAATTTTAAAGCATACCAACGTATAAATAATAATAAAGGTGATAGAATTAAAATTATATTAGTAATTATACTAGTAAGGTATTGAAAAAAACCATAAGTACCCTGAATAACTGAACTTCTGTAATAAGCGTAACTTATTAGTGTGAATAAACTGTAGAATAAAATATAAACACTTATTTCAAGAAAAGCACTCCATTTTTGTAATTTTTTGTAGATGATATTTTGATAGTAACTTACAATAAGATATGTAAAAAATGTAATAAAGCTGTACCCGACACTTACATAAATCCATTTTTGAGTATCCATGGTGCCATGCTCAAAAGGTTTTGAGAAAAATGCAAATAAAAAGCACCAAATTGAAATAAAGGCCCCAATAAATGTATTATGTTTTATGGATGTATTTAAAGTATTCATATCATAGAATGTAAAAGGAAAGGTATCAATTGACTGAGTAATTTGAATCAAAAATAAGAAATCAGGATATAATTATTCAGTGTTTTTGTTTACAATATCTTAAATAATGGGCTTTTATTTAAGACGGGTTATGATGAAGCACTACGGTTTCGGCTATGAACAGTTGGGGATTTTGAAGCCCTAACTTTTCAGTTTAGCATCGACCTTTGTTTTATGTTTATAGTTTCGTTTTATCACTTTCGCCCCAATTGTTTATAGCCAATGTTGGCGTGTCGTTATTTATTCAAATATAGTAATTAAAATAGAAATGTTTAGGTCATTTTCTTTTATCCACTGCACTCTCTTCAAACCCCACCAAATTGAAAAGTTGTCGCATTCGAGAACGAACGCGGTTACCATAACGATCTTCTAATTCCTGGGCGTTGAGGTTGGTGGTGCAGTGTGTTTTCAGTTTGCTTTTGATGAAGAGGTCGTATCGCGATAGTAAGATTTCTCCCATCACATTGCAGTTTTGGCCGTAATGACGGCCTGTGGGTTCTACACCAAGGTCGTCGAAACAGTAGAAACGTTCGTTACCATAATCTTCAATGGTTTTGTAGCCTAGATGATTAAAACTAAATATCGTATTTCTGCAGGGAATGATTTCATAGGCTCTTTTATGCGGAGTGATATGCCGCAATAATTTCATTAGAGACGTTTTCCCGCATCCAACGGGTCCCGATAATAGCAAACCCTTCTTAATGTCGATTCCCATTTTAGAACAGCTTTTTTCGTCTTCTATGATATAGCACGAGAGCTTGTGTAAAATGGGAAGATCGTCCTCATAGATTTTAAAGTGACTTCCGAGTTCTGATTTTCCTTTGGCGTCGAGAAATTTTATGATTTTGTCAAAATCGTAGCGAATAGCATTTCCTGTGAGTGTGCCGAGTTCGAATTCGTAACCATCGACCAGGACGATATGTGGTGTTTTAGTTTGAAGCATTTCTTTTTCTTTTTTTTCTTTTTTGAAAACTTAAAGTGGTTCGTTGTAATTTTTGTTTTTTGAAACTTTTAAAAAATCTTTCTCTTTTTGTTTATTGTTTATATATGTTTTATTATGTTTTATATAATGTCCCATTTGTAGTTTAGGGGTAGTTCGATAATCGAACGCATGCGTCCCATTTGTAGTTCGAAATTCGAACATGATAATTTTACTCCCGACAAAGCGATTTTTTGAAGGCTTATATTCCAGATATTTCCCTTCTTCTAACTTTTTTATACAACGATGATAGGTAGAGGTAGAAGCAATTTTTGCCAGTTGCATGACCTCATCTCGATTAACCATAAATTCTTTGGTAAAACGGTTCCAATTCCAGATTTGAAACAAGGCCATATAGAGCGAAATATGGGAAGGATTGATGGACTCATCCTCATTGAATTTCTCTAAAACAGCATTGAGGTGCTTGATGTAATTAACTTCGGGCATAATAAAGCATTTTCGAGTGGTCCCGATAGACTACCGGGACACTCGAAAGAATCAAGATTAAAATGAAACAAAATGAAATGGTTAAAATAAAAGCCAGTACAAAAGGAAAATCTTAAAATTTATGATGTATTCGGTTTTTTTCCAGTACACGCTGAATTTCTTGTGCATCGTAAAATATGAGTCCGCCTAATTTCGTATACGGCAAGGTTCCATTAATGCGGAGGTTTTGCAGTGTTCCTGGTGACACCCCTAAAAGCTCTCTCACTTCGTTGGACTTGAGCCATTTTTTTGGACCCGATTGCGTTGAGGTGTTTACAATTTCTTTTAGTTCTTGGAGTAATTCGATTTTGAATTCTCTTAAATCGTCTGTTGTGATAATTGATGTAGGCATATTTGCAATTTTTAGTGTTACTTTTCAAATTTGAGTGTTGCGAACATCATTTAAAAGCACCTGAATACATACAGGATAAAAAAGAAGAAGCGAGAAGAACGTCCCCCAACAAACTTCATCGCTCCTTCCGTTGATTTGGTTCAAATTTCTTCTTAGAACTCGAACCGCTGATTTGACATTCGCAAGGCAAACATCAAACCTTTTTTTTGAATAATTTCGGTAGGTGAACGTAACTACGAAAAATATTTTTCAGACGGAAAAACGTAAATAACTCGCCTTTTTAGATCATTTTTTCATTGTATTTGATGCGATTTGTTGATGTATTTTTTCTTCCGTGGTTTTTCGAAGTTACGTTAAGGTTACGTGTTTATAAGGCATCATCATAGTCCAATTTTTCATTCAATGATTGAGATAAATTATCAATGAATTTCGTTCTATGTCGGCTTCTATTGCGTATCTCTGAAAAGATTTTGTAGTGGTTATTGATGTTGACCTTAAAGAGTTTAGAAAACACCTGGGTCATTTCTTTTATGGTGATTTGACCTCCACTAATCGAGCCTGAAGCTTTAAGTCCGTATATAAGTTCTACCAAATCCGTTTTGGAACCTGTCCACGAAATATTTGGATTGAATTCTTGGTTGTTCTGTGTAGTTTTTGACTCTTTTATTTTCTCCTTTTCCTTAACAAAGAATTTCTCAAGCTTGAGGTTTGCCATGACTTGACTCAGTTTAAAGCTATGAAACGTAAAGAAGTCAGGATCATAATATGAAACAACATCAACATAAAATAGGTTAATCTCTGTTTTGGCCTTCACGAAATAAGCACTGTCATAATGCGACATTTTTCTAAAATGGTATTTATACAGGTACCTATTTTTGCGCTTGTGTTCTTTGATACGTTTAAGCATACACTTGATGTATTTTTTATGGCATCTAGTGGATGGAAAAGGGTGTTCATTTTCATACTGTAAGACCTTATTATAATAGATAAAGTCAGACATCACCTTAGGAGATGCAATTTTATAAAAGAAAATTTCCTGGGCTTCATCAATGAATCCTACACCACTCGCATGATATTTTAACATATCTATACTTCCCTTGCAGTTTTGAATAAGATCGAGGAGAATGTCAATTTTAGAACCCTCTTTTTCAGCAATTTTTTTCTTTCTTGAATGGTATTGATCTAGTATGGTATCGATTTTCATTTCTTTTTCATTTTGAGCGGATCGAAAATAGAAAAAAAATGAATTTGATACAATATGATACAATTTGGACTAGGATATTTTTTGCTTCAATATTTCCATATCATCTGCAATTTTATTTTCTAATACTCGCGCGTAAATCTGCGTGGTTGCTATCTTCGTATGACCCAATAATTTAGAAACCGTTTCTATGGGTACTCCGTTACTTAGGGTGATGGTTGTGGCAAAGGTGTGTCGAGCCATGTGAAAGGTCAGGTTCTTTTTTATACCGCAAGCATCTGCTACTTCTTTTAAATAGAGATTAAGTTTTTCATTCGTAATGACGGGCAGTAATGTGTTGGTGACTTGCGTTATGGGATGATTATTGTATTTGTCAATTAATTCCTGAGCAATGGGTAAAACAGGAACTTTTACTGGGTTTTTTGTTTTTTGACGTTTGGTGATGATCCAATTATTACCATCAATTCCCTTAACCACATGGTTGGTGTTTAAGTTCATAATATCCGCATAACTGATTCCTGTATAACAGCTAAACACAAATAAATCTCGAACACGATCAAGTCGATCAATGGGGAAATGATAATTGCGAAGATTGTTCAATTCGTGATCTGTTAAAAATTCACGATTGGTTTTTTCGTAGACTGGTTTCCATCTTAAAAAGGGATCCTTGGCTACCCAATCCAAATGATAGGCCAGCGTTATGATTTTTCGAAACCGTTGCAAATGTTTCATCACCGTATTTCGCTTCATGGCTTTTGGATGTCCCTTTGGCCAATAGTTGTGTAAGAAGGTTTCGAAGTCAGTTAGGAACTTGTAATTGAGTTCACTCAAATAAATGTCATTCGTTTTTAGTCTCTTGTTGAGGTATTTATTGATGTATTTCTCGGTAATACCAAAGTTTCTAATGGTTCCTTTGGATAGGGTAGTGGCAATTTTTTCGTTGTGATAGGAGAGGATTTCCTGGAGTGTTTTTGAGTTTTCTGTTTCACCAAGAAATGTGGCTTTCAGAAGTTGAGGTGTGATGAGCTGACCAGAGATCTTTAATTCATTATAGATTTGATACAATTTCGCATTGGTCTGATCAATAAATTGATTGGCAATTTTTGATTCTTGAGAGTTTCCTTTTAAGCGTTGTCTTTTAGAGTCCCATTTGGTAACATCTGCTTTTACTTTTAAGCTGATATTGACTCTTTTTCCATTAACGGTAATTCGGGCATAGATTCCCGCTTTGTTGTTAATGGCTCTTTTGGTATATAACCAAAATAAAACTGAGAATGTGGCATTCGATCGCATAGTTGATTTTTTTTAGGTTAAACATGTTTTGCGAATGTTAAATCAACTTGTTTGCAAATCTTCAATTCGTCAACACTGTTGACACTTTAAAAAAGTGTTGACGATTTGTGAACTTTTAAAATCAAATTCAATCAAATTGTATGATGGCCTAAAAACCAGAAAAACCTTGAAAACTGCTAAATTTTCAAGGTTTTTAATCGATTTTGATTTCTTTTTAGTGACCACGGCAGGATTCAAACCTGCAACCTTCTGAGCCGTAATCAGATGCGCTATTCAGTTGCGCCACGTGGCCTTTTTGCGGGTGCAAATATAAAATCTATTTTTTAAAATAGAAAGTAAAACTTGCTTTTATGAATCTATTTCAGATTTATAGCTATCTACAATAGGTGTAGCTTTATCCAAATCATCTTCATGTACCAGTAATTCTACATTATTCATTTGTTCTCCAAAACCAGCAAGTCTTGCTGATTCAAATTTGTCTTTAACTATACATTGAATTCCTGCATTTTTAAGACGTATTTCTAAACCACGTATAATTATTCCTGAAGAGGTAAAAATAGGTTGATAATCTGCACTCATAATAATATTTTTTAATCTAAAGCTTTCATAGTAATATAGGCTCTCCAACCTATAATTGTAAGTTGTAACTTATTTGCTTTGCTAATATCTAATTTTTGTTTTGTAAAAGAAGGTAAAATCAACTTATTAATTTTAGCCAAACTTTTAAAAATTACTTTTTTCATTTTAAACATTAATACTCAAATGTAACGAAAAAAAAGGAATCTATTTTTTCATTAATTAATGGTAATCTAATTTCTTAATATGGTTTTCCTTTTTATACTTCTATTAAATTTTTGATGATGTATCTTTGCAGAAAATTTATATTCATGAATTTTATACTCATTTTAGTTGGTTTGTTACTTTTAGTTTTAGGAGGTAATTGGTTGTTAAAATCTGCTGTTGCACTTTCACTAAAGTTAGAGATCCCTAAAATAGTTATTGGTATGACCATAGTTTCTTTAGCAACCTCTGCTCCAGAATTAATTGTTAGTATCAACGCAGCTTTAAATGGTTCGCCAGACTTAGCCTTAGGAAATGTGGTTGGCTCAAACATTGCAAATTTAGGTTTGGTATTGGGTATTACTTTATTATTTGGAACTATGGAAGTAAAAAAAGGATTTTACCAAACAGACTGGCCAGTATTAATGATTGCATCTGGGTTACTTTTTTATTTTCTTACGAATGATAAAATGATTAATCAACTAGAGGGCGTGATTTTTGTGGTTCTGCTTTTTGTTTTTTTGATATATTTATTACGTTTTCAAAAAGTAGCTGTTTTTGATGAATTACCTGAAGATGATGAAGCATTACCCTTGTACAAAACTGTACTTTATCTTGTTTTAGGTGGATTTGGTTTATGGGGAGGTTCTGAGTTGCTGGTAAATGGTGCAACAGAATTAGCTTTAGAGTTTGGAGTAACAGAAAGAGTTATTGCTGTTAGTTTAGTTTCTGTTGGTACAAGTATACCAGAACTTGCTGCCTCTATAATTGCAGTTCTAAAAAAAGAGAAAGCAATATCTTTAGGAAATCTTATAGGATCTAATATCTTTAATATATTGGCTGTACTAGGGGTTACTTCTATAATAACACCTGTTTCTGTAGTTGATGAACGTTTGTTAACTTTCGACGTATATTTAATGTTAGCTGTTTCTTTTTTAATTCTACCACTAGTTTTTTTACCAAAAGGTTCTCGATTAAATTGGAAAGATGGTATTGTTTTACTGCTATGTTATGTATTTTTCATGTACAGCACATTTAGCATGTAAAAAAATATATAGTTGATATAATTTACAGATTCAATAAACTTATTTAAAACCTTATTTTTGTGGTATGAGAATACTAGCGTACCTTTTAATAGCAATTTTTTTATCTTGTAATTCATCTGGAAAAAGACCTTTATTAGGCGAAACAGAATACCAACGTAATCTTAATGTAACCTTTAAAGACGCATCAAAATCACCCTTAAAACCAAAAGATTTAAAACGTTTTAAAGGTTTAGACTTTTTTCCTTTTGATTCTACTTATATTGTAAAAGCAACTGTTACTCGTATAGAAGATGCTCCTTTGTTTAAAATGCCAACAACCACGGAAAGAACCCCTTACTATAAGGAGTATGGTGTTTTACATTTTAAAATAAAAGGAGAGCAATTTAAACTTACAGCATACCAAAGTCAAGAAGATATTAAAAATCCAAAATTAAGAAATCTTCTTTTTATTCCTTTTACAGACAATACTTCTGGCAACGAATCATATGGTGGTGGACGCTATATGGATATTATGCTAACAGATAGTTTGCCAGACGGAAGTTTAGTATTAGATTTTAATGAAACCTATAATCCGTATTGTGTATATAACGAAGACTTTTCATGCCCTTTAACTCCACGAAAAAATCATTTAGATATTGAAATTCGCGCTGGAATAAAAAACTTTATTTCTGCGTATAACAAAAACTAGTTTATGTTTATTTGAGAGTTTAGGTCTAGCGCTATAGCTTTTTTTAAATTCTCTAAATGACTTGCCCTAACTTTTAGTTTCGTTTCTTTATGTGCGTTAAAATTAAGTTGATAAAATAGCTCTGCTACTTTAATAGCAGTAGGCAAGACATTCTTTTCAGGTACTATTTTATCAAAAAAGCCAGCAGTAACTGCAGTTTCAGGATTGTATATTTCTGCATTATTTACACTTCTATTTAAAAATACTTCAGATAGTCTTGCTTTAGCAATAGCAATACCTGCGTAATGCATGGTCATACCAATTAACACCTCATTTAAACCAATTTTAAAATCGCCAGATGCACCAATTCTGTAATCCGAAGAAAGAAGTAAAAATGCCCCTTTAGCAATAGCATGGCCATTACAAGCTGTTATTATAGGCAAAGGAAAAGAAAGCATTCTTAAAGAAAGTCTAGAGCCTTTAGTAACAAGTTCTAAAGCATTTTTAGGAGAAGATTTCATTACTTTTAAATCAAAACCACCTGAGAAAATACCTTCAGTACCAGTTAGTATTACTATTTTTTTATTCTTTTCAGCAAGATCTAACCCACTATGAATTCCATCAATAACTTCATGAGAAATAGCATTGGCTTTTCCATTATTTATGGTTATTAAAACATATTTTTCTTCTTCTTTACTTTTTACTGATGCATTCATAAGATATTATTTTATAAGATAAAGGCCTGCAAATACTGCTAAAAACCCCAAGACGAAACTGCTAATTGTGTATATGGAAAAGGATAAAAAATCTCCTGATTTTAGGAAAAGATGGTTCTCGTAAGCAAAACTAGAAAAAGTGGTAAAACCACCACAAAAACCTGTAGCAAGAAGCAGTGTTTGACTGTTAGAGAGGGAATCGTTTTTGGCAGCATACCCTAGTATTAATCCTATCAATAAACTTCCAATGACATTAGCAACTAAAGTGCCAAAAGGAAAACTGTTTTCTGAGTTATTTAACCATTTACTTAAACCATATCTTAGAATACTCCCTAATCCACCACCAATAAAAACAAATACTAAATTTTTCATTGTAAAGTAATTTCATCTATATCTTTCCAGTTCTTTTTTTGTGTAACAATACCTTTTTTAAGAACAATTATTCCTGGGTTAGAACGTATCATCGTTTTTAAAGTTGTTCCATCACCAAAAAGGAAATTAAAAGGTAAATCGTATTTGTTTTTAGTAGACTGCACTATATCTGAGAAAGAAGAAGATACACCATAAACTTTATAGTTTTTTTGTAAAGCTTCTGTTGCTAACTCTTTAATGGCTTTAAATGCCTCCAAATTAGATTTATCTAAATCATAAGCAATAACTAATACCACTTTTTCTGCAGCTAAAATTTCTGGAGCAAGATCGTTTTGTTCGTCTTCTAAGAAAAAATCATGTACAGGGGGTAATTCACCATCTCCTTTATATTCCATGCCTTCTGGAATACTTTTCCCAATAGCATATGGTCTAAAGTCTATAATTGGTAAATGATTTAATACATAAAAGGTAATACCCAATGAAATAAATAGACTGGCAAGAACAAAAATACCAGAAAGCAATTGCTTTTTCATTGGTTTTATTTTTTCATGATATTTAATTAAGAAAGCAATTAAAACAGTTAAAATAACATCTTTATAAAACGTTTGCCAAGGTGTAAGTTTTATTGCATCTCCAAAGCAACCGCAATCTGTAACTTTATCAAAATAGGCAGAATAACCTGTTAGAAATAGAAATAAAATAATCATTAAAAACAGCAAATACAACGTAAGTTTTGTTTTCCACCTAACCAATAAGGCAATACCTAACACAATCTCTGCTACGATTAAAACAATGGCAAATTCTAAGGCATATGGAAGTAAAAACGGGATGTTTAATACGCTTTCTGAAAAATACTCTTCAAATTTGTATTGCGATCCAATTGGGTCTACAAGTTTTACAAATCCAGAAAATACAAATAGAATTCCAACAATATATTGTATCAGTTTTATAAGATTTTTCATATTTATTCGTTCAAATGAATCATAGCAAAAATAGCATAGTTAACCATATCTTGGTAGTTAGCATCTATACCTTCAGACACTATAGTTTTACCTTTATTGTCTTCTATTTGTTTTACACGTAATAATTTCTGTAAAATTAAATCGGTTAAACTAGATACCCGCATATCTCGCCAAGCTTCGCCATAATCGTGATTTTTATTAAGCATTAATTCTTTCGTTATCTTACTATGCTTATCGTAAAACTTCGTAGCTTGTTCAGTACTAAGATCTGGATTTTCTACTACGCCTAACTCTAATTGAATTAATGCCATTATAGAGTAATTTATAATTCCAATAAATTCAGATTTTTCTCCTTCATCTACTTTACGGGATTTATTTTCTTGTAATTGTCTAATTCGTTGAGCCTTTATAAAGATTTGATCAGTTAACGATGGCAACCTTAATATTCGCCAAGCGCTTCCATAGTCGCTCATTTTTTTGATAAACAAAGTTCTACAATCTTCAATTACTGCATCGTACTGTTTTGAGGTGTCTTGCATTTTATAAAAAAAATCTTTCCTCAAATGTAGCAAATCTTAAGAGCTTTTCATTTATTTTTACAATGAAATTCTAAGATGTAATATGAAAAGAGTTGTAGTTTTTTGTGGCTCAAGCTTGGGCTTTAACGAGATTTACAGAGATGCCGCTACCCAATTAGGATACGCTTTGGCAGAGAGAAATGTAGGAATGGTTTATGGTGGAGGAAAAGTAGGTATGATGGGTAAAATAGCAGATGCCATTTTAGAAAAAAAAGGCGAAGTTATTGGGGTTATTCCAAAACTTTTAGAGAAAGAAGAGGTTGTTCATACTGCTGTAGAAGAAATGATTGTTTGCAAAAAAATGAGCGATCGAAAGGTATTAATGAGTAAATTAGTAGATGGCTATATTACATTGCCTGGTGGTTTTGGAACCTTAGACGAACTGTTTGAAGTACTTACGTTAAGTCAATTACAAATCGAACAAAAACCAGTAGGTTTATTAAATATAAATAACTTCTTTGATGCTACGTTGCAACAAATTAACCATATGGTGCAGGAAGGTTATATAAAGCAAGAAAATAGAAATTTACTAATTGTAGCAGATAATGTTTCAGATTTACTGTTAAAAATGGAAACATATCAACCAGCAGAGAAAACACCTACTATTAATAAAGTAGTACGCTAAATGACTATTAACTGTAAAGGAAACTTAATTGATTTAAGTACTCCAAAAGTGATGGGTGTTCTAAATATTACTCCAGATTCTTTTTACGATGGAGGTAAGTATAAAAATGCATCAGAAATTCTAAATCAGGTAGAAAAAATGCTAGCAGAAGAAGCTACGTTCATTGACGTTGGTGCCTATTCTTCTAGACCAGGAGCAAAACATATTTCAGAAGAAGAAGAATTACAGAGAATTGTACCTGTTATAGATTTATTAATAAAAGAATTTCCGAAAATAATAATTTCTGTAGATACCTTTAGAAGTAAGGTAGCTAGCGAAACTATAAATAATGGAGCAGCCTTAATTAATGATATTTCTGGAGGAACAATGGATAAAGCTATGTTTGCAACAGTTGCAGCCCTGCAAGTGCCATATATTTTAATGCACATGCAAGGAACACCGCAAAACATGCAAGAAAATCCTAGCTATACAGATATTACGACAGAGATAATTAAATTTTTATCGCATCAAATTTATAAACTACATTCTTTAAAATTAAATGATATTATAATAGATGTGGGCTTTGGTTTTGGTAAAACAGTGCAGCATAATTATCAAATATTAAACGATTTATCATTGTTTAAAATACTTGATAAACCTATTTTAGCTGGTGTTTCTAGAAAATCTATGTTGTACAAAGTTCTTGGAAACTCGCCTAAAGAAGCCTTAAATGCTACAACTGCAGCAAATACAATTGCTTTACTTAACGGAGCAAATATTTTACGGGTTCATGATGTAAAAGAAGCAATAGAAGCTATAAAAATTGTAGACCAACTCCCTAATTAATTTCTTACTTTTGCAGCAATGCAGCAAAAACCTAAATATCAATTAACAGATTGGTTACCAACAACAAATCGTGAGGTTAAAATCAAAGGATGGGAAGAATTAGACGTTATTTTATTTAGCGGAGACGCTTATGTAGATCATCCATCGTTTGGCCCAGCAGTAATTGGTCGTATATTAGAAAGTTATGGATTACGTGTAGCCATTGTACCACAACCCAATGTAAATGACAACCTGCAAGATTTTACCAAGCTAGGAAAACCTAGATTGTTTTTTGCAGCTACAGGTGGTTGTATGGATCCAATGGTTTCTAATTATACAGCAAGTAAAAAAAGAAGAGACAAAGACGCATATACACCAAATGGAGATATTGGTTTTCGTCCTGATTATGCTACTTCTGTATACTCAAAAATATTGAAAGAAAAATTTCCAGACGTACCAATACTTATTGGAGGTATAGAGGCTTCTTTGCGAAGAGTAACACATTACGATTATTGGTCCGATAAATTAATGCCAACCATTTTAGAAACTTCTAAAGCAGATATGTTGGTTTATGGTATGGGAGAACAACCACTTCGTGAAATAGTTACATTGTTGCAAAAAGGAGTTCCTTTTTCGAGCTTAAAAAACATCAAACAAACAGCGATATTAATTAATCCAGAGGAAGAAAAAATTCCAATTATAAATGATTGGGATGATGTTGAAATTAATTCTCATGAGGCATGCTTAGCAGATAAAAAGACATTTGCGTCGAATTTTAAAGTAATAGAGCAAGAGTCTAACAAACTAAAAGCACGACGTATTTTTCAAAAAGTAGGCAATCAATTACTGATGATAAACCCTCCTTTCCCTACTATGACAGAGAAGGAAATTGATGGTTCTTTTGATTTGCCATATACTCGTTTACCGCACCCTAAATACGATAAACGTGGTGCTATACCTGCTTACGAAATGATAAAGTTTTCGATAAACATTCATAGAGGATGTTTTGGTGGTTGTAGCTTTTGTACCATATCTGCTCATCAAGGAAAATTTATTGCCAGTAGAAGTCAAGAATCCGTATTAAAAGAGATAGATAAAGTAGCTAATTTACCAGGATTTAAAGGTTATTTGTCTGATATTGGAGGTCCTTCTGCTAATATGTATAAAATGAAAGGAAAAGTGCAAGAAATTTGCGATAAGTGTGTTGCACCGTCTTGTATTTCTCCAGTAATATGCTCTAATTTAGACACCTCTCACAAACCGCTTACAGAGTTGTATCAGGCTGTAGATAAGCATCCAAAAATTAAGAAATCTTTTATAGGAAGTGGTATACGTCACGATATGCTTGTGCCAGAGTTTAACAAAAATGCAGATCCAAAAGAGTTAGATGCGTATACAGAAGAGGTAATGACCAAGCATGTATCTGGACGTTTAAAAGTAGCACCAGAACATACTTCAGACCCTGTATTAAAATTAATGCGTAAACCTAGCTTTACTTATTTTCATAAGTTTAAAGAACGTTTTGATAAGATAAATGTAAAAAAACGATTAAATCTTCAACTTATACCTTACTTTATATCTAGTCATCCTGCAAGTGAACTAGAAGATATGGCTAATTTGGCAGCAGAAACCAAAGACATGGGCTTTCAATTAGAACAGGTGCAAGGTTTTACACCAACACCAATGACGGTTGCTACTGTAATTTACTATTCTGGCTACCATCCATATACTTTAAAGGAAGTAAAAACAGCAAAAACGCGTCAAGAAAAGTTAGATCAGCATAAATTTTTCTTTTGGTATAAGAAAGAAAACAGAAAATGGATTCAAGATAAGTTGAATAAAGTTGGACGTTCAGATTTGGTAAAGCGCCTTTTGCCTTACGATCAAAAATGGAAAAAAAAGAAAGATTTAAAGCCTGTTAAACACACCTTTGATGACGCAATTCCATTTAACAGAAGAAAAAGAAAAGTGAAACGTAGTTCTAAAAGAAAATAAAAAAAGCAGCTAAGAAAAAACTATTCTTAACTGCTTTAAGCTACTAGTTCATAAAATTATTTTGCTTTATCGTATTGTTTTTTAAGATGAGGAATTCCTTCAATCATCCATTTTGGTGCTTTTTTATCCATTAAATAATGATCAAAGTATTGCTTCATTCTAGTTTGAAAGTCTTTCTGATTTGCTTCTCTTCTTAAATGATGTGGTTCTCCAGGATATGACAAGAAAATTACTTCTTTTCCTAATCTTCTTGCTGCATTATAGAATTCAAGGCCCTGTGTCCAATCTACAGCACCATCAGCAGTTCCATGTAAAATCATAAAAGGTACTTTTATTTTTGGAGCATGAAACATCGGGTTTTCTCGTTGATAAATTTCACGACTATTCCAAGGGGTAACATTTCTTCCCATTCGTACTTGTCCTATTTCCATAATTCCCACATGATTGGTTCCTGAGTTTCCATAAATATTATTATAAAAACTTTCTAAATCTGTAGGAGGCGCACCTGTAACCACACAAGCAAACATGTCTGTTTGGGTTAAAATAAATGAAGATTGATAACCTCCCCAACTATGTCCTTGTAACCCTATTCTTTTTGGATCTGCATATCCTAAATCAATAACTTTTTGTGTAGCAGATGTAATACAGTCTAAAGCACTTGTACCTGGTTTACCAACCTCGTAAACATTGTCTGGTTGAAAGAATAGATAGCCGTTACTTGCATAAGTAGAGCCATGAGGACGATCGTCATAAGTTGGCATATAATAACGGTGATGTCTATCAGACATTTTTTCGTAGAAATATACAACCATTGGGTATTTTTTACCTTCTTCATAATCTGCAGGCAAAGTTAATGTGCCTTGAAGTTTTTCTCCTTTGCTATTGGTGTAATCTATTAGTACTTTAGACCCCCATTTGTAGTCTTTTTGTTGTGGGTTAGCATTAGTTAACCTTTTAGGATTTGTAAACGTTAAATCGCTTGCATGATAATCAGGAAACTCTACAAAAGACTCTTTAGTAAAGACAACTTTCTCTGCTTTTTCTGCCTTCATAACTCTAGAAAAAGAGTAATCGTCGAATATTAGTTGTTTGGGTTCTTTACCAATTTTAAGTTCATAAAAACCAGATTTTTTAGTCCACTCTCCATAAGCATTTAAAAGCATTGGTTTTTTTGTGTCTATAAAGGGTTTGTTTCTATCTAAATTTTGGTATCTAAAACGTATTTCTTCTTTGTCTCCCATACCTTGTGTAATATTTTTTGCAGAAGATCCATCTACTTTTAGCATCCATAAATCGTATTTATGATTTAAGATTACAGAAGATCCGTCTTTGCTCCAACCAGCTAAACCATAAGGAGGTTTTTCATGAGGATAAGGATGCTCTAAGTTCATAAAGTTGATTCCAGCAGAATTAGAAACATTGGTTAATGTGTTTTTAGATAAATCGATAACATGTATTGCAGTATCTTTTTGAATTGCATAGAATTTACCATCAGGAGAGTACCCAAGTGGTCTTTTAATTAATTTAACCAATAAATCTCTTTTACCGGTTTTTAAGTTTACACGATACAAGTCTGTAGGAGAAACGCCCCAGTTTACGTCATTAATATAAGGTTTTGGGTTACTGCCAATCCAGTAATTTGTATTTCTAGAAAACAGTAAATTACGCATACTATCGTCTGTAAGTCTTGTAAATATATTCTCTTTAAATTGGTAGGATGCCCAGTATGTAAAGTTTCTATTTCTGTTTGCTCTTCTTCTTTGAACAGAGTTAATTGTTTCGTCATTCCAATGAAAAACATCAAGATTTGCAATGGTGTCTTTATCCATTTTTATCTTTTCCTCTTGTTCTTTTATACCAAACAAAACAAAACTTCCGTCGTTACTAAATTGTAATCTGCCTTTTTCGCTAATTACATGTTTTCTAGGAAAGTTATTTACTTTGTTGGTGTTAAGTGTCGTTTTTTTAGGATTATTATGTATATCAGAGACAATTAAAAGGGAGTTTTCTCTATGCTGTAAAGAATCTATATTTTTTCCTTTTAAAACAGCAATTTGTGTTCCTGCAGATTTCCATTTTTCTTTTAAAACATTAGCATCATCCCATACAAGATTGCTATAGTTTTTTTTATCACTATCTAGGTTTTGTAAAGATTTGTTAGTTAAGTCGTATAAGTATAATCCGTTTCCTAGCCTTTCTGAAGCATCAACCGTATATGCTAAGTGGGTTCCTTTTTTGTTAAATGCATACTCATTTACATTTCCAAAATTATGAGTAGCCATAGTTTTTAAATCCACTAAAATCAAATCTTTTCCTTTATGTTTAGATTTATCACTTTCTGGCTTTTCTAATGCTACAGCAAAGTATTTTCCATCTTCAGTAAAGGTCATAGATTGCGCTCTTTTGAACTGCATTAAATCTCCTGTAATCAAATTTCTAAGTTCTGCCGTTTTAAATACTTTTTTTCTGGCTTTTCTTTTTTTATCTGCGGCTTTTTTTGATGGATAAATTAGATAGACTACCCATTTACTATCTTTAGAAAATGTAGGAGCACTTGCAAACGGTATTTTATAGGTATAGTTATTAGTAGCTTCTGTTGTTTTTTTTACAAATAAAGTGTCATCTCCACCATTTGGCCTAAGACCATAGGCAAACCATTCTCCGCTTGGAGAAATATCTGTAGAAACTATACGTTTCCATTTGCTGTAGTCCTCTAATTGAAGTGCTTTATCTTGCGCTGTAACTATATTGCTAAATAATAGAGCAAATACCAAGCTAAGAAATGTGAAGTTTTGTTTCATGTTGATTTTATTTTAATTGGTGTTAAGTTTGATTTGGTCTTTTTTAGGTATTTAATTTAAAAAACTAAATATAATCATTTTAGAGCTTTATTGAAGAAAACAGAATTTTGATTTAAATTCTATTTTACTTAAACTTTTTAAGTTTTTAAAAACTATAGAAAACTTCTTTTACTAAAAATACATTTTTTAGGTTTCTTCTATTTTATCATCAATAGCAGCTATTTTCCCTTCAATTATTGTATCTTCTACTAAATTTTTTAAACTCCCGCTAAGTTTTTCAATTTGTTTATGGGTGTTCTTCAAATCAAAAGAAAACAGTAATGGTAAATGATCTGAGCCAATAGGTTCTAAAGTTTTAATATCTCCAATTTCTATAGCATTTGAGTGATATAGTAAGTCTATAGGGAAGCCAAATAATTTAAAATTAGCAGGAAAAGTGGGGAACAGGCCTCTTTTAATTCTAGCATCTTTTAGTGTAGACACTTTACCAAATAGTTTGGCTGTTTTCGACCAAGATACATTATTAAAATCGCCTGCAACAATGGTAGGTGTTTTGGTTTCACGAATTATTTTAGCTAGTTTTAACAGCTCAGCATCTTTTTGTTTAGATGTAGTTTTCTCCGTTGGACTTGGAGGAGGGGGGTGAACTCCCCAGAAAACAAATTCTTTATTGTTGCTAATCATTTTTGCTTTTATGGAAGGGTATTCTTCAGAAATTAAATAATTAACTTCAAAAATTTTTATGCTAAGATTGGTGTACATATGCATACCATATCTGTTATTTTTAGGAACTTTAATGCTTGTTCTGTATTCAGATTCTAGCGTTTTTAAGTTGCTCTCCCAAGTACTATCTGTTTCTAGTGTTAATACAATTTCTGGCTGTACTTTCCTTATTAATTCGATAAGTTTTTTATATTCTTTGTTGTTTTGTTTAACATTTATAGTTAGTGCAACTATTTCATTTTTTAGTGTTTTTCTTTTTTTCTTTTTTAGGGTAATGTATGGTGCAATTTTAATTACATGAGCTGTAAAAGAAGAAAGCATCAAGATAATATTACCTACAAAAACTAAAGAACTTAGGTTAGAAATAAATGGGGCTACAATTAATAAAAGAAAAAGAACAGTTGCTAATTGAATTCTAATAAAATCGAATACCCTGAAGAACCAATGTTTGGAATTGATAAAAGGAAGAAAACCAATTATAGATACAAATATTCCTAATACCAGCCATATATGCTCAATCATACTAAATTACTATTTTTTGTAACACTTTTTTCTTATTTTTTAAAAATAGTAAATAAATTATAGATGAAAAATAAACACAACCCAAGTAAGGTTTGTAGTTTAGAATAGCAATTTTCTGAAGTATTTTTTACTATCTTTAGAGACAACTAACCAAACTTTGTATGAAGAAAACAATTCTTTTATTCGCTATTTTCTTTTCTTTTCATAGTATACAAGCACAAGAAATAACAAACGGAGAAGGCCCTTTTAATCAGTTGATCATTAGGGGGGTAATGTTAATTAATGGCGATGGCGCACCACCAAGAGGCCCAATAGACATAGTAGTAGAAAACAATGTGATAACTAAAATTCAAGTAGTAGGTTATCCAGGGGTAGCAATTAACGAATCTAGAAGACCAAAACTAAAAAAAGGGGGAAAAGAATTAAATGCAAATGGTTTGTATTTATTGCCAGGTTTTGTAGATATGCATGGTCATATTGGAGGGAATGCACAAGGAGCTTCCCCTGAGTATGTTTTTAAATTATGGATGGCTCATGGAATAACTACAGTACGCCAACCAAGTGGTATAAATGCAAAAGAGTTAAAAAAACTTAGTGCACAAAATAAAATAGTAGCACCAAGAATATTTGATTATGTTGGTTTTGGTTCTGGTGCAAAAAATGGAATTAATACCCCAGAAGAAGCAACAGAGTGGGTGCGTGAGAATGCAAAAAACGGATCAGATGGTATTAAATTTTTTGGAGCGGAACCTGAGATAATGCAAGCAGCTTTAGAAGAAAATAAAAAATTAGGATTAGGTTCTGCCTGTCATCATGCACAGTTAAGTGTAGCAAGATGGAATGTGTTACATTCGGCAAGAGCAGGCTTAACTTCTATGGAGCATTGGTATGGATTACCAGAAGCTTTGTTTGATGATAGAACAGTTCAGAATTATCCTTTAGATTACAATTATCAAAATGAACAACACCGTTTTGAAGAAGCAGGTAAATTATGGGAGCAAGCTGCAAAACCCTATTCTGAACATTGGAATAAAGTGATGAACGAGCTTTTAGAGTTAGATTTTACTTTAGACCCAACTTTTAATATTTACGAAGCAAGTAGAGATTTGCATAGAGCAAGAAGAGCAGAATGGCATGAAGACTATACATTGCCCTCTTTGTGGAAGTTTTATGAACCAAGTAAAATTTCTCATGGTTCGTATTGGCATGATTGGGGAACAGAGCAAGAGGTAAACTGGAGGAAAAACTACCAACTTTGGATGACTTTTGTAAATGAATACAAGAATAGAGGAGGACGTGTAACTGCTGGCTCAGATTCAGGGTTTATTTATCAATTATATGGTTTTGCTTATATCCGCGAATTAGAATTATTGCGTGAAGCAGGTTTTCATCCTTTAGAAGTAATACGTGCTGCTACATTGAATGGAGCAGAAGCTTTAGGTTGGCAAGATAAAATAGGGTCTGTACAAGTTGGCAAACTAGCAGATTTTGTTATTGTAGATGAAAATCCGCTTCGTAATCTAAAAGTTTTGTATGGTACAGGCGCTATAAAGTTAACCAAAGATAATGAAGTAGTTCGAGCTGGAGGTGTAAAATACACCATAAAAGACGGAATTGTTTACGATGCAAAAAAACTATTGCAAGAGGTAAAAGCTATGGTAGATAAAGAGAAGAAAAAATTAAATTGGGAATTAAAACAACCTGGAATAAAAAACTAATATTTACATATCACTAACCTATGAAGAATAAAGTTATACAAATTACATTTATCTTTTTGTGCTTTACAAGTTCATTGTTTTCACAAGATTATTACTATAAAAAATATGCTCCATTTAATTCAGAAATTCCAACACCTGAAGAATTTTTAGGCTATGGTATTGGAGAGCACCACACAAGACACGACTTAATTGTAGCTTATTTGTCAAAATTGGCAGAAGTATCAAGCAAGGCATCTATAGAAATTTATGGAAAAACTCATGAAAAAAGGAAGTTGGTGATGTTTGCTGTTTCATCAGAAGCCAATCTCAACAACTTAGCTACTATTAAAAGTGAACATTTAAAATTTGTAGATCCAAATCAATCCGTTTCTAATTATGATGCGATTCCAGTAATTATTCAACTTGGTTATAATGTGCATGGAAATGAACCATCAAGTTCAGAAGCAGCATTACTTACTGCTTATACATTAGTTGCTTCTAATCATCCAGAGGTAAAGAAATACAGAGAAAATTCAGTAATATTTATAGATCCCACAATTAATCCTGATGGAAGAGACAGGCATACCCAATGGGCCAATCAATACCAATCTAAAAATCTTGTTTCTGATAATATAGACGCAGAACACAACGAAGCTTGGCCAAGAGGAAGAACCAATCACTATTGGTTCGATTTAAATAGAGATTGGTTATTGGCAGTACATCC
Source organism: uncultured Polaribacter sp. (assembly GCA_964477255.1). Lineage (GTDB taxonomy): Bacteria > Bacteroidota > Bacteroidia > Flavobacteriales > Flavobacteriaceae > Polaribacter. The sequence continues at coordinate 36,171 of CAYZDK010000022.1, forward strand.
AGAAAGTAAAGGAAAATTAAACTGGATGCATTCTTGGTATCCAAATGTAGTTACAGATTTTCATGAAATGGGTACCAATAGCCATCACTTTTTTGAACCCATGAAACCAATAGGCTCTTGGGATCCAATTATGCCTAAAGAGAATTATGAAGATTTAAATAACTTGTTTGCTAATTATTTTGCGAAGGCTTTAGATGAAATTGGATCTCTTTACTATACAAAAGAATCTTTTGATGGAACCTATCCAGGTTATGGGTCATCTTATCCAGATTTACAAGGAGGTTTAGCGTTATTGTTTGAACAAGCAAGCTCTAGAGGGCATGTTCAAGATACGGATTATGGTAAAATTACTTTTCCATTTACTATAAGAAACCAATACATTTCTAGTTTTGCAACCATAGAAGCCGCTGTAGAAAACAAAGCATATTTAAGAAAGTATCAGCAAGAATTCTTTAGTTCAGCAGTAAATAAAAAGGCGAAATCTGGCTTAGCTGCCTATACCTTTTCAGAACCTTATGATGCTAATAGAAAAAAAGCATTTTTAGACTTTTTGTTAACTCATAAGATAAAAGTATACAAAACAGGTAATCAATATACAGTTCCATTAAAACAACCACAGCATAGAATGGTGCAAACCATGTTTGAGACCTATGACAAATACAGAGATAGCGTTTTTTATGATGCTTCTGCATGGAGTGTGGCTAATTTTTATAACATAAAATACAAGGGGGTTAAATCTGTTAAATTAGGAAATGAGGTTACGAAAAAGAATAATACAGTGCAACCAATGCTTGTAAAAAAAGCAAGCTATGCTTATATCATTAATTGGGATGATTACAATGCGCCAGCTGCATTATACCATTTACAAAAGCAAGGAATAAAAGTAGCAGGAGCTTTTAAACCCTTTAAAATTAATACTTCTTTAGGCGCATTAGATTTCAATTATGGAAGTTTGTTAATTCCTATAAGCAAACAAAAAATGGATGCAGATAAGATCTATGCCATTGTAAAAGATACTCAAGAAAAATTTGCTATTCCTGTCTACGGAACTGAAAGTGGTTTCAGTTTAAAAGGCATAGATTTAGGAAGTAACAATTTTAGAGTACTAAAAACACCAAAAGTTGCTATGTTAGTTGGTGAAGGAGTAAATTCTTATGAAGCAGGTGAAGTTTGGCATTTGTTAGATACACGTATTCATATGCCCATAACTAAAATTCGTATGACCAATTTTAGCAGAGTTAATTTAGACAAATACAATAGTTTAGTAATGGTTTCAGGGAGTTACAGACAGTTAGATTCCGTACAAAAAGCTAAATTAAAGAATTGGACAGCTAAGGGAAACACTTTAATTACAATAGCAGGTGGTGCACGTTGGGCAATTGTAAATAAGTTGGTAAATGAGAAGCTGACTCAAAAACCTAAAAAGAATAATCAGGGAAAAGTACTTAGAAAACCATATGTAGATGCAGGAGAAAATTCAGGGAGAGAGCGTTTAGGAGGGGCCATTTTTGAAGTAGATTTAGATGTAACCCACCCTTTAGGATTTGGATATCGATATAAGCAGATGCCTGTATATAAAAATAACAATGTATTTATTGCACCTAGTAAAAGTGCCTATGGTACTGTCGCAAAATATACTAAAGATCCTCATATTGATGGTTATATTTCTAAGAATAATTTAGAACATTACTTAAAACCATCTGCTTCATTATTAGTAAGTTCTGTTGGGTATGGAAGAGTAGTTCTGTTTGCAGATAACCCTAATTTTAGAGGGGCTTGGTATGGAACTAATAAATTATTTTTAAATGCACTTTTCTTTGGAACTCATGTACGTGTGCCAAGATAATTATAACTTATAAACAAGAGCATTGTTTAAACAATGCTCTTGTTTATACTTTAAGGTGTTTGTTGAAAAAAGCTAAGGTACGTTCCCAAGAAAGATTTGCGGCAGCTTTATCAAATCTTGGAGTAGTATTGTTATGAAAACCATGATTTACATTAGGATAAAAGTGAGCTGTATATTCAATATTATTTGCTTTTAATACTTTTTCATAATTCTCCCAACCTGCATTAACACGTTTGTCTAAACCTGCATATTGCAACAATAATGGGGCTTTCACTTCGGCAGCCTGTTCATCAGATGGCTGTCTTCCATAGTAAGGTACTGCAGCTGCTAGCTCTGGTACTTGTACAGCCATCATGTTAGATATCCAGCCACCAAAACAAAAACCAACAACACCAACTTTTCCTGTGCAGTTTTCGTGGTTTTTTATATAGTTATATGCCGCAATAAAATCTTCTAGCATTTCTAGACGATCACGTTTCCTTTGCATTGCACGACCTTCATCGTCATTTCCTGGATAACCTCCTAGTGGTGTTAAAGCGTCTGGTGCTAATGAAATGTAGCCTTCAAGAGCAGTTCTTTTACCAACATCTTTTATGTAAGGATTTAAACCTCTATTTTCATGAACAACAATTACACCTGGTAGTTTTTTAGTAGAATCTTTTGGTATGGAAAGTAACCCATCAATTTTTTCACCTCCTTTTGGAGAATTATAAGTAATCATTTTAGAATTTAGTCTAGGATCATTTTCTTTTACAACTAAGGTGGTAATGTAATCTGGAGAAATAAAACTAAGAAGTGCAGGTAAGGTTATGGCCCCTACTGCGTATAAGGATAGTTTTTCTAAAAACTGTTTTCTATTGATTTTGTTGTGCGCATAATCATCATACAAGTCAAATACTTCTTGACTAATGTCTTCTTTTTTAATAGTTGCCATATTGGGTATATTTAGTATACCTCAATATATGTAAAAATTAGTAATTAAAAACGAGTTAGTTTACGTGTGATAGGTTTTTACTGAAAATCTATAAGCTCTACTTCAAAAATAAGTACTTGACCACCAGCAATAAACGCATTACCATCATAACCATAACCTAAACGAGAAGGGATTAAAAGTAATGCAGAACCACCTGGCTTAAGTAATTGAACACCTTCGCTAAAACCATCAATTAAATCTGGTAAAGGAAAAGTTGCACTGTTAGATTCATCAAAAGTTTCTCCGTTAGAAAAAAAGCCTCTGTAAGCAACAGTTACAGTAGCGTCTGAAGGAGGAAAATCTCCTGACCCTTCTTCCTGTATAACATAATATAATCCTGATGGTGTTTTTTCTGCTTCTTCGGATAAATCATTTGCTTCTAAATAAGCTAAGATTACCGTTTCATTATCAGCATCCCAATCAAAATTATCTTCTGAGGAACACGCAAATAATAAACCTAAACAAACAAATAAGAATATTTTTTTCATTGGGTAAAACTTTATTCAAATATAAGTGAATGCATTTAGACTTTCAAAAGATATGTATCTTTAAAATTTTTAAATTATTTTATATATTATTTCTTAAATCCATAAAGATTTTGACCAACAAAATCTTTAGGAAATTTTTCATCACCTTTAAAACCAATTTCAATAGTTCCACTATCTTCAGGAACATAGTCTGTTTTAAAAATATAATCCCAAAGGCTTAAGCTAATTCCATAATTTATACCATGTCTTCCTTCTGGTATATTATAGGCGTGATGGTACAAGTGCATAACAGGGTTGTTAAAAATATATTTAAAAACGCCCCAACTAATCTTAATATTAGCATGATTTAAATGACCAATTGCAATAGTAATAAAATGAACAATGTATGCTTGTTCAGGCTCAAAGCCTCCTAAAATCATTACTCCAAATGTTTTTAAAGGCTTATACAATACATTTTCCATCCAGTGGTATCGTAAATGTGCTGCAAAGCCCATTTCTTTTACACTATGATGTACTTTATGAAAACGCCATAGAAATTCATACCTATGAAGTAACACATGAGTAAACCATTGTACGAAATCTAAAATGATAAAGAAAACAACAAGTTGTAGCCAAGGTTCCCAATTAGATAAATTTACTATTGCTAAACTTTTTGTAGTTATGTTAAATTCGTTAAATCCTAACTCTAATATTCGGTAAACTCCACTAATTACGATAGAAAAAATAAAAAAGTTAAAGAACATGTAGAAAGCATCTAACCAAAAATCTTTTCTAAAAATATCTTGATTTTTTCTCCACGGAAAAATTATCTCTAAACCCCAAACTATTAGAGATATAACTATTAATCCCCAAAAGTAGTTGGTATACCATGGCACTTCAAAAATCATCGACTTCCATGTCCAATCTAGAGTACTAGTAAAAGAGTTAATAAAAGCGTCTAGATATTTGTTCATAACTGTAATAATCTGATATGTTATATGTTAAAAAATACGTTTTTAAAATGCTATACTTTAATTAAGATTAGGTTTTGGTTATAAGTTTTTGTTTTTACCTATAAAATTACATATTTCTTCTGTATTGACCTCCAACTTTGAATAACGACGCTGTTATCTGTCCTAAAGTGCAAACTTTAGTAGCTTCCATTAATTTTTCGAAAATATTTTCGTTTTGTATGGTTGCTTCTTGAAGTATAGCCAATTGTTCTTCTGCTTCAGAAGCCTTTATGTTATTTAAGTTTTCTTTTGTTTTAATTTGATTTTGCTTTTCTTCTTCAGTAGCACGTATCACTTCTGCTGGCAGCACTGTAGGGGATCCTTTAGAGCTTAAGAAGGTATTTACTCCAATGATAGGAAACTCACCAGTGTGTTTTAAAGTTTCATAATATAAGCTTTCTTCTTGAATTTTAGAGCGCTGGTACATGGTTTCCATAGCACCTAAAACGCCACCTCTTTCTGTAATTCTATCAAATTCTTCTAGAACAGCTTCTTCCACTAAATCTGTTAACTCTTCAATGATGAATGAACCCTGAATTGGGTTTTCATTTTTAGCTAATCCTAACTCTTTATTGATAATTAACTGAATAGCCATTGCTCTACGAACAGATTCTTCTGTTGGTGTTGTAATTGCTTCATCATAAGCGTTTGTATGCAATGAATTACAATTATCATAGATTGCATAAAGCGCTTGAAGTGTTGTTCTAATGTCATTAAAATCAATTTCCTGAGCATGTAAAGATCTTCCAGAAGTTTGAATATGATATTTTAGCATTTGAGCTCTAGAATTAGCGCCATATTTATACTTTAATGCTTTAGACCATATTTTACGAGCAACTCTACCAATTACGGAATACTCTGGATCTATACCATTGGAAAAGAAGAAAGATAAATTTGGTCCAAATTTATTAATATCCATTCCTCTTGATAAATAGTATTCTACATAAGTAAATCCGTTAGCTAAAGTTAAAGCCAACTGTGTAATTGGGTTAGCTCCTGCTTCTGCAATGTGATAACCAGAGATAGAAACAGAATAAAAATTTCGTACTTTGTTTTCAATAAAATACTCTTGCACATCTCCCATTAAACGAAGTGCAAATTCTGTAGAAAAGATACAGGTATTTTGAGCTTGATCTTCTTTTAAAATATCTGCTTGAACTGTTCCTCTTACTTGTGCTAAAGTTTCTGCTTTTATTTTGTTGTAAATTGCTTCTGGTAATACTTGGTCTCCTGTTAAACCTAGTAACATTAAACCTAATCCATTGTTACCTTCTGGTAGCTCTCCATGGTACTTAGGTCTTTCTAGCCCTTTACTATCATATATTTCTTTAAATTTAGCTTCTACATCTTTTTCTAAACTGTGCTCTTTAATATACTTTTCACAGTTCTGATCAATAGCTGCATTCATAAAAAATCCTAAAAGCATAGGTGCAGGGCCATTGATAGTCATCGAAACAGAAGTCATAGCATGACTTAAATCAAATCCGGAATATAATTTTTTTGCATCATCTAAACAACAAATAGAAACACCTGCATTACCTATTTTACCATAAATATCTGGTCTGTGTCCTGGGTCATTTCCATAAAGAGTAACAGAATCAAAAGCAGTAGACAAACGCTTGGCTGGCATTCCTAAACTAACATAATGAAAACGTCTGTTGGTTCTTTCTGGACCACCTTCACCTGCAAACATTCTTGTTGGGTCTTCACCTGTTCTTTTAAAAGGATATAATCCAGAAGTATAAGGGAATTCACCAGGTACATTTTCTTGCAAACACCAACGCAATAGGTCTCCCCATGCTTTATATTTTGGTAGTGCTACTTTTGGTATGTCTGTATGAGATAATGATTTTGTGTGGGTTTCAATTTTAATTTCTTTGTCTCTTACTTTAAAAGAGTAGATAGGGTCCTTGTATTTTTTAACAGTATTACTCCAATTGAGAATAATTTCCCAGTTGTAAGGGTCTAGATTAAGTTTAACTTTTTCAAATTGCGCAATTAACAATTTAACAAAATCATGTTCCTCTTTTGGGGCATCACTTAAGATTTGATCTTCATCTAATCCTGTTTTTAGAATACCTACTTCGTTTCCAGTAATAGAGCTTAAAGTTTGTTGAATTCCGTATAATTTTTGGGCTACAACAACTTGTTCACTTACGGTTTTATCGTAACTTCTGTTGTTTTCAGAAATCTCTGATAAGTAACGCACTCTGTTTGGAGGAATCACATAAATCTTCTCTGACATTTCTTTGGTGATTTCAAAAGTAGATGTTAAATCTGCATTTGTTTTCTCTACCAATTTATCCATGATTGCCTTATAAAGCGAATTCATTCCAGGATCATTAAATTGCGAGGCAATAGTGCCAAAAACAGGCATATCATCCATAGAAACATCCCATAAATTATTGTTACGCATGTATTGCTTTTTTACATCACGTATTGCGTCTAAAGCTCCTCTTTTATCAAATTTGTTGATGGCAACCAAATCTGCAAAATCCAACATATCAATCTTCTCTAATTGCGTAGCAGCACCAAATTCTGGAGTCATTACATATAAGGAAGTATCTGAATGTTCAATAATTTCTGTATCCGATTGTCCAATTCCAGAGGTTTCTAAAATAATTAAATCAAACTCAGCAGCTTTTAAAACTTCAACAGCTTCATTTACATATTTAGACAATGCCAAATTAGATTGTCTGGTGGCTAGAGAGCGCATATAAACTCTAGAATTGTTTATCGCATTCATTCTAATTCTGTCACCTAACAACGCACCACCTGTTTTTCTCTTAGATGGATCTACAGAAATTAGACCAACTGTTTTCTCAGGAAAATCTATTAAAAATCTTCTTACTAATTCATCTACTAAAGATGATTTACCTGCACCTCCTGTTCCTGTAATTCCAAGTACAGGAGTTTTAGAGGTTTTATTTTTCTTGTGAATTTCTTCTAAAGTTGCTTTTGCTACTTCTGGAAAATTCTCAGCAGCTGAAATTACACGAGCAATGCTTCCAATTTCTTTTTTAGATAGGTCACTACTATTTATAGTTAGTTCATTTCCTATTGGAAAATCAGATTTTTCAACCAAATCGTTTATCATACCTTGCAAGCCTAATTCGCGGCCATCATCAGGAGAATAAATTCTGGTAATTCCATAATCCATTAACTCCTTAATTTCTTCCGGTAAGATTACACCACCACCGC
>CAYZDK010000023.1:0-39937 GCA_964477255.1 uncultured Polaribacter sp.
AGTAGCAGTTTTAAAAGTTGAAGCGCAAACTTCAACTTTTGCTGTTTCTGATAGTTTATTTGCCATTGGGAGATACCAAAAAGCTCTTCTAGAATTAGATAATAAAAAGCCCTCTTTTCAAAGTAACTATAAACGAGCCGTTATTTACGAATCTATAGAAGATTTTAAAAATGCTGCAAAATATTTAGATAGTGCACTCACGTTTAAGGATGATTACAAGACCAAACTAAAACTTGCAAAAGTTCATCGAAGATTAGGAAAGTATAGGACAGCAATTAAAATTTATGAATCAATAATTGCAAAAGATTCGCTAAACTTGGTTTTAAAATACCAATTGGGAAAACTATATATTTTAAAAAAAGATGGTAATAATGCCTCTAAGATATTTAAAAGTTTAACCAAATCAGATCCTAAAAATGCAAATTATTCTTACCAATTAGGTGTTTCTTATGCACTACTAAACAGAAGAGACCCTATGATTAACAGTTTCATAGACACATTTGAGAAAGACACGTTACATTTTAAATCCATAGCATCTTTGGCAAAAAGTTTTTATAAACTTAACGATCCAGATTCAACTAGTCTTTTTGTAGCGAAAGGCTTGGCAATAAACCCTAACCATTTTGAATTAAATCAACTTAAAATTAATCTATTTTATAGGAAAGAAGCTTATGAAGAAGCATTGCCATTATTACATAATTTAGATACCATTTACCCAAAAGAACCTTATCCTAAAGATCTTTTAGGTAAAATATACTACAATTTAGATAGCTTAGACTTGTCAGAATCTTATTTTAATAAAGTAAGACGTTTGGATAGAGAGTATTTTAAAGCACTAACTTATTTAGGACACATTTCTTTAAAGCAAAAGAAATACAGAAAGGCGATGTTAAATTACACCATGGCAACATATGTTGGTAAAGAAAGAAGAGATGAAGAATACTATGGATTAGGAACTATGTATTATGAAACCGAAAAGCCTCAAGAAGCTATACGTATGTTTAAAAAAGCCGTAGAAGAAAACCCAAGAAATTATAGAGCTTTATACCAACAAGCCAAACTATCTGATGATTACTACAAAGACAAATCTATTGCTTATAAATTGTACAAAAAATACTTAGAAAGGGTTTACAGTAAAGATAAAGTTATAACCAAGTATGTAGAAAAAAGAGTATCTGAAATAAAAAAAGAATATTTTATGAAAGGGGAAAGTTTGGAGTAAATCTTAATTTTTTTATTAAATTGACACTATATTAAATTATATGAAGTTACGTGTCTTTTTATTGTTTCTTTTCATTGTATTTCAGTCTTGTGATAAGATTACTTTTAGCAAACAAGAACGCATACAACAACTAGATACTATTATTGATTTTTCATCTGTAGATACCTATCCTTCCTTTCCAAAATGCGATTCCATAGTTACTAAAGAAGCCAAGGCAGATTGCTTTAGAAAGTCGTTACATGATGCTATTCATTCAGAATTGCAATACCATACTTTTATGGTAAAAGATACTATAAATGAAGTTGTAATGTTACAAATAAATATAGATAGCACAGGTGTTTTTAGTTTACAACAACTTGACTATTCTGAGAAAATACAGCAAGAATTACCTGATTTAGATAGTGTTTTTAAAGTTGCTTTACAAAAATTGCCCAGAATATTTCCAGCAATTAAAAGAGGAATACCAGTTTCTAGTACGTATCAAATACCAATTAAAATTAAACTTTAACCCTTAGTTTAGCATACTCCAAAGCTTGTCTTTTAGCTCTGTTAACCCTTGTTGTGCAACAGAAGAAATAAACAAGGTTTCTATCCCTTCTGGCAAGTCCTTTTTAATTTCTTCTTTTAATTCTTCATCTAACATGTCACTTTTAGAAATTGCTAAAAGTCTATCTTTATCTAAAAGCTCTGGATTATGTTGTTTTAATTCATTTAGTAGAATTTCATAATCCTTTTTAATATCATTGCTATCTGCAGGTACTAAAAATAATAATGTAGAATTTCGTTCTATGTGTCTTAAAAAATGATGTCCAAGACCTTTTCCTTCTGCAGCTCCCTCAATAATACCAGGTATATCAGCCATTACAAAGGTGTGTTGGTTTCTAATATTTACGATACCTAGGTTTGGTTTTAGAGTAGTAAAAGCATAGTCAGCAATTTTTGGTTTAGCTGCAGTTATTACAGAAAGTAATGTTGATTTTCCTGCATTTGGGAAGCCTACTAAACCAACATCTGCAAGCACCTTTAATTCAATTCTAAACCAACCTTCTTTGCCTTCTAGACCAGGTTGTGCATATCTAGGGGTTTGGTTGGTTGGAGATTTAAAGTGCCAGTTTCCTAAACCGCCTTTTCCACCTTCTAACAAGATAACTTCTTTACCATCTTCTGTGATTTCAAATAAAATTTTATCTGTATCTGCATCTCTAATAATTGTGCCTAAAGGAACATCGATGTAAACATCCTCTCCATCTGCCCCTGTACTTCTACTTTTGCTGCCAGCACCACCTTGTGTGGCTCTAAAATGACGTTTAAATTTTAGGTGAAAAAGTGTCCACATATTTTTATTACCCCTAAGGATAACATGCCCTCCTCTTCCTCCATCACCACCATCTGGACCACCTTTTGTTATGTATTTCTCACGATGAAGGTGTGCAGAGCCTTGCCCTCCATTTCCAGAGGATGCATAAATTTTTATATAGTCTACGAAATTGCCTTCAGTCATTTAAATTTTATTTAAAATTAGATTCAAAATACTTTATAGCCACTGGCTTTTTTCTCTATTAATTTCAAATCTTCTGTGATAAGATATTAATTAAAGTGTATTAAACACTTCTGCAATACGATTGGTGATATCTGAAATGCTACCAACACCATTTATACCATAGTATTTATTTTGTTCTTGGTAATAGTCTTTAAGAACAGCAGTTTTTGTATTGTATTCGTTAAAACGATTTCTAATTTTACTTTCATCAGTATCGTCTGTTCTTCCGCTAGTTTTTCCCCTTTCTAATAGCCTTTCTACCAAAATATCTTCTGGTACCTCTAATGCAACCATTCCATTTATTTGCTCGCCTTTTTCCGCTAAGAAAGTATCTAGTGCTTCTGCTTGTGATTGGGTTCTAGGAAAACCATCAAAAATAAAACCTTTAGCATCTGCATTTTTCTCTACTTCTGCTTTTAGCATATTAATGGTAACTTCATCTGGCACCAAGTCACCTTCATCCATATATTTTTTTGCTAGCAAACCTAACTCTGTTTCATTTTTAATGTTATAACGAAACACATCTCCTGTAGAGATATGAACCAAATTAAACATATCTTTTAAAAAGTTTGCTTGTGTTCCTTTTCCAGCTCCTGGAGGGCCAAATAATACAATATTTTTCATTTTTGGTTTTGTTGTAAGTTGATATATTTCTGGGTAATTTCTTCCTAATCCGTTGTAATCTAATCCATAGCCAACAATAAATTTATCTTCTATGTTTAAGCCTATGTAATCTATTGGTAGTTCTTTTCTAAACACATCTGGTTTAAAGAATAATGAAACTACTTTTAATTCTTTTAATTCTTTATCTCTAAAGATATTATAAATTTCTTGTAAGGTGTTTCCAGTATCAATAATATCTTCTAAAATTATTACTGTTCTTCCTCTTAAGTCTTCATTAATTCCTACAAGTTTCTTTATTTTATTAGATGAAGAAGTACCTTCATAGGAAGCAATTTTTACGAAAGAAACTTCGCAATCTCCACGAAATTCTCTAATAAAGTCTGCTGCAAAAAGAAAACAGCCATTTAAGATTCCAACAAAAATTGGTACTTCATTATCGGATAAATCTTCTTTAACACTATTGGCAAGATACTTAACAACCTTATTTATTTTTTCTTTTGAAATATAAGGCTTAAAGTACAGGTCGTTAAGTTTTATTATACTCATAATAAACAAAGATATTGTTATAATTTGAATGAAAAAACCGTTTTTAATTATTGGTATTTAATTAAAAACGGTTTTATATTTCTTTAAACGTTTGTTTTAGTTTTTATCTTCTTTTTTGGTTGTATCAAACATAATTGGCGTTGCTACAAATAAAGAAGAATATGTACCTACTGCAACACCTATAATTAGTGCAAACATAAATCCTCTAATGGAGTCTCCACCAAATAAAAAGATTGCTAACATTACAAGTAGAGTAGTCAAAGAGGTGTTTATTGTTCTTCCAAGTGTAGAGCTAAGTGCTTTATCTACAACTTCACTATATTTCCAGTTTGTGTGAATTCCTGCAAATTCTCTAATTCTATCAAAAATAACAACGGTATCGTTAAGTGAGTAACCCACAACGGTTAGAATTGCTGCTATAAAAGATTGTCCTATTTCCATATCAAATGGCATCCAAGCATAAGTAATAGAGAATACACCTAGTACAATTAATACATCGTGGAATACTGCTGCAACCGCTCCAATAGAGAAAGACACTTTTCTAAAACGTAATAAAATGTATAAGAACACAACTATTAACGAACCAAGAACCGCATATAAAGCAGATGTTTTAATATCGTCTGCTATGGTAGGCTCAACTTTCATGTAACTCATTACACCAGCACCTTCTTTCTCAAAACCTGGTTTAAAATCTTCGTAAGATAAATCTCCTAAATAAGTTTGTAAACCGTTGAAAAGTGTATTTTGAACTTCATCATCTATTTCTGTTCCTTCTTCTTCAATTTTATAAACGGTTGTTATCTTTAGCTGGTTATCTGCACCATAGGTTTTAACTTCAGGAGCAGATCCAAAAGCGTCTTTTAATGTTTCAGATACTTCTGTAGCATTCATAGCTTGGTCGAAACGAACTAAATAAGAACGTCCTCCTTTAAAGTCTACACCTTGTTTTAATCCTACTGTAAAAATTGAAGCTAATCCAATTACTATAATGGCTCCTGAAATGATGTATGCAACCTTTCTTTTCTGTAAGAAAGTTACATTGATATTTTGGAACCAACCTTTAGATATAGATGTATTAAAGGTAAGGTTAGCACCTTTATTTACAGCACCATCAATTAAAATACGAGTGATAAAAACAGCAGTAAATAAAGAAGTTGCAATACCTATCATTAAGGTTAGTGCAAAACCTTTGATTGGTCCTGTTCCAAATACATATAAGATAATACCTGTTAAAAGTGTAGTGATGTTTGCATCAATAATTGCAGATAATGCTCCCTTTACAGAGAACCCTTCTTCTACAGATTGTTTTAAACCTTTCTTTTTGAATAAGCCTTCTTTTATTCTTTCAAAAATAATAACGTTCGCATCTACAGACATACCAATGGTTAAAATGATACCTGCAATACCTGGCAGCGTTAATACAGCGTTAAACGACGCTAAAATTCCAAAAATAAATAAGATGTTTACAGCTAAAGCTATATCTGCATAAGCACCTGCTTTACCATAATATAAGATCATCCATAACAGTACTAGTACTATTGCCAATCCAAAAGATAAGAAACTAGCATCAATTGCTTCTTGACCAAGAGATGGACCAACAACTTCTGCTTGAATAATTCTAGCTGCTGCTGGTAATTTACCCGCTTTTAAAACAGTTGCTATATCTTCTGCTTCTGCAACTGTCATTGCACCTCCAGAGATAGAAGTTCTACCTCCTGTGATAGCTTGATTTACAGATGGTGCAGTGTACACATAGTCATCTAATACAACTGCTACAAAATTACCTACATTTTCAGAGGTCATTTTTGCCCATTGTTTAGTTCCTATACTGTTCATAGTCATAGAAACTTCGGGTTTGTTCAATTGATCAAAAACCTGAGCAGCGTCTAAAATAACGTCTCCTTCTATAGTTGCTTTGTCATTTCTATTTCCTTTTATAGCATATAAACCAATAATTTCTGCTCCATCAGCACCACCTACAGATTTATAGTCCCATAAGAATTTTGTATATTTTAATTCCGTTGGTAATAAAGCACGTACTTCTTTTTTAGAAAGTAAATCGTTTACCATAGCAGTATCTAAAACTCTAGCTTGTGCTACTAACGAGCTAACTTGGTTTTGACTTTGCGCTAAGTTTGGAAATAAATATGTGAATAAGTTTTTCTGAACATTTGTAGAGTCTGCTTGCTCTCCTAATAAATCGTCTATTTCATCAACTTCAGTAGAATCTTTTTGTTGATTCACAACAGAATCGTCTTTAAGCATTTCTGCAACTACTGCATTTGCTTCAAAGAAAAAGTTTTGTACTTCTGCATTGGTATGTACTTCCCAAAACTGAAGTTCAGCTTTACTGGTAATTAATTTAGTAACACGCTCTATGTCTTTTGCGCCTGGTAATTCTATTTGAATTCTTCCAGAATTCCCTATTCTTTGAATGTTAGGCTGTGTTACCCCAAACTTATCAATTCTACTTCTTAAAACTTCAAAAGCAGTACCTATAGAGTTATTAATTTCTTCCTGTAAAGTAACTTTAACGGTTGCATTGTCTTCATTAAAAGAAATCTTCTCACTTAACGCTTTTGTGCCAAAAATGGATGGGTCACTTAATTTAGTAGTACCTGCTATTTTTTCAAACTCTTCAAAAAACAAATTTAAATAAGTATCGTTACTTGTTTTTTGTCTTTCATCTGCTGCATTTAAGGCTTGTATAAAAGTTTCGTTTTTAGATTCGTTAGATAAACTAATTAAAACTTCTTTTACGGAAACTTGTAAAATTGCATTGATACCACCTTTTAGATCAAGACCAAGATTCATTTCTTTGTCTTTCACATCATTGTAGCTAAATTTTGCTAATCCAAGATCTATTATGTCTTTATTGGCTACACTATCTAAGTATTTTCTTTCTAATTTAGCCTTTTCCCTTGCATCATCCGTAGTTGCTTTATTCTCGGCATAAACAACAGCGTCGTCTTCAACACCTGTTGCTAAATAAGTAAAAGATAATTGGTATAAACTTACTAATCCGAAAAGGATTGCAAATAACTTAATAAGTCCTTTGTTTTGCATTTTCTTTATTTTTGTCGACTTCTTATTTATTTTTAAAACGTGCAAATATAGTATTTCAAAGTAGAGAAAGCAATTGTTTTTTTACATTTATGTCAATGGATTTCAGTCACTAAATATTGGAATAAAATCATTCGAATTTTAAGTATATTTAGTGCCTAATTCACAAACCACCAATATTTTGTATATGACACACCTATCTGATATTCAAATAGCACAAAATAATACCATGAAGCATATTAGAGAAATTGCTTCTAAACTCTCAATTTCTGAAGAATCTTTAGAGTATTACGGAAAGTATAAGGCAAAGCTTCCTTTGTCTTTAGTTGATGAAGATAAAATCAAAGATAATAATTTGGTTTTGGTAACGGCATTAACACCAACACCTGCTGGTGAAGGAAAAACAACAGTTTCAATTGGGTTAACAGAAGGTTTAAACAAAATAGGAAAACAAGCAACTGTTGTTTTAAGAGAACCTTCCTTGGGGCCAGTTTTTGGTATAAAAGGTGGTGCTGCAGGAGGTGGGTATTCTCAAGTTGTACCTATGGAAGATATCAATTTGCATTTTACTGGAGATTTCAATGCTGTAGAAAAAGCCAATAATTTATTGGCAGCTTTAATTGATAATAACATACAGAGTAAAACAAACAATTTAAATATAGATCCAAGAAAAGTTTTATGGAAACGCGTTATTGACATGAATGACCGTTCACTTCGTGATATAACCATAGGTTTAGGAGGAACAGGAAATGGAATACCAAGACAAGATGGATTTAACATTACGCCAGCGTCTGAGGTAATGGCAATTTTATGTATGGCAACTAATTTTGAAAACTTAAAAGAGCGTTTGGGAAATATATTAGTAGGTTTTACGTATCAGAATTCGCCAGTTTTTGCTAGAGATTTAAATGCAGAAAATGCTATGGCTATTTTATTAAAAGATGCAATAAAGCCTAATTTAGTACAAACTTTAGAAGATAATCCTGCAATTATACATGGTGGTCCTTTTGCAAATATTGCACAGGGAACTAATACGATTATAGCTACGAAAATAGGACTTTCTCTTTCTAACTATGTAGTAACAGAAGCTGGTTTTGGCGCAGATTTAGGTGCCGAAAAATTCTTAAACATAAAGTCTTATTTTGCAAAACTCAATCCTAAGTGTGTTGTTTTAGTTGCTACTATACGTGCATTAAGACACCATGGAGGTGCAACTAAAGAAGCATATAATACGCCAAATTTAAATATGGTAGAAAATGGGTTTAAGAACTTAGAAAAGCATATAGAAAATATTAGAAAATTTAATATAGAGCCTGTAGTTGCTCTAAATTCTTTTGTTTCAGATACTAAAGATGAGCTAGACTATGTAATTAATAAATGTAAACAACTGGGTGTACAAGCAGTAATATCAGAAGGTTGGGCTAAAGGAGGAGAAGGAACAAAAGATCTTGCAAAAGCAGTTGTAGATGTTGTTGAAAATAAAGCATCGCAATACAAGCCATTATATAGTTGGGAAATGCCAGTTAAAGAAAAGATAGAAAAAATTGCTAAAGAAATATATGGCGCTTCTGGGGTAGATTTTGAAAAGAAAGCCGAGTTAAATCTGCGAAGAATAGATAGGTTAGGGTTTAATAACTTTGCTATTTGTATGGCAAAAACACAAAAATCATTTTCAGATAATGAAAAATTAATTGGAAGGCCAGAAGGATTTAAAGTAACTGTTAGAGAAATAGAAATTGCTGCTGGTGCACAATTTGTGATACCAATCTTAGGAAAAATGATGCGTATGCCAGGGTTACCTGCAAAACCAGCCTCTGAAAATATGACTATAGATAATAAAGGTGTAATATCTGGATTATCATAAGTTTTAAAAACCCAATTTGTAGACTTTTTTAAATAAAAAAAACACCTAATTTCATAAAAATTGGGTGTTTTTTGTTTATTAGTTATGAATTATAATTCTAACAATCCGTTTGTTTTAGAAACACCTTCAGCAGATTCTGCCAAGTGCGCTTTTTCAGCATCGTTTAAATTTATCTCAACAATACTTTCTATTCCATTTTTTCCTAAAACAACAGGAACACCAATACACAGATCAGATAAACCATATTCTCCTTCTAATAAAGTTGAGCATGGGTAAATTTTCTTTTGATCACAGGCAATAGCTTGCACTAACCCAGAAACAGCAGCTCCTGGAGCGTACCAAGCAGAAGTTCCTAATAATTTCGTTAAAGTTGCCCCACCAACTTTTGTATCTTCTTTTACTTGATTTAATCTTTCTTCTGATATAAATTCAGTAACAGGCACAGAGTTTCTTGTAGCTAGTCTTGTTAAAGGAACCATTCCTTTGTCAGAATGACCACCAATTACCATACCATCTACATCAGAAATAGGAGCTTCTAAAGCTTCTGCTAATCTGTATTTAAAACGAGCGGAGTCTAGTGCTCCACCCATTCCAATAATTCTATTCTTAGGTAGGTTTGTTGTTTTATGCACAAGATATGTCATTGTATCCATTGGGTTAGATACTACAATAATAATTGTATTAGGAGAATGTTCTATTAAACTTGAAGAAACAGTTTTTACAATACCAGCATTAATACCAATCAACTCTTCGCGAGTCATGCCTGGTTTTCTTGGAATACCAGAAGTAATTACACATATATCAGAATCTGCAGTTTTAGAGTAGTCGTTTGTACTTCCTGTAATTTTTGTGTCAAAACCATTTAAAGAAGCTGTTTGCATTAAATCCATAGCTTTACCTTCTGCATATCCTTCTTTAATATCTAATAAAACAACTTCAGAGGCAAAATCTTTTATTGCAATATATTCTGCACAACTTGCACCAACTGCTCCTGCACCTACAACTGTAACTTTCATATAATTAATTTTTTAAGTTAGAAATTTAATTTTTGCAAAAATACAATAAAATAGAGTTTCTATTATGATATTAGTCATAAAAAAAGACCTTTTAAAAAGGTCTTTTTTTGACTTTTATCTGAAGCTAAAAGCAATTCCAAGGTTTGCGGTATTGTATTCTTGAAAAGCATAGGAGCCATATATTTTAAAGAATCCTAGACTAAGTCTAGCTCCTAGAGTTGCAGCAAATCCACTTGAATTAAAATCTAAATTTCTAGGAATGCTTAATGTCTTTGTAACTGTATCGTTTGGTGGAGGAAAACCTGTATTAAAAACCCCTGTATATTGGCCAGACATATTAAAAGAGGAAGATCCTGAGTTAAAACCAAAACCTCCAAAAACATTTATTATTGGGAAATTTAACGAGGCAATAGCTTGAACTGTATATGCGTTTAAATCGAACTCTGCCAAAGCATTTTGTGTTCTTATAGAGCCAGATGTAATGTCTGATAAACCATAACTAACGGTCATGTTTGTATATGCTGCTAATAAAGATACATGTAAAGGAAGTTTATCAAGAGGTCCAAACCAACTTGTAATTTCTTTTTTTAATCCAATACCAAACATATTCAAAGAACTTTCGTCTGCATCGTCTCCAAAATTAATGTCAGGTACAAAACGTACCATTGCTTCTAGTTTAAAAGGAAGACCAACATTTAATTGAACAGCAGGAGCTGGTACCAAGTCTGCTGGTAAATCAACACCTCCTGGGCCTTGAAAATCTGCAGTTACAGTTTGTCCTTCTACCGTAGTTGTAACACGAAAAGGGACACCATTTCCATCGCCTGAAAATGTAGGTGATGTGCTTGATGTAGAACTAACAGAAGTTAGACCTAATGCACCAATATTAAAAAAATCTTTTTCTGAAGGTATGCTAGCACCGCTTGCGCCAATAGAGATATCAAACCCAAATTTTTTGTGCACTTTAGCTGTATGGTACCAGCCTCCATTCATACTATTGATAAAGCCTTCCATTCCTGGAGCAAAGTAAGCACTTAGTAATTTTTTTGAGTCTGCTGGGTCTGCTAATAGTATATTTTCAAATCCATCTTGTGCTTTAGAGTGAAATGAGAAAAAAAGTAAAGCAGTAAAAAATAAAATACACTTTTTCATACTTGTAAGTTTTGGTTAATGATAGCTAAGTTAAAAAAAAATACACACCAAAATATTTTGGTGTGTATTTTTTTAAACTAAAAACCAGTAGTTTAGACGTCTATATTTGCATATTTTGCATTACGCTCAATAAAGTCTCTTCTAGGAGGAACTTCATCTCCCATAAGCATAGAAAATACTCTATCGGCTTCTGTCATACTATCTATTGTTACTTGTCTTAAGGTTCTAAACTCTGGATTCATAGTGGTATCCCAAAGTTGTTCTGCGTTCATCTCTCCAAGACCCTTGTAGCGCTGAACATTTACACCACCACCCATTTTTTGAGCAATCATATCTCGTTGGTTGTCATCCCATGCATATTCTCTTTTTTGTCCTTTTTTAACTAAGTAAAGTGGAGGAGTGGCAATGTAGATGTAGCCTTGTTCTATCATTTCTCTCATGTATCTAAAGAAGAATGTTAGGATTAGTGTAGCAATGTGAGATCCATCAACATCGGCATCACACATAATAACTACTTTATGGTAGCGAATTTTGCTTAGGTTTAATGCTCTTGGATCTTCTTCTGTACCTATAGAAACTCCCAACGCGGTAAACATGTTTTTGATTTCTTCATTCTCAAAAACTTTATGTTGCATCGCTTTTTCTACGTTTAATATTTTACCACGTAATGGTAATATTGCTTGAAACTTTCTATCTCTTCCTTGTTTTGCTGTACCTCCTGCTGAATCTCCCTCTACTAGAAATATTTCGCTTTTTGTTGGGTCTGTTTCAGAACAATCTGACAGTTTACCAGGTAAACCACCAATACTCATTACAGTTTTACGTTGTACCATCTCTCTGGCCTTTCTAGCTGCATGCCTTGCTTGAGCAGCTAAAATTACCTTTTGAACGATGGTTTTGGCATCGTTAGGATTTTCTTCTAGGTACGTAGATAGCATATCTGAAACAGCTTGAGATACTGCTGAAGTTACTTCTCTGTTTCCTAGCTTTGTTTTCGTTTGTCCTTCAAATTGTGGTTCTGCAACTTTTACGGATACAATTGCTGTTAGTCCTTCTCTAAAATCGTCGCCAGAAATTTCGAATTTTACATTTTTTAAAAGTCCAGATTCATCAGCATATTTTTTAAGAGTAGCGGTTAAACCTCTTCTAAAACCAGATAAATGTGTACCACCTTCATGGGTGTTGATATTGTTTACGTATGAATGTAGATTTTCTGCATAAGAGTCATTATAAATCATTGCAACCTCTACAGGTATGTCATTCTTTTCACCTTCCATGGAAATAACATGGCCAATAATAGGATTTCTAGTAGAATCTAAATATCTAACAAATTCTGAAAGCCCTTCTTCTGAATGAAAAGTTTCAGAAATGAAGTTTCCTTCATCATCTTTGTTTCTTTTATCTGTTAAGCTGATTGTAATACCTTTATTCAAATATGCCAACTCACGCATTCTGTTTGCTAGCGTTTCATAATTGTATTCTGTAGTTTGTTGGAATATTGATCTATCTGGAAGGAAGGTTACAATAGTTCCTGTAAAATCGGTTTCACCAATTGTTTTAACAGGATACAAGGTTTTTCCTTTTTCGTATTCTTGTTGCCAGATCTTACCTTCTTTATGAACAGTTGCTGTTAGATGATCAGAAAGTGCATTTACACAAGAAACACCAACTCCGTGAAGTCCACCTGAAACTTTATACGAATCTTTGTCGAATTTACCTCCTGCACCAATTTTAGTCATTACTACCTGTAATGCAGATACGCCTTCTTTTTTATGAATACCTACAGGAATTCCACGACCGTTATCTTTTACAGATATGGAATTGTTTTCATTTATTATAACATCTATGGTGTCACAATGGCCACCCATTGCTTCATCAATAGAGTTATCTACAACTTCGTAAACAAGGTGGTGTAATCCTCTAACACCTACATCACCAATGTACATGGATGGGCGCATTCTAACATGCTCCATACCTTCTAAGGCCTGAATACTATCGGCTGAATAATTGTATTTTTTTTCGTCGCTCATTCTTTGTTGCGTATTGATTTGATTGAATCAAATTTACAATTTTAGACCTCATTTTTAAAAGATTTAATAGACTTTATTCATAAATTATCAACAATCTTAAAATTTATGAAAGTGTCTTAAAAAGCCTCTAATTGATCTTAAATTTAAAATTGCATTGTTTTATTGATAATGTAAAATTGCTTTTTGAACAAAATGCTTCTAACCTTAGATTTTGACTTTGGTTTTTTGTAGTTATCTCTCTCTATTCATCCAAATATTCTTGTTTAGGTATACTTTTAAAAAAAGAAAAGTAACCAATGAAGGAAATAGACCTGCTGGAATATGGTACAACAACCAGTTCCAATCAGATAATTTAATTTTTTTAACTTCTTGAAAAATTAACTGTCCATAAGGTTGATTTTCATAAAAAAGAGACATTAAAAAGTTGTATCCTAAATGAAACCCTAATCCCATCATTATAGATTTTGTTTTGTAGAAAGTATAAGCCCAGATATAACCAGTAACACCTGTAATAAGTATAATATATAATTTTGCAATCGTGTTAGATTCTAACATTCCGTATGAGAAAATATGGTATACGCCAAATATAATTGCAGAGATAAATAAAGCTTTATGTGCTGAGATTCGTTCTAATAAAATGTATAAAATTGCTCCTCTAAATACTAAATCTTCTGTTAAAGCAGATCTTAGGTGGTAGAAAAATGAATGTAGAATTAATGTATAATCAGGAGTATCATTTTGTGTCCAATTTACTTTTAATGCATAGGTTTCTAAAGAAATTTTTAATAAACAGATAATTATCATAATAATAAAGCCTAAACTAAATTGTATAATTCTTTTTTTAGTTGGAATAATTCCTAGAACCTCTATATCTTTTTGTTGCATATAATGCAAAAGAATCCATGAGATTATTATAATTACTAATAACCCTAACATAACTTATGATTTTTTTTATTTAATTATTTTTTAAAAAGGAAATTGATAGAGGGTAGTAACAAGTGCCTTTTTCTAGAGAGGATATGATATTTAATATAGTGAAAACCAGGCTAAATAAAACTATTAAGCCAGTTAAGAAAAAATTATAGCCAGGTAAAGGAAAAAAAAGTAACAACGAGATGATAAAGTATAAGATAATGGAACAATGAAAATTAATTATACTTCTGCCATGACTATCGTATACTTTATTATCCTCAGATTTATGTATCCATAAAAAGACAGGTAAAAGTACATTTACAAATGGAATTACTAAACCTAGTAAAGGCAAACCATGTAGCAATAACAACCATTTTTTTTGAATCTTTTCTTCATTTGGGTTGTCAACCATCAATAAATCATTAATATCTACATCAAGTCCAATAGCCAATAGTTTTACAGTTTGTAAATGTGGAGTTACTTCCTCTTTTTCAATACGTTGTATGGTTCTAACTCCTACACTAGAAGCATCAGAAAGTTGTTCTTGAGTAATACCTTTAGAAGTTCTTTGGTATTTTAAACGTTTGCCTAATGTATTATTTTCCATTTTGTGTTTTTAACATTACAAATGTATATGGAAAGTTTTGTTTTTAACACGTCATTTAAATGTCACCTATCTGTCATTTCTAGTATTTACGGTTTTTTCAGAGCTAATCACATAAAAAAACCTGTTTGAAACAGGTTTTTTTATGTGGTAAAGAATTTACTTACATCTCTAAACAATTTTAATATGCATCTTCATGAACCATTTTAATGGCTCTTCCAGAAGGTTCGTTCATGTTTTTAAATGCTTCATCCCAATCTAGTGCAGTTTGTGTACTGCAAGCAACACTTTTTTCTTGCGGAACGCTCTTTGCTGCTGCTTCACTTGGAAAATGCTCTTCAAAAATTGCCCTGTAGTAAAACTCTTCTTTATTCTGTGGTGTTTGGTACGGAAACCTGTATTTAGCGTTTGCAAGTTGCTCATCAGAAACTTCTTTTTCTACGACATCTTTCAAGGTGTCTATCCAAGAGTAGCCAACACCATCAGAAAACTGTTCCTTTTGTCGCCAAGCAACACTTTCTGGCAACATATCTTCAAACGCTTTTCGTACTATCCATTTTTCCATTCGCTCGCCATTTATCATTTTGTCTTTCGGATTTAAACGCATAGCTACATCTATAAACTCTTTGTCTAAAAAAGGTACTCTTCCTTCAATTCCCCAAGCCATTAAGCTTTTATTTGCTCTTAGGCAATCGTACATGTGAAGTTTGTCCATTTTCCGAACAGTTTCCTCATGAAATTCTTGTGCATTTGGTGCTTTATGAAAATACAAATACCCACCAAATATTTCATCTGCACCTTCACCAGAAAGTACCATTTTTATTCCCATAGATTTAATAACTCTTGCCATTAAATACATGGGTGTAGAAGATCGAATTGTAGTTATGTCGTAAGTTTCAATATTGTATATAACATCTTTAATGGCATCTAATCCTTCTTGAATGGTAAATTTAATTTCATGATGAATAGTACCTATATGGTCTGCTACTTTTTTTGCTGCAGCCAAATCTGGAGATCCTTCTAAACCAACAGAAAAAGAATGTAACTGCGGATACCAAGCTTCTGTTTTGTCGTCGTTTTCTATTCGCATTTGAGCATATTTCTTGGCAATTGCTGAAGTTACAGAAGAATCTAAACCACCAGAGAGTAAAACTCCATAAGGTACATCGCTCATTAATTGTCTATGAACAGCATCTTCTAAAGCTTTTTTTACTTCGGTAATGCTAGTTTCATTTTCTTTAACGGCGTCATAATCTGTCCAATCTCTTTGCCACCATTTTACAAATTCTCCTGTTTTACTAGATAAAAAGTGTCCAGGAGGAAATAATTCAATGGTTGTGCAGATTCCTTCCAGAGCCTTTAATTCAGAAGCTACATAAAAAGTGCCATTTTGATCCCATCCTATATACAAAGGAATAATTCCCATGTGATCTCTTGCAATAAGATATTCATCTTTGTTTTTATCATACAAAGCAAAACCAAAAATACCATTTAAATCATCTAAAAAGTCAGTTCCTTTTTCTTGGTATAATGCTAGTATGATTTCACAATCAGATGCAGTTAAGAATTGGTACGTTTCTTTTAATTGATTTCGTAATTCTCTGTGGTTGTAAATTTCGCCATTTGCTGCTAGAATAAGATTTCTATCTTTACTAAATAATGGTTGTTTTCCAGAAGCAGGGTCAACAATAGCCAATCTTTCATGTGTCATAATAACTTTAGCATCGCTATAAATTCCGCTCCAATCAGGACCTCTGTGTCTTATTTTTTTAGACATTTCTAATAGTTGAGGTCTTAAAAATTCTGACTTTTCTTTTAAATCAAATGCACATACAATTCCGCACATATCTTTTGTTTTAGTTTAATTATGATACAAAAAAGAAGATAATATTTTAATATGTAAACTAAAAATGTCTATATGATTAATAAAATAAAAAGAAATGATCAAAACAATTAATAAATGAAATTTTATTTTATTTTTTTATTCATTATTATTTAAAATTGTTAGTATTCGAAAAAATAATTTGAAAAGCTTGGTGAAATAGAATTTGGTTTCTAAATTTGCTTTGTAAATGAAAAATCAATTAAACATATGGTGGTGGAACTCTCTTATTTAAATAAGTGAGAACTAAACCTGTGTAAAAAATATAATAAAGGCTTATCTCACGATAAGCCTTTTTGTTTTGAAAATAATATATGAAAGCCATAAACTTTAAAACCCATTTTAAAAGAAAAATTGCAGATACTGTAACTCCAGTAGGTTTGTATTTACGTTTTAGAGATAAGTACGCAAATACCATGTTGCTAGAAAGCTCTGATTATCATAGTAAAGAAGAAAGTTTTTCTTTTCTTGCTATTGAGCCAATTATTACAATTAAAGCAGAAAAACACCAATTAAATTATTATAACGGAGGCGTTTTAGTTGACGGGAAAAAAATAGACAGAAACTTTAATAATATTTTCGAAAAATATACGCAAAGCATTCAATTAAACTGTCCAGATGAATTAAAGTCATTTAACGGTCTTTATGGTTATACAACCTATGATGCAGTTCAGTATTTTGAAAACATAAAGCTAAGTGTGCAAGATGCTCCATCTGCAATTCCATTGCTTCAATACAGTTTTTACCGATTTATAATTGCTATTGATCATTTTAGTGATGAAATGACACTAATAGAAAATTTACAAGAAGGCGAAACGTCTAGAATTGAAGAAATTCAGAGGGTAATTGATGCACAGGCTTTTAATACCCAAGATTTTGAAATGTTAGGAGAGGAAACCTCTAACTGTACGAATGATGATTTTAAAGCCTACGTAGCTAAGGCAAAGAACCACTGCAAACGAGGTGATGTTTTTCAGTTGGTTTTATCCAGACAGTTTCAGCAAAAATTTAAAGGAGACGAATTTAATGTGTATCGTGCATTACGCTCCATTAATCCTTCTCCTTATCTGTTTTATTTTGATTACGGTTCTTTTAAATTAATGGGGTCTTCTCCAGAAGCACAAATTAAGATTAACAAAGGCAAAGCGATTATTAATCCTATAGCTGGTACTTTTAGAAGAACAGGAGATATGGCAGAAGACATTAAGCTTGGTAAAAAGCTGGCAGCAGATAAAAAAGAAACTGCAGAACATGTTATGTTGGTTGATTTAGCAAGAAATGATTTAAGCAAACATGCAGATAATGTTACTGTAGAAGTTTTTAAAGAAATACAATATTTTAGCCATGTTATTCATTTAGTGTCTACTGTATCTGGTCAATTAAAAGGAAATCCTATAGAAATTGTTGGAGATACTTTTCCTGCAGGAACTTTAAGTGGTGCACCAAAATATAAAGCCATGCAATTGATAGATACCTATGAAAATCAATCAAGAGGATTTTATGGAGGTGCAGTTGGTATTATAGGTTTAGATGGGTCTGTAAACTTAGCTATTGCAATTCGATCGTTTGTAAGCAAAAATAAAACACTGTATTATCAAGCAGGAGCTGGTATTGTTATTCATTCTAATGAAGAAAATGAGTTGCAAGAAGTCAATAATAAATTGGCAGCATTAAAAAAGGCATTAATCTTAGCAGAAAAAATTTAAGATGAAAATATTAATATTAGATAATTACGATTCATTTACGTACAATTTGGTACATATGGTAGAAGAAATTACTGGAAATTTTCCAGCAGTTTTTAGAAATGATGAGATTGCCCTAGAGGATATAGCCAATTACGATCTAATTATGTTATCTCCAGGTCCTGGTATTCCAGAAGAGGCAGGAATTTTAAAAGATGTAATAAAAACATATGCTGGGAGAAAGCCTATTTTCGGAGTTTGTTTAGGGCTACAAGCAATTACAGAAGTTTTTGGAGGTAAGATTTTAAATCTTAATGAAGTGTATCATGGTGTTGCAACAGAAATGAACGTAACAGAACCTTCTGCTGTTATTTTTAAGAATATTCCAGAAAAATTTTTAGCAGCAAGATACCATTCTTGGGTTGCAGATGAGCAAGATTTTCCATCCGATTTAATTATTACCTCTAGAGATGAAGAAAATGGTATTCAGGCCATTCAGCATAAAAAATATAACATTAGTGCAGTGCAGTTTCATCCAGAATCTATTTTAACTGAAGTTGGTGAGCAAATTGTTACAAACTTTATAGAACATGCCAAAATACAAAAGAGTTAATCCAGTATGAAATCCATTTTAAACAGATTATACAACCACGAACGCCTAAGTAAAGAAGAAGCAAAGCAAATTCTTATAGACATTGCTGCGTCTAAATACAATGATGCACACTTGGCTTCTTTTTTAACGGTATTTATGATGCGACCAATAACTGTTGAGGAGTTGTCTGGGTTTAGAAATGCATTAAAAGAATTGGCCATTACAGTTGATTTTTCTGAATTCAATACCATAGATATTGTAGGAACAGGTGGTGATGGAAAAGATACATTTAACATTTCTACACTAACTTCTTTTGTTGTTGCTGGTACAGGACAAAAAGTTGCAAAACATGGTAACTACTCTGTTTCTTCTCAATCTGGATCTTCAGACATGCTAGAGAAATTTGGTTATACATTTACTAACGATGAAGCAATTTTAAAAAACCAATTAGAAAAAGCAAATATTTGTTTTTTGCATGCACCAAAATTTCATCCAGCAATGAAAGCAGTTGGGCCAACTAGAAAGGCTCTAAAATTAAAAACATTTTTTAATATGTTAGGGCCATTGGTAAATCCTAGCTCGCCAAAAAATCATATGTTGGGCACATTTAATCTAGAAGTAGCAAGATTATACAACTACATTTTACAAGAAGAAGCAGATATAAATTATGGTGTTATTCACGCAGTTGATGGTTATGATGAAATATCGTTAACAAGTGGATTTAAATTTTTCTCCAAGGATAAAGAAGAATTAATAAGTCCAGAAGATTTAGGATTGCAAAGAATTAAGCAATCTGAAATATTTGGAGGAAAATCTGTTAATGACGCAGCTAAAATTTTTAAAACTATTTTAGAAGGTAATGGAACTGAAGCTCAGAATAATGTAGTGTTAACAAACGCTGCATTTGCATTAAAAATTGTTGATGAAACTAAACGTTTTGATACAGCTTTTGAAGAAGCTAAAGCATCATTATTAGGAGGTAAAGCAAAAGAAACGCTAGAAAAATTAGTAAGTATTTAAAATGTCAAAGAAGAAAAACAATCTAGTTCTAATAATTCCTGCGTTTCTGTTAATGGGAACAGCTATTGGAATTCAAAGTAATAATCTATTCAAACAGATGATTATAGGTTTAGTAGTTGGAATTATCGTTTACTTTTTCTTAAGATATAGGAATAATAAAATAAATAAAAAAAAGTCTTAGAATGACTATATTGGATAAAATAATCGCATTTAAAAAAAAGGAAGTTGCTAAAATAAAAGCAGATGTTCCACTTAAAAAATTAGTGGAAAGTCCTAAGTTTAAGAGAACTCCAATCTCCTTAAAAAAATCATTATTAGAAGTTGGTTCTACTGGAATTATCGCGGAATTTAAAAGGCAATCTCCTTCTAAAGGAATTATTAACGATCAGGTAAGTGTTACAGACGTTACCAATGGTTATATAAATGCCAATGTTGCAGCGCAATCTATTCTTACAGATACTTCTTTTTTTGGTGGTTCTATTGCAGATTTAATGGAAGCTAGAATAGCAAATCAGGTAAAACCTATTTTACGAAAAGATTTTATTGTAGATGGTTTTCAAATAGTAGAAGCAAAGGCAATTGGTGCTGATGTAATCTTGTTAATAGCATCATGTTTAACATCTCAAGAGTTAAAAAACTATGGCAATTTAGCCAATGATTTAGGTTTAGATGTTTTGTATGAAGTACATACCCAAGAAGATTTAGATAAAATAGACGATTTAGAGAACAAGATTATTGGAATAAATAACAGAAATTTAAAAACTTTCGAAGTAGATTTAGAACATTCAATTCAATTGGCAAATCAAATTCCAGATACTTCTATAAAAGTTTCCGAAAGTGGAATTTCAGATCCTAGAATAATAACTGGTTTAAAAGAATATGGATTTCAAGGGTTTTTAATTGGCGAAAACTTTATGAAAGAAGATAATCCAGGAGAGGCTTGTCAAGACTTTATAAATCAAATTCATTAGCATGAAATTAAAAGTTTGTGGAATGAAATACGTAGAAAACATTAAGCAAGTTGCCGATGTAAATCCTGACTATTTAGGGTTTATTTTCTACGAAAAATCGAAAAGAAATTTTGAAGGAATCATTCCAGAAATCTCAAATTCTATAAAAAAAACTGGTGTTTTTGTTAATGAATATGTAGAGATTGTAGTCTCATTAATTGAAGAATATAGATTAGATGCAATTCAGCTTCATGGAGACGAATCTGTAGAATATATTAAAGAATTAAAATCTCATTTCGAGCGAAGTCGAGAAATCTTTAAAAAGGAAATTGAAAGTTTGTCCCAAAAACAAAAAAGCAAACTTCGACAACCTATGTTTGACAAAAAATTAGAAATTATTAAGGTTTTTGGTATAAAAGAAACTTTTGATTTTTCTCTTTTAGAGCCTTATGTAGATATGGTAGATTATTTTTTATTCGATACCAAAGGAAAAGATAGAGGAGGTAATGGCTATCCATTTAATTGGTCTGTTTTAAATGACTATCCTTTTAATAAACCATTTTTTTTAAGTGGAGGTATTGGTGTAGAAGACATTGAAAAAGTAAAAGAAATAAAAGATTCAGATTTGCCAATTTATGCTGTAGACGTAAATAGTAAATTTGAAACAAAACCAGGATTTAAAAAAGTAAATGAAGTGAAACGCTTCAAGAATGAAATATAAATATGAAATCAAAATTTCACCCAGATAAGAACGGATATTTTGGACAATTTGGAGGTGCATTTATTCCAGAATTGTTATATCCAAATGTTAAAGAACTAGAAGATAATTACATCCAAATTATTGCTTCAGATGCCTTTCAGCAAGAGTACAAAGCACTCTTAAAAGATTATGTTGGTCGTCCAAGTCCGTTGTATTTTGCCAAAAGATTGTCAGAAAAATATGGAGCTCATATCTATTTAAAAAGAGAAGACTTAAACCATACTGGCGCACACAAGGTAAACAATACCATTGGGCAAATTTTAATAGCCAAAAAATTAGGTAAAACTAAGATTATTGCAGAAACAGGTGCAGGACAACATGGTGTTGCAACTGCAACAGTATGTGCTTTAATGGGTATGGATTGTACTGTTTTCATGGGCGAAAAAGACATTGTGCGTCAAGCGCCTAATGTAGCTAGAATGAAAATGCTAGGCGCAAAAATAGTGGCAGCAACAAGCGGATCTAAAACACTAAAAGATGCAACCAATGAAGCTATTCGTTACTGGATTCAGCATCCAGAAACCTTTTATTTAATTGGTTCTGTTGTTGGTCCTCACCCACATCCAGATATGGTAGCAAGATTACAAGCAGTTATTTCAGAAGAGATAAAATGGCAGTTAAAAGAGAAAACAGGCAAGGAAAATCCTGATACAATTATTGCTTGTGTTGGTGGTGGAAGTAATGCTGCTGGCGCTTTTTACCATTATTTTGACGACAAAGAAGTAGATTTAATAGCAGTGGAAGCAGCTGGTAAAGGAGTTAGCTCTGGAGAAAGTGCTGCAACTTCTCAGTTAGGAGAAGTAGGAATTATTCATGGTAGTAAAACTATTCTAATGCAAGATGATTATGGACAAATAGTAGAGCCTTACTCTATATCTGCTGGTTTAGATTATCCTGGTGTTGGACCTTTACATGCGTATTTGTACGAAAGTGGAAGAGCAATTTTTATGAATGCAACTGACGAGGAAGCTTTAAAAGCTGCTTTTGAATTAACAAAAATTGAAGGAATTATTCCTGCTTTAGAAACGGCGCATGCACTAGCTGTATTGCCTAAAATGGATTTAAAGAAAGATCAAGTGGTAGTTATTAATTTGTCTGGTAGAGGAGATAAGGATTTAGAAACTTACATTAAACATTTAGAAGAATAATTTATGAATTCATTGCAAAAATTATTTCAAAAGAAAGACACAAACTTGTTGTCTATTTATTTTACCTGTGGATTTCCTAATCTTAACGATACTGTGTCCGTAATAAACGAATTAGAAAAAAGCGGTGTAGATTTCATTGAGGTAGGTTTACCGTATTCAGATCCTTTAGCAGATGGCCCTACAATACAGGATAGCAGTCAAATTGCCCTTAAAAATGGTGTAAATTTAGATGTGGTTTTTGATCAGCTTTTAACGATAAAAGGAAAAATAAAAACGCCATTGGTTTTAATGGGTTACTTAAACCAGATGTTAAAATATGGGGAAGATAAATTTTGTAAAAAGGTTGTTGCATGCGGAATAGATACCATTATTTTACCAGACTTACCCATGGTAGAATATGAAAACCACTATAAAGATTTGTTTGATAAATACAATCTAAATAATGTGTTTTTAATTACACCCTTAACCACGGAAGAAAGAATACGAAAGATAGATAACTACACCAAAAGTTTTATCTACATGGTTGCTTCTAGTTCCATTACTGGTGCAAAAGGAGTAATTTCTGAAGCACAAATTAATTATTTTGAAAGAATTAAATCCATGAATTTAAAAAGTAAAATAGTTATAGGATTTGGTATTTCCGATCATACCACTTTTTCTAAAGCATGTGACTATGGAAATGGTGCTATAATAGGCTCTGCTTTTATAAAGTTTTTAGCAAAAAATGGAGCGCAAAATATAAAGCAATTTACCAATGCTATAAGAGGTTAAAATGTGTTAAGGATATCTTAAATTAAAGCATTTAAGTGTTTAAAGTTTTAACTTGTCTAAAATTTAAAAATTTAACACTTATGTACAAAAAAATACTAACCACATTTTTATTTTTTGCTGCTGTTCTAGTAACTGCCCAAAACTCATTAATAAGAATGCCAAGCTTAAGTCCTGATGGAACTGAACTAGCATTTTCATACCAAGGAGATGTTTGGGTGTATAATTTGAATACATCAAATTATCAAAGGTTAACAGTTCATGAAGCTTACGAGAGTAATCCAATTTGGAATCCAGATGGTAATGCTTTGGCATTTACTTCAAACAGAAAAGGAGCAAATAATATTTTTACAGTTCCTAGAGTAGGAGGAGTACCAAATCAAATCACCTATTACCCAACAACAGATACACCATACGATTGGACAAAAGATAATACAATTGTATTTACTACCAATAGAATTCGTAAAGGTCCAGAAAGAAATGCACAAACCTATCATGTTTCTGCAAATGGAGGTACGCCTCAAGAAACCTTTTCTGCTTTAGGTTCAATGGCTACAATCTCTCCTGATGGTAACTTCATCGCTTTTGTAAAAGGACATTGTAGAATATCTAGAGAAGATTATTCAGGATCTGCACAAAGAGATATTTGGGTGTATGACGTAAAGAACGATAATTACGTACAAATTACCACGTCTAATAAAAACGATCACTCCCCTCTTTGGGATGCAGATGGTAATTTATACTACATTAGTGCCAAAAGTGGAAGATATAATATTTACAAAACAGCCATTAAAAGTGATGGATCATCTAGTTCATCAGAAATGTTAACCAATCAAAAAGTTAATGGAGTTGTTTCCTATTCTGTTAGCGATAATGGTACTATTGTTTATTCAACTTTATTTGACGTGTATCATTTAAAAAATGGTAATGAAAAAAAATTAAATATCTCTATACCATTAGATTATAAATTCGAACTAGAAAATACTTCTTCCACTACCTCAAATATATCTACTTTTGATGTTTCTCCAAACGGAAAGTTAGTTGCTATGGAGATACAAAACGAAATTTTTGTTAAAGAAAATAATAAGGATAAATCCAGTTCAAATAATGTAAGCAACCACCCATTTAGAGATCGTAATCCACAATGGATAAACGATTCAGAAGTTTTATTTATTTCAGATAGAGATGGTCATAACGAAATATATATGGCTAAATCTACAGATACAAAAGTTGGTTTAGAAAGAAGTTTAACCCTAGAAGTAACTAAGCTTACAAATAGCAAAAATGATGTTTATGATATTTTAGTGTCTCCAGATCATAAAAAATTAACCTATAAAATTGGAAGAGGAAAGTTGGTTGTTGCAGATTATGAAAACGGAAAATTAAAAAACAACAAAACACTAGTAGACAGTTGGGGAGCACCAAACGGTGTAGCATGGAGTCCTGATAGCAAATACGTAGCATACTCACAAAGTGATTTAGATTTTGATAGCGAAATTTTTATTCAGTCTGTAGAAAACCCTTCAGATAAGACAAATATTTCTATGCATCCTAGGAGTGATGTTTCTCCAAATTGGAGTCATGATGGAAAAATGATTTCCTTCTCATCTAATAGAAGTGGAAATAGAGGAGGTATAGATTATGATGTTTATATGATTTACCTGCAACAAGAAGATTGGGAAAAGACGAGAGAAGATAGAGTAAATGGAGATTATTATACTGTAGCTGAAGATAAAAAAGACAAAAAGAAACCTTCTGTAAAAGTAGTAATAGATAAAGAAAATATTTACGATCGTCTAGTTAGATTAACAAAATTACCAGATGATGAAAGAGGAGGAGTCTTTAGCCTAGATAATGCATCTATTTATTATTCTGCATTAAATCCTTCAAACAATCAAAGAGTTCTTTATAAGGTTAAGTTAACTGGAGGGCAAGCAGAAATGATAAAAGGTTCTTCATTTGCAAGTTCTTTAAGCTTTAACAATAATAATTTTTATTTTACAAGTAGAGGAAGGTTAAAGCAGATGTCTGCAAAGTCAGATAGAGTATCTAATTTACCACACTCAGCAAAATATACAGAAGATTTTAAGGCAATGCACGAGCAAATGTTCGAAGAAGGAACAAGAGTTTTAACCATGGGCTTTTACGATCCTAAATTTCATGGATATGATTTTAAAAATCTGATAAAAAAATATAAACCATTAGCTATGCAAGCTAGTACTGCTCAAGATTATGCTTTTGTCTATAACCAATTACTAGGGCAACTAAATGCCAGTCATATGGGTTATAGAGGTAGTACTCCAGAAAATACAAACAGCGATAATATTGGATTGCTAGGTGTAGAAGTAAAAAATACATCTAAAGGAGCAGAAGTAATTTATGTTTTAGATAAATCTAATGCAGATAAATCTAAAGTTAGCTTAAAAAAGGGAGATGTAATTACAGCAATTAATAATGTTAAAATAAATAAAGACACTAATTTTTATAGTCTTTTAAGAAATACTAGAGGTGAAGAGGTGCTGTTAACATTGGCAGATGGTAAAAATGTAGTTTCTAGAACTTCAGGAAGTTTAAGAGCATTACAGTATGATGCTTGGGTAAATTCAAGAAAGAAATTAGTTGAAGAATACTCTAATGGTGAGTTAGGATATATTCATATACAAGGAATGAATGCACCTAGTTTTGAGCGTTTTGAAAGAGAATTAAAAGCTAGTGGATATGGAAAAAAAGGTATTGTAATCGATGTTAGGTTTAATGGTGGAGGATGGACAACAGATAGATTAATGGCTGTTTTAAATGTATATCAGCATGCATATACTATTCCTAGGGGGGCTGCAAAAGATCTACAGAAAGAAAACAAGAAGTTTACAAAGCACTACCCATTTAACGAAAGAGCTATATTATCTGTAAATACAAAACCTACCATAGCTTTATGCAACGAGAGTAGTTACTCAAATGCAGAAATATTTTCACACGCATATAAAAACCTTGGTTTAGGGAAATTAGTAGGGCAACCCACTTTTGGTGCAGTGATTTCTACAGGATCTTACCGTTTAACAAACGGATCTGTAAGAATGCCATATAGAGCTTGGTACGTGGCTAAATCTGGTAAAAATATGGAAAATGAAGAGCCAGCAACACCAGATTATTTAGTTAAAAATCCTCCTGGTAGCAAAGCAAAAGGAGAAGATGCACAATTAAAAAAGGCAGTAGAATTATTACTACAAGATGTTAAGTAAAAAAAAGGGATTCTATTTAGAATCCCTTTTTTATTATTCTGTATTAACCTTAACTTCTATTACCCCAGCAGAACCTTGCAGCCCCCATCTTGCTGCTTGTGGGCCTTTTAATACCCTAATTTCTTGAATAGCCTTTGGTTTTAGTTTAGAAAAGGTTTCTACGCCCACAATTACACCATTAATTATTAAAAGAGGAGTTCTAGATTTATATTTTGGATGTATACCAGAAATGCTTATTTTTTCTTTATTTATTATAATATCTGTAGAGTTATCAATTAAGTACTCGTAAATATTGTTATAGTTCTCTTTTTTAGCAGATACAAAAAGGCTCGAAGAATTCTTTTTATTGTTAAAAGGTAAATTAATGGTTATGTTTTCTTCGCCATTATATTTATGAGAAAAACTACCGTATATAGGAGAATAAGCTGTTATTGTTTTAGGTGTTGTTAATAGTTTTATTTTAAAAACTCCTTGATTGTTAGCAACTCTTCTTTGTTGTATTTTATCTAAAAAAATAACTGCTCCAGGTACAGGTGCTTTTTTACTATTTACAATTTTAACAGTAAGATTTTTCTGCCCATACAATGCTGAGTAAAAACAAACAGTTATTACAAGTAATAATTTTCTTAGAATACTCATAGTTATGATTTCTACGAAACTACATCAAAAACTGTTCCTAAATAACTTTTAATATACTTTTTCTCCGTTTAAATAAGTTGATACTACTTTTGTTGAAGGAATTTTTTCTCCTTCTACTGTCATAATATCTTGATTTAAAATTACAAAATCTGCAAATTTACCAACTTCTATGCTACCTTTTTCTTCTTCTTCGAAGTTAGAGTATGCAGCCCAAATAGTCATACCACGTAAAGTTTCTTCTCTTCTTAATGCATTTTCCATTTGAAAACCACCTTCTGGATAATTTTCTAAATCTTTTCTTTCTGTTGCAGCGTAAAAGGTTAAAAATGGATTAACTTTTTCTACAGGAAAATCGGTACCTAAAGCAACTTTTCCGTAATTATCTAATAAATCTTTAAACGCATAAGCACCTTTCATTCTTTCTTTTCCTATTCTATCTTCTGCCCAATACATGTCAGATGTGGCATGAGTTGGTTGAACAGATGGTAAAATATTATTGAAATTTTTAAAGTCTTCTCGAGAAATTATTTGTGCATGCTCTATTCTCCAGCGTCTATTTTCTTTATTTTTTAAGACTTCTTTATAGGTTTTAACTAACCAAGTATTTGCTGAATCTCCAATGGCATGTGTATTCATTTGAAATTCAGAAGCTGCTATTTGTCTAGCAATTTCTCTATATCTTTCAGGCGAGTAGATAAGTGCTCCAAAATGATTTTCTCTATCAGAATACGATTCTCTCATAGCTGCACCTCTAGAACCTAATGCTCCATCACCATAAACTTTAAAAGACCTAACGTTTAAACGGTCTGTTTTATAGATTCCTTTGTTAATGTAATAATCTATTTGCTCTTGTTTGTCACCAGAAACCATTGCATAAATACGCATCTTTAATTGTTCTTTTTGTTGAAGGCTATCAATCAAATCAATAGTATTTCTATCTAATCCTGCATCGTCTACAGTTGTTAATCCATAAGAAAAGCAAATATCTTGTGCATCTAATAATCCTTGTATTGCTTGGCTTTCTGTAGCATTAGGAATTTTTATAAAATCCATTGCAGCATCTATAAGAACACCTGTCATTTTTCCATCTTTTAAGATGATTTCACCTCCAGAAACTGCTGTATCTTTCGTTAGACCAGATAAATCAATTGCTGCTTGGTTTACTAATAAGGCATGACCATCAACTCTTGTAATAGCAACAGGAGTATTAGGAAATAATTCGTCTAATTTTTCTTTAGTAGGAAATTCTTTTACCTCCCAATCATTTTGGTCCCATCCTCTTCCAGTTATGAACGAGGTATTTTTCTCTTTTTGAAAAGCAACTAACTTTTCTAGTACTTCCTCGTAACTTTTTGTGCCCTCTAAGCTTACTTTTTGTTGTTGCAACCCTAATCTATAAAAATGACAATGTGCATCTATCAACCCTGGTACAATTGTTTTATTTTGTGCATCAATTACTGTTGCATTTTTAAATTGATTTTGTATTTCTGTGTTGCTGCCAACTGCAATAAACTTTCCTTCTTGTATTGCAAAAGCTTCTGCTTTGTCAAAAGAATTGTTAACGGTATAAGTATTAGAGTTAATTACAATAGTAACTTCTGCATCTTTAGAACAAGCAAAAAGCATTATTGTTAAAACAAACATTAAGATTATTTTCTTCATTTTTTATGTGTTTATGTAAATTATGTATGCACCTAAGATTAAAACAAATTGAAAAGGTATTCTTGCAAGTGCTATTTTTTTAGAACCAATAGCAGGTTTTTCTTTTAGATAATCCCAAATGTGAATTGGTGTTAAAATGATGAGTAAAATAATAACCCCGAAAGCGGCATCATGTGCTAGCTTGTTGATAAAAATACAAAGCCCAAGGATTAACTCGATTAAACCAACAACCCAATTTACCCAGAGTTTTGGAAAAAAATTTGGAATGAAATTAAAAAAGAATTTTGGCTTTATAAAATGCATGAGTCCTGCAAAACAGAAAAATGCACCAAAAACTACCCTTAAAATTAAAGTTGGAGTTTCCATTATGGTTTAACAGAGGTATTGTTATAAAGATATTGATCCATTAGATAAATCATGCTTGCCATAGAAGCACTACCTAGCTCTAACTCTCTTTTGTTTACTTTATCAAAAGTATCTCTACTTGTATGGTGGTAATCGAAATAACGCTGAGAATCTGGTCTATAGCCAACAAGAGTAACATTTTCTCCTTTTAATGGGCTAATATCAGCACCAGAACCACCTTTGTCTAAATCGTGTAAGCCGTATGGTGATAGAAGTTTTTTCCAACTTTGTAATAGTTTTGTATTTGCTGTATTTGCATCAATAGAAAAACCTCTAGGAGTATGACCACCAGCGTCTGATTCTAAACCACCAATATGATTTTCACCATTTAGCTTTGCAAGTTCTGCATATTTTTTTGCACCTCTTGTTACATTTTCTTCATTCATAAAAAATACTACTCTAATTGTGTTTTTTGGTTTTATATTATTTTTCTTAAAAAGATAAGCCACTTCAAGGGATTGTACAATTCCAGTACCATCATCATGAGCGCCTTCACCCAAATCCCAAGAATCTAAATGTCCGCCAACAACAAATATATTTTCTGGGTTTTCATATCCTTTTATTTCACCAACCACATTAAATGAAGGTGCATCTGGTAGTGTTTTACAATTTTGTTTTAGGTAAAACTTTAAATTAGGATTTTCTTTTAAGTCTTTACTTAAATTTTCTGCAGCTAAAGTACTTATTGCTGCAGCTGGTATGTATTTTTCTTCTGGTAAATCTTGATAGCTCATTGTTCCTGTATGAGGGTAATCGTCTATGGCATTAGACATAGATCTAACAATTACTGCTTTAGCGCCAAACTCGCCACAAACTGCAGCACCAGCAACTCTTTGGTCTACACAACCACCATATGCTTGGAATGTGTGAATTAAAGTATTGTCAAAAGGGCGATTAAAGAATACAATTTTTCCTTTCATTTTATCTCCTAAAGCTTTCGCTTCTTCTAAACTTTTAACTTCAATTACCTCAGCAGTAATTCCTTTTTTTGGAGTAGCTATAGAAAAACCTAAAGCACAAACAGCAACTTCTTTTTTTATTCCGTTAACAGTATAGTTTGCAACTTCTTTTTCTCCTCTAACCCAATGTGGTACCATAACTGGTTGCAACCAGACAGAGTCTAAACCAACCTCTTGCATCACTTTTTCTCCCCATTCTACAGCTTTTTGTGCTTCTGGAGATCCTGAAA
The DNA here is from genome assembly GCA_964477255.1 of uncultured Polaribacter sp. Lineage (GTDB taxonomy): Bacteria > Bacteroidota > Bacteroidia > Flavobacteriales > Flavobacteriaceae > Polaribacter. The sequence goes on from CAYZDK010000023.1 coordinate 30,510, forward strand.
GTCTTGGGCCAATATTTTGTGTTAAATCTCTAAGCCATTCATAGGATTTACCATCTGTAAGGGCAGCGTTAAATAAACTTTTAATTTTAGCAGAGTCCATTTTTTCTTCCATGCTCAAAGCAACAGATTCTTTGCTTGAATTGTCAATTTTTGTACAAGAAAATACGATGAAAGAACAAAAAATAAATAGCGTTATTTTTTTCATTTTTAGTTTTGTGTTTAGACCTTAAAACTACAAAAAGCAAATGAATATTAATAAACCCCCTTAAGCTAAGTTATTTTTTAATTGTCAAAGCTTTTGCTTCTAGGTAAACGGGTTTGTATTTTTTTTGATTTCGTTTTAGCATGTTTTCTATTTCTACGATTATTTCGTCTAGAATATTTTTGGCTTCAAAGTTTTTATTTGCTCGAAGTAAAAATTTAGATAATTCTAAGCGGTAATTGTAGTTGGTAAATTTTACGTTTACTTTTTTTAATTCTTTTTCAGCATTTTTTAGTTCACCCTTTTTTTCTAGAGAAATTCCGTAATAGAAAATGGTTTCTGCATGATTTTTAAACTTACTAATTCTATTGTAGTAATGAATAACAGCATCAAAATCGTTAAGCGAGTAGTTGCATTTAATTATTTTTTTAATTGTGTAGGGATCTGTAGTATTTTTTGTGATTAATGCTTTTTCGTAGAGCTGTAAAGCTTCCTTATACGCATTTTTATCTTCATAAGCTTCAGCTAAATCTATAGTATTGATAAAACTATCTTCCTCTAAAAATTTCTTTTCTATTTTTAAAAAGTGTTTTTTTGGTTGTAAGTTTTTGAATAAAGATTTTCTGAACTTATTAAGTCTTTGGTTGTTCTTTAATTCCCAGAAAATATAAATAATAGTTCCTATTGTGGGTAAAAATATAATTATTGCATACCAATGTAATTCGCTTTTAGATTTGTAAGCGATATACAAACCAAGCAATTGTATAAGAATAATTACTAAAATTAGCATTAATTAAAAGTAGTTTAAAAATCGAATTTATAGGTAAATCCTCCTAGTACTTGAAAACCTTGTACGGTAAAGTCTATAAACTGTTGGTAATCTGAATTTAAGACGTTGTTTAGTTTAACAAATGCAGAAAACTTATCACTAAAATGATATCCTCCATTAAGATTTAAATCTACAAAAGCATCAATCTCAGTGCTACCATTTGCATTACTAGGAAAAATGTTAGAAAAAGCAACATCGTTTCTTGTATTCACGTAAAATAGATTTGCAGTTGCATACCATTTTTTGGTTCTAAACTTTCCGAAAGCACCAGTTCTTAAAGTTGGTAAATTCCAAGCCTCTGCTAATTTGGTTGTAGAAAAATCATCTATTTGCAAGTTTGCGCCAACATTTAACTCTCTGCTTATTTCGTAGTTTACTTCACCAAAGAAAGATAGGGTTTTTACATCATCGTAAATTACAGAGAATGAGTTGCCATATTCGTATCCAAGAATAGGTTTTCCATTAAATGAAGAAGTTGTGCCGTTAGATTTTGAATTGTTACTAACAAATAAAGCTTTGTTTTCTTCATTTTTGTAATTTACAGATAAAGTGTAGCCAAGCTTGCTGTTAATTAATCCTTTAATGCCTGTAAATGCATTATAACTTTCTGATGTTTGCGTAATATTTAGCGTAGGAGAAACAAAAGGATTCATGTCTGTAAAACTTTTAAATGTATTAGTGGTAAGTGCCCCTGTAGCCCCTATAAAAAAGTTTAAGTTGTCTTGAATTATTGCTGTTTCTATTTGAACATCTGGATACACAAAAAAGTTATTTTTATCGTTTTCAGTATCTAAAGAAGCAAAAGCTTTTACCCCTAAATGAATGAACCAATTGCCAAAAGTATCTTCAAAAAACGGATGAACAGATGCTGTAAAAATAGAATAGTCTATTTCACTATTGCCTTCATAATTATTTAAGAAATTTCCATTTAGATACTCTAGACCAACAGCTATATTTAAATCGTTTAAACCACTGTTTAAAAAGTCTGTAGGTAAACGAAATCCAAGATCTACATCTAAAAGAATTTCATTTGAATTAAAATTATCACTAAAATTTGCAATACTTAATTTTCCAGACGAAAAGAATCCGTCTAAAACAGCAATTTCGCCTGTTGCTCTAAAGAAATTGTAATTTTGAGAAGCATTTATTTCATTAATTACTGAATCAGTAAAAAAAATAAAAGGTATACCATACCAATTGTATTCGTTTATTTCTGAATCTAAACCAATTTTCCAATCAAAAAAACGCTCTTCTTGTTTGTAAAAAGCACTAGCGGAAAAGTTAGAAAAATTACTATCTAATAAAGTGTTTTCTATGTTATCTAAAGCAGCCAAATATTTAGTATTAAAGCCAAATTCTCCATTTCTACTAATTTCACTATTAATGGAAGCTTCTAGGTATGGTGTAGAATAATTTCCAAAACCAAGAGCTATAAAATTTTGATATACGCGCTCTCTTTTTCCTACGTCTAGTGGTTTAGCAACACCACTTTGTGGTATAAAAGTAGATGCAACAGGTGCAGAAAAAAGATTGTAGTTTAGTTTCTTTTTTAGATTTCTTCCAAGCAAATTAATTTCAGGTTGTTTTTTTATTTTATTTGCATCCGCAATTTTTGGGTTGTATTTCGTAGTTACCTTAATGACTTCGGTTCTAACAGTATCTCTTTTTTTTGCATTTGTTTGGGCAAAAGAATATAGTACTCCAAACAAATTAACAATTGTAATTAGTAGAATTCTATTTTTCATTAGTTTTTCTTTTCTGGAGTTATAGAGTTATTCGTTTTTGCTTCTTTTGTTTTTATTTCTGCAAGTACCATCTTGGCTTCGCTTATTAAATCGTTAAACTGTGTAAAGTTTTTAATTACATTTTCTAAAATGAAAGTTGCTTGGTAGGCATCTTTAAGTTCGTAATAATTTTTAGCCATTATTAGGTAACTTTTTACTCCCCAATATTTGTAAGCAGAGTAGTTTGCAATTAAATTCTGAACCACTTTATTAGAGGCTTCGTGTTCTTTTTCTACATGTAAGAAATATGCTTTATAAAATAAGGTTTCAGCTTTTAACTGACCTGTTGCTTTCGTTTCTAAAATAGAAAAGTATTCTTTAGCTTTTATATAATCTTCCTCTAAGAACGAGGTTCTTGCTATTATTTTTTGTGCATCTAATTCTAATTCTTTGTTAATAGTTTTATTTGCTAAAACCTGTTCTGCAAATGTTTTTGCTTTGTTGTATGCTTCTGTTTCATAGTAAACATTCATTAAGTTACTCTTTGCAAACAAGATATTATCTGCTTCGTAAGCAAATTCATTAAGTTGTTCTAAATAAGGAAGTGCTTCGTTAAATTGGCTGCTTTGTAAATAAATTTGACATAGTTTAGATAATGCATCTTCTTTGTATTCACTTTCTCCAGCTTCTAATACTTCTTTATATTGCTTTGTTGCTTTTGCAAGTTTATTCGTTGCAAACAGAGCATCTGCTAAATAGTATCTAGCCCTTAAACTATTAGCAGTATTGGTATACTTATTTAGGTATTTTTCTAGGCTGGAAATACTTGTATCATTTTTTCCTTCAAAATATTTTTGTTCTGCGATAGAAAAAGAGGTTCTTTCTAATTCCGATTCCGAAACATTTACAAAATTTAATGTTTTAGTCCATGCAACATATGCGTCTAAATTATCTTCATCAATATAAATATTTTTTGCATTTCTAACAGCCTCTATAGCATCTGTAGAGTTTGGATATTTGGTTGCAGTAAGTTTAAATTTTTCTAATGCTTTTTGATTTTGATTTTGATTGTAATACAATAAACCTTGTCTTAATAATGCTCTTGGTATAAAAATACTTCTCGGATAATTTTGTATTAAACGATTGTAAGAACGATGCGCATTTGAATTGTCTTTTACTTTTGTGTAAGTGCTAGCTAATTGATATAATGCATCGTCTTTTAAATTAGAAACGCTGTAATTGTTAACTACTTTAGTTAAAGCTTCTATTTTCTTATAATCTTCGTTTAAAAACCCATTGCTCATTCCTATTTGATACTGGGCATAATCTGCCCCTTTAGCGTTGTTTTCTATAACTTTGTAATAGTAATTGTTAGCTTTTTGGTAAGATGCTAGGGCATAATAACTGTCTGCTAAACGAAGATTTGCATCGTTAAGAATGGATTTATTTTGCGGATTTTGATTTATAAATTTTACAAAATAACTAGCAGCATTTTGGTAGTCGTTTAGATTAAAATAACTGTATGCTATGTTATATTTCAATTCACTAAAATTTGTTCTGGCACTAGCAACTTTATCTAAATTTAAAAATTTAGTCAAAGCCATACTAAAATTATTTGTTCTGAAATATGATTCTGCTTCCCAATATCTGGCTTTGTTTTTAATTTCGTTATTGCTAGAGTTTTGTGCACGAACTAAAAAGCTAATTGCTTCTTTAAACTTGTTGTTATTAAACAATTGAAGTCCTCTGTACAAGCTAATTTCACTACTAAGAATTTCATTTTGTCTAGATTTTTTTCTATTTAAATACTCCAATGCACCTGTAAAATTTTGTTGGGTTAAAAAAGAAGAAACCACTAACTCATTAATTTCTTCATAAGCACTAGACTTTGGATATTTTTCTAAGAATCGTTGTAAGACATCAGAACTATTTTCAAAAGGGTTACCTTCTTCATAGCTTAATTTAGCATAGTTTAAAGCAGCATCTTCTTGAATCTTAAGATTAAAATCCATTTCGCTAGCAGCTTTAAAGGCATTTAGCGCTTCATTTTTTAAATCTAAAGAAAGATAACACTGAGCCAAATGATAATATGCATTCTGTGCAACATCATTTCTTTGGCCAATTATCTTATTAAAATAGCTTATTGCAGCCTTTAAATTGTCTGTTTTAAAATAAGCATATCCTAGTTGATAATAATCCGTATTTGTCCATTTACCACGTTTTCCTTTGTAATTTTTTAAATAAGGTATCGCTTCTTCGTATTGTTTTAAATTAAAATAACTTTCTCCAATAATCTTAGAAATTTCAGACTGTTGTCTTCGGTTAACTTTACCAATTAACTCTTTTCCTTGTGCGATAGCTTCTATGAATTTACCAGATTTAAAGCTGATGTCTAACAAATAGTAAGAAATTTTAGACTCGTAAGTTTTGTTATCAGCAACTTCTTCTAAAGTAGATTGTGCTACATCATATTCCTTTAATTGGTAAGCAATAAAACCATAGTAATAGCGAGAATCGTTACCATATTTTTTATCGTTTATTAGCGAATAAAAACCCTCTTTAGCTTTTTCGTATTGTTTCGCAGTAAGAAGTCCATAAGCCATTCTAAAACGCAACTCTTTTTCATCGGCTTTCGGTAATTGTGAAATAGCTACTTTTTGATACCATTTTAAAGCTCTTGATGCATTATTGTTTTCAAAATAAAAATTTCCAACATTATAAAATGCAATATTCTTTTTACTACTAGTTGCATTATTTTCTACAAATGCAAGTATTTTATCTTCTGCATCTGATTGGTTTAATTTTATAGCACACATTGCCTCGTAATACGCTGCATCTGAAACAATAGAACTACTGTAATTTGTTGTGTTAATAGTTAAAAATGCTTTTTGTGCTGCAGCGTATGCTTTGCTATTGTATAACTCTAATGCATTTTTAAAATTGGTATATTCTCCAGATTCAATAATAGATTGTTGCGATAAAATTGGAAGAAAACAAAACAAAAAACTCACTATTAAAAAGTGATTTTTTAGAAAGTGTACATTCATAGTAGTCTATTTGTTATATCTGATTAACGGATATTTTTAAAAATTGTTGGATATAATTGTAAAAATTATTTCTTATCAAATGTAAGAATAGTTCTTATTTCTTTTAGAAAAATGAATAGAAACTTCTAAGTTTGTAGAAACTACATTTGTATGGATTTACCAGTTTTACATTTAGAGAATGCAGATATTTATCAAAGAGACAATTTGGTGTTATCAAAAGTTAATTTGGTGCTAGAAAAAGGTGATTTTTGCTACTTGATAGGAAAAACAGGAAGTGGTAAGAGTAGTTTAATGAAAACTTTATACGGAGATCTGCAATTACAAAAAGGAACAGGAAATATTGTTGGTTTCGATTTAAAAAACTTAAAAGAGAAAGAAATACCATATTTACGAAGAAGTATTGGTATTGTTTTTCAGGATTTTAAATTATTAAGTGAGCAAACTGTTTTCGAAAATTTAGAATTTGTTTTAAAAGCTACAGGTTGGAAAGACAAAGAAAAAATTAAAGAAAAAATAAATGCGGTTTTAACCAAAGTTGGGATGCAATCGCAATACTATAAAAAAGCGTTCGAACTTTCTGGCGGAGAACAACAGCGCGTTGCAATTGCAAGAGCATTATTAAATGATCCAGAATTAATTTTAGCAGATGAACCAACTGGTAATTTAGATCCTAAGACATCTTTAGAAGTTATGGAGTTGTTAAATCAAATTCATAATAGCGGTAAAACCATTTTAATGGCAACACACGATTACCAACTAATTGTTAAGTTTCGCCAAAAAACCATAAAGTGTGAAGCAGGACAATTGTTTGAAATAGAACAGAAAGTTACTTCGTAATCAATACCAAATCATTGAAAAAAAAATCTGTACTTTTTGCTGTTACAAACGATATTTCTACAGATTATAGAGTACATAAGATTGCAGAATATGTTCTAGAAAAAGGATTTCAAACTATAGTTTTTGGTAGACAATTACCAAATACCATTCAAGTAGAAAGAAACTATCATATACATAGAAAGCAATTACTGTTTAACCATAATTTTCTCTTTTATGCAGAATATAATATTCGCCTTTTTTTCTTTTTAATTTTTACAAAATACGATATTGTTGTTGCAAATGATTTAGATACTTTACCTGCCTGCTATTTGGCTAGTAAAATAAAAAAATACGATTTAATTTACGACAGTCATGAACTTTTTACTGAAGTTCCTGAATTACAAGGGCGTAAATTTGTACAATATTTTTGGAAAAAGTTAGAGCGATTTTTTCTGCCTAAGTTGAAAAAAACCTATACGGTAAGCAAATTAATTGCAGAGTACTATGAAGAAAAGTATGGTCTACAGATGAGAGTTGTTAGAAATATTCCTTTGTTAGAAAGTTCAGGTACTACTAAAAAAGTTGCTTTTCCAACTAAGAACAAAGTAATTCTATACCAAGGAGTTTTAAATCCTGGAAGAGGAATAGAAGAGGTAATTAAATCTTTACATTTTTTAGAATCTGTAGATTTAGTTATCATAGGTTATGGCAAAGTAGAAAGTTTATTAAAAGATTTTATTACTAAAGAAAATTTAAAGGATAGAGTACATTTTTTAGGAAGAATTCCTCGTGAAGCGTTATTTAATTACACAAAACAAGCAGATATTGGTATGGTACTAGAACAGCCTTTTGGGTTAAGTTTCACGTATTCTCTGCCAAATAAGCTATTCGATTTTATTCATGCTGAAGTTCCAATATTATCGAGTAACTTACCAGAAATAAAAATGATTGTCGATAGGTATAAAGTTGGCGTAACTGTAGATAATTTTGGCCCAAAACAATTAGCAAAATCAATTAATAACTTATTAGAAGATTACAGTTTAAGAAATACTATTATAGAAAATCAACGTATTGCAAAAGAAGAATTGTGTTGGGAAAAAGAACGAGAAAAACTCGATATTTATTTTAAATTTTAGATTATTAAACCAATATTTAGCATCATAATTCCTGTTTTTAACAATCTTGCAGCTTTGCAAAAAACAGTAGAAAGTATTCAGAACCAAACTTTTAAAAGTTTTGAAGTGCATATTGTAGATGGTGATTCCAACCAACAAACCAAAGATTTTTTACACACTTTAAAAGCACCTTTTTTCTTTACTACAGAAAAAGACGATGGAATTTATGATGCCATGAACAAAGGGGTAAAAAGGTCTAAAGGCGATTGGTTTTTATTTCTAGGTGCTGGAGATTTTTTTCCAAAGGCAACCATTTTAGAACAAGTTCACGCAAATATAGAAGAGCCTTTTCAATTACTTTTCGGAAATGTTAACTATGTAATTAGTTTTAAAAATCATAAAACATACGAACTATTTACCTCTACGTTTACATCCAAATTGTGGTTAAAAAACACCTTACATCATCAATCTGCATTTTATCATAAAAGTTTATTTTATAATAACACCTACAATACATCCTATAAAATTCTAGCAGATTACGACTTTAATATTAGGCTTTTTAAGCAAAAAATTAAAGCTAAACCTATATCTATAGTGGTTGCTAATTGTGCCCCTGATGGTGTCTCAAAAAATTATACTTGGAAATTATATAAAGAAGAGCTGCTACTTAAGCTAAGGAATTCTTCTGTATTATTTTTACCCATTTTTATCAAGTTAGTATTTTTAAAATTTGCTTATAGGTCCTTTATCAACTTTAAAAAATCTTTTAAATATTTGTTAATTATTCTGTAATCTCTTGATAATGTTTAATAAAAGTATAATTTTGTTAAACAAATTATCTCAACCATGGACAAACAAATAAAAAATATCGTATTATTTTTCACTTTACTGTTAATTACATTTAACATTCAAGCGCAGAAATTTCAAGGAAAAGCAACCTATAAATCTAAATCTAGAATGGAATTAGGAAGATGGGGAGCAAGAATGAGTGAGGCTCAGAAAAAACAAGTTGCAGCTCGATTAAAGAATCGACTAGAAAAAACATACACACTTACTTTTAATGCGCAAGAAGCAATGTTTCTAGAAGAAGAAAAAATCGATGCTATTTCTGGTGCTACAGACTCTTGGGGTGCAAATTTTACTAGAGGAGACCAATATAAAAATATTAAAGAAGCAAAATTAACCCAAGAACAAGAGTTTTATGGAAAGCGTTTTTTAGTAAAAGACGATTTGTACAAAATAGATTGGGAAATGGGAACAGAAACCAAAAAAATTGGTAATTATACATGTTACAAAGCAAAAGCTTTTGTGCCTAATAAAGAGTTAGCATGGTTTAACTTTTCTTGGAGTGATTTGCGTGCAAACAATGACGAGAATCAAGAAGAGCAGTTAACTGTTGTAGAAGCTTGGTATACTTTGCAAATACCTGTTGCTCATGGTCCAGCAGAGTTTTGGGGATTACCAGGTTTAATTTTAGAGGTAAGTTCAGGGAATACTACCTTATTGTGTACAGAATTAGAGTTAAACCCAGAAGATAAAGTAAAAATAACTGCACCAAAAAGAGGAGAAGAAATTACAAAAACAGCTTATGCTTCTACTATTAGAACGAAGATGGAGGAGATGCGTAATGCAAGAATGGGTAGAAGAAGAGGTAGATAATATTTCATGCAATTAGCTACTTCTAAAGCCTTAAAC
>CAYZDK010000024.1:0-39504 GCA_964477255.1 uncultured Polaribacter sp.
GTGATGAAATAGATTACGGAACTTCTAAAATAATTTTTAGATAGTTTTAAAATAATAATCAGGGAGTTTTTTTAAACGAAGAGAGGGCAGTTTTAGGACTGTCCTTTCTTTTTATTTTTAATGAATATTTCAAAAGAAACATTTGTATTTTTGTAATGCCAAAAAAAAGAACATGTCAAAAGATTTAAGCAACTACAGAAAAACTTATAGTAAAAAGGAACTACTAGAAGAAAACTGTCCAGAAAATCCAATAGAATTATTTCGCGAATGGTTTATAAATGCAGATAATTCAGATATGATTGAAGAAACAAATGCCATGACTGTTGCTACAATTGGCAAGGATGGGTTTCCAAAAAGTAGAGTTGTCTTATTAAAGAAATTTACTTGGGAAGGATTTATTTTCTACACAAATTATAATTCTGAAAAAGGAAAAGCTATAGAAGAAAATAACCAAATATGCATTTCCTTCTTTTGGCCAAGTTTAGAACAACAAATAATTATTAAAGGAAAAGCAGAAAAATTAGCTCCCAATTTATCTGATGGATATTTCGAATCTAGACCAGATGGAAGCAAATTAGGTGCATGGGCTTCAAACCAAAGTGAAGTGGTTTCTTCAAGGCAAGAATTAGATAATAATCTTAAAAAGTTTGAAGAAAAATTTGAAAATAAAGAAATTAAGCGCCCAAAACATTGGGGTGGTTATCTAGTAAAGCCTATTTCTATAGAATTTTGGCAAGGAAGACCTAACAGAATGCACGATAGAATAAGATATACTTTAGCGGAAGATTTTTCGTGGATTTTAGAAAGATTAGCTCCTTAAAATTTATATATTTACAAGAACAGTAAGCTAATATTATTCTATGAAAACGCTTTATATTGTTCGTCATGCAAAATCTTCTTGGGAATATTCTGGCATAGATGATATAGATAGACCATTAAAAAAACGAGGCATTAAAGATGCGCATCTTATGTCTAAAGTTCTACGTAAAATGGTTAATAAACCAGATGTTTTTATAACCAGTAGCGCAAATAGAGCTTTACATACAGCAATTATTTTTTGTGAAAACTTTAGTTATCCACATTTTAATCTTCAAATAAAAAGGCAACTTTATAGCTTTAGCGACGGTTATTTAGTAAAAACAGTGAAAGCATTAGATGATGGTTTTGAATCTGCTATCATATTTAGTCACGATCACGGAATTAATACTTTTGTAAATAAGTTTGGTAGTAAACCAATAGCGCATGTTCCAACTTGTGGTATTGTTGGAATCAAATTTAAAGAGAAACACTGGAAAAATATCAAAGACGGAGAAACAGTTTTAATAGAAGCTCCTAAAAATCATAAATAATAGCTTTTGATTACGTTTAAAAAATATGGTGCAATAGACATTGGTTCCAATGCAATTAGGCTGCTAATAGCCAACGTTATAACCCAAGAAGGAAAAGAACCAAAGTTTAAAAAATCTTCATTAGTTCGTGTTCCAATTCGATTAGGAGTAGACGCCTTTGTGAATGGTAAAATTTCAGAAGAAAATATTACCAGAATGATTGATGCTATGGAAGCATTTAAATTACTTATGAAAGTTCATAAAGTAGAACGTTTTAAAGCATGTGCAACATCTGCAATGCGAGAGGCTTCTAATGGTAAAGATGTTGTTAAACTAATTGCTAAAAAAACAAATCTAGAAATAGACATTATTACAGGTAAAGAAGAAGCAAAAATTATATCTTCTACAGATTTAGATGAATTAATTCAAGGAGATAATTCGTATTTGTACGTAGATGTTGGTGGTGGTAGTACAGAGTTTACCGTATTTTCTAAAGGAGAAATAGTAACCTCTAAGTCTTTTAAAATGGGTACAGTTAGACTTTTAAATAACGAAAAATCAACCAACAAAGAAATGTTTAAAAGTGTTGAAAAGTGGATTAAAAAAAACACAAAAGATTTAAAAAAACTTTCTTTAATTGGTTCTGGAGGTAATATCAACAAACTTTTTAAAATGTCTGGAAGAACAGAGGGTAAACCAATTTCATACATTTATTTAAACGCTCAATATCAGTTTTTAAAAGAAATGAGTTATGAAGATAGAATTTCTGAGCTTAGCTTAAATCCAGATAGAGCAGATGTTATTATACCAGCTACAAAAATATATCTATCTGCAATGAAATGGAGTGGCGCAAGAAAAATTTATGTACCAAAAATAGGACTCTCTGACGGTATTATTAAATCTCTACATTTTAATACCTTATAATTTCGTTGTTAAATATAAGGGATTTATAAATGCTTTTTATTACTTTTGAAGTCACTTTATTTTAAAAGATAATACGCATAAATATGAAAAAAATTATATTTAGCTTTAGCTTAATAATGTACTCTATTGTTGCTATGGGTCAGGAATTACCTGAAAACCCTGAACCAGGTAAATGTTATGTAAGGTGTAAAACTCCTGACATTTATAAAAACGAAACAATACAAGTAGAAGTTTCACCTGAGTATAGAGAAATCGTTTCTTATCCTGCAGAATATAGAACCATAGAAGAAAAAGTACTTACCAAAGAGGCTGGGCAAGAAATACTTTTAGTGCCTGCTGTTTGGGGGACACAAGAAATTACATATTACGAAAAAGAAGATGGCTCTAGAATTGAAATTGAAGGTGCTGTTTTTAATCAAAGTTTTGAAACTGTAGAAACAAGAGCAGCAACTGCTACATGGGAAATGAGTGAAAGGCTACCTAACTGTGACTCTCCAAATCCAGACGACTGTAGATACTATTGCTACAAACCTGTGCCTCCAGAATTTAAAACAATGCCTGTTGAAAAATTGGTAAAAGATGCTAGTTTTAAGAAAATAAGAGTGCCTGGAGTTACTAAAACTTACAAAAGAAGAGTGATGGTTAAACCACCAACTACTTCAGTAGTAGAAACACCTGCAGAATACAAAACTATTACAAAAACAGTTTTAGTAAGGGATGCAAGAACAGAAGAAGTTGTTGTTCCTGCAGTATTTAGATCAATCACAAAACAAGTACTAGTAGAAAAAGGAGGTTTAACTTCATGGAAAGCTGTAGATTGTGAACTAATAGACAATACACCACTGCCAATAAACTGGGATTTCTCTAGTGCTAAATTAAACGAAGGTGCTAAACGTATTATAGATGCAAGATTATTACCAATATTAAAAGAAGGTGTAGCTGTATTTATCGAATCTCATACAGATATGAGAGGTACTAAAAAAGATAACCAAGAATTATCTGATAGAAGAGCAAAAGCAGTAGTAGATTATTTAATTACTAAGGGAATTAATCCAAGTCAAATTTATGCAAAAGGTTTTGGTGAATCTAGACTTTTAAATAAGTGTACTGATAATGTAAAATGTTCTGAATCTGAACATGCAGTGAATAGAAGAACTACCTTTAGAGTTGTAAATCAAAGATAAAAAGCAACTTACTTATATAAAAAAACGGAGCAACTTGCTCCGTTTTTTTATTTGTATTCACTCACTATAGATTGTATGTACGGAAAATAATATTCTGTTAAAATATACCCTTTTTTCTCTGCTATTTTTCTTCCTCTATGATTTAGAAAAAGTAATGTAGGAAAAGACTTTACTTTAAATTTCTTTTGTAAGTATAAGTTTTCACTCATTTTATCATCGGATAACAAATCCTGATTTCTGGGTAAATCTACTTCTAATAAAACCAAATTACTATCTGCAAAATCTTTAAACTTTTCTGTATAAAAAAGTTCTCTATCTAAAACAATACATGGTGCGCACCAATCAGAACCTGTAAAGTATACTAAAACTGGTTTGTCTTCTTTTTTAGCAGTTTTTAATGCCTCTTTATATGTAGACAGCCAATTTAAAGTTACCCTTTTTTTTTCTAAAGAATCGTTTTGCTGAATACTTTCTAGTTGTGCAAAAGAAACCGTTGTAAAACCCAAAAATAAAAAAAAGAAAAATTTATAATACATAATAAAAAGAATTTACCAATAATAGTGCCTATCTATTTAAAACAACAAAAATATTTTAATAAAATTGTTTGATGTGCTGTAAAATTCTAGCATCAAAAATAGTTTTTTGGTTACTTAAGAACACGGTTTCTATTTCTAAAAAACTTAAATTATCTAGCTTTTTTTCTAATCGAACAAAATCTTTTTCAGTTGTTAGAATAAGTTTTTTATTGGATTTTATTTCCTTAAATCTGGCATTAATTTGTGCAATATCTTTTGGAGTAAAATGATGATGATCCGAATATTTAAGATGTGTAAAGTTTACGCCTTTCTTACCTAAAAAAGATAATAATGCACTAGGATTTGCAATGCCAGTTACTAATAAAACTTCGTATTCTTTTAAGCCATCAACATTTATTGTTAAAGCACCTTGTAGTGTTAAACCATAAGAAATTGTAGTGAAAAAAGTTAAGTTATTATACACTTCTAATTTCTTTCTAATTTCAATTTGCTCTGTTATGCTTAAGCTTGCTGGGCATTTCGTTACTAATATAATATCAGACCTATAAGCACCACTCCTACTTTCTCTTAAATTACCTGCAGGCAGTAAGAAATCATCACAAAATAATGCATTATAGGTAGTTAATAAAACATATAGACTACCTTGTATTTTTCTATGTTGGTAAGCATCATCTAGTAAAAAAACATCTGTGTTGGTCGTTTTATGTAATTTTTTAACACCTTCTACCCTATTAGAATCTACAGCAACAGAGATATTTTTAAACTTTCTGAAGAATTGTAAAGGTTCATCACCAACATCTTCTGCAGTATGATTTTCATTCAACAACAAGAAACCTTTTGTTTTTCTTTTATATCCTCTACTTAAAACAGCAATATTGTACTTGTCTTTCAATAAGCGAATTAAATACTCTATTTGTGGGCTTTTCCCTGTTCCTCCTACTGATAAATTACCAACAATAAGTATTGGTTTAGAAAAAGTAGTAGATTCTACCAACTGTAAATCATAAAAATAATTACGAATAGTAGTTATAATATTATAAACTACTGCTAAAGGATACAATAACAATCTTAGTTTTTTCATTAAAGTAAAAATACATTAAAAATGTTAACTTTGATTTTTTACTAAAGCGAAAAAATGACAATTAAAGATATAACCGATTACATAGAATTACTAGCGCCACTTAAATATGCTGAAGATTTTGATAATGTTGGCCTACTGGTTGGTAACTATAAAGATAAGGTTAATGGGGTTCTGGTTACGCTAGACACTTTAGAAGAAACTGTAGAAGAAGCAATTGAAAAAAACTGCAATTTAATAGTAAGTTTCCATCCCATAATTTTTACTGGCTTAAAGAAATTGAATGGAAATTCTTACGTTGAAAGAGTGGTTTTAAAGGCTATTAAAAACAACATTGCAATTTACGCAACACATACTGCTTTAGATAATAGTTTTCATGGAGTTTCTTCTAAAATATGTGATGTATTAGGGTTAGTGAATAAAAAAATACTAAACCCTAAACCAAAAACTATTAAGAAATTAACTACTTATGTTCCTTTAAAAAATGCGGATGAAGTTAGAAATGCATTATTTCGTGCAAACGCAGGAAATATTGGTAATTATGACAATTGTTCTTTTAACATTTCTGGAGAAGGTACCTTTAGAGGTAATGAGAATGCAAATCCTACCATTGGTGAAAAAGGAAAATTACATACAGAAAAGGAATTGCAAATATCGGTAACGTTTGAAAGTGCTAATGAATATAAAATACTTAAAGCGTTACACGATAGTCATCCGTATGAAGAAGTTGCTTACGAAATTATTACAACAGAAAATTCCAATCAAAAAATTGGCATTGGCATGATTGGCGAATTTAAAAACGAAATGAGCGAACAAGAGTTTTTAAAGTTTTTAAAAACTGCCATGAAAACAAATTGTGTTCGCCATTCTAAATTACTTGGCAAACCCATAAAAAAAGTAGCCGTTCTTGGTGGTTCAGGAAGTTTTGCAATTTCTTCTGCAAAAAGAAAAGGTGCAGACGCTTATGTTAGTGCGGATTTTAAATACCATGACTTTTTTACAGCAGAGAAAAAAATATTGCTAGCAGATATAGGACACTATGAAAGTGAACAGTTTACAAAAAACCTTTTGGTTGATTATCTTACGAAAAAATTTAGTAGTTTTGCAATCATTTTATCAGAAAAAAGTACGAATCCAATACATTACATATAAACATGGCAAAGAAAAAAGAAGTTAGTGTTGAAGAAAAGCTAAGAGCTTTATACGACCTTCAATTAATAGATTCTAGAATTGACGAAATAAGAAACGTTAGAGGTGAATTACCTTTAGAAGTGGAAGATTTAGAAGACGAAGTTGCCGGTTTAAATACTCGTATTTCGAATTTAAATCAAGATGTTGAAAACCTTGAAACGGATATCAACAATAAAAAAATTGCAATTGAAGAATCTAATGCTCTAATGAAAAAATATAAAGAGCAACAAGAAAACGTTCGAAATAATAGAGAGTTTGATTCTTTAGCAAAAGAAATTGAGTTTCAAGAGCTTGAAATACAACTTGCTGAAAAACGAATTAATGAGTTTAAAGCTAAGATTGCTCAGAAAAATGAGATTATTGAGGCTACAAAAGAAAAATTAGCGAAACAAGAGAAACATTTATCGCATAAAAGAGCAGAATTAGACGATATTTTAAAAGAAACAGAAAAAGAAGAAAAACTTCTTATAGAAAAATCTAAGGAGTTTGGAGATTCTCTAGACAGCCATTTATTTTCTGCATACACTCGTATTCGAAACAAAGTTAAAAACGGATTAGCTGTAGTTCCAATAGAAAGAGGTGCATCTGGTGGTTCTTACTTTACAATACCACCTCAAGTTCAGTTAGAAATTGCCAATAGAAAAAGAATTACTATTGATGAACATTCAGGAAGAATACTTGTAGATGCTGCACTTGCAGAAGAAGAAAAAGAAAAAATGGATAAATTATTTTCTTAATTAATAAAAAAAGCTCAGTTTTCACTGAGCTTTTTTATTGTTAATAATCTAGCTTTTTTAGATACTCTAACTTCTCTTTCCAGGCCTCTAGATCTTTCTTGTATGTATCTACTTTATTTTTAACGTTAACTACAAGCGGGTTATCATCATCTGCATTAGAAATGAAACTTAAATTGTTTTCTAGTTGTTGTATTTCTCTAACAATTTCATCTATACGTTTTCTTACAAAAGCTTGTTCTCCATTAAGCTTTTTAATTTCTTCATTGGCCAAGTATCCATCTACAGTATTTGTAAATTTTAACATAGAAGCTTCTTTCTTATCTAAAGAAAGATCGTTTAACATAGTATCTATTTGTTTGCTAAACTTACCTTCTAAATGCCTTGCATTTCTTGGCAACTTACCAAGGTTATTCCAGTTATTAATAGACGCTATTACTTCTTCTTTAGATGCAGCTTTTTTTGCAGTTTTTAATTGTTCTAAAAAAGCTTTTTTTGTATCAACTACCTCTTGTTGTTCGCTACTAATTTTGTTATTCTGATTGTGTAACCTATCAAAATAATGGTTGCAAGCATTTTTAAATTGTTTCCAAATATCGTCTGAAAATTTTCTTGGAACATGCCCTATTTTTTTCCAGTCTGCCTGAATCTTTTTCATCATATTGGTTGTAGTATCCCAATCTTCGCTGTTTTTTAAAGATTCTGCAATAGCTATTAATTCTTTTTTCTTTTTAAGATTTTCTTGCTGTTTATTTTTTTCTTCTTTATAGAAAGCGTTTTTAGCTGAATTAAATTTTTTCGTTGCAGCCTTAAACTTTTGCCAAACTTCTTCACTCTTAGAGTAAGGCAGTTTGCCAGCATCAAAATACTCTTGCCTTAATTTTTCTATTTCTTTTATGCTCTTTTGCCAATCGTTATGAGAGATATTAGATGATGTATCGTAAGAATTTATCTTTTCTACAATAACTAGTTTATTGGCAATAATATCGTTAAACTTAGAACGCATTTCTCTAAAATATTGGTGCCTTCTATCGTGAATTTCTTTTGTTATAGAACTGAATTTATGCCAAACCTCTTCTCGCATTTCTCTTGCAACTGGCCCTACATCTTCTTTCCATTTTCTATGAAGTTCTTGTAGTTTTTTAGCAGCTATATTAACATCAGGCTCGCTTTTTAATTCATGCGCTTGTTTTATTATATCTAGCTTTTCTTCTAAGTTATGTTTAAAATCTAAGTCTCTAAAATCATTACTCATGTGAAGTAAGTCGTAAAAACGCTCTACATGATGATGATAGGTTTTCCAAGTATCATTGTATCTTGTTTTAGGAACAGGACCTATAGATTTCCAAACCTCTTGAATTTTACGAAACTCGTTATACATTGTTGCTGGCTTTGCATCATCTATCAATGTTTTTAAAGACTCAATAACTGCTAATCTTTGTTCTAAATTTGCATTGAATCTCTTTTCTAGATCTGCGTAATACGCATCTCTTTCTTTCTTATAATTAGATAAAATCTGATTGTATTCTGATTTTAAAGGACTATCGAATCTAAAATCTATAGAATTACCTCCATCTGCTAAAAAAGCTTCTTTTTTCTTTGCCAATAATGCACCAAACTTGGTGTTAAAAGCACTGCGAATACCTTCTACTTGATTTTTAACTTGATGAACAGGATTTTCTGAAAGTGTCTTCTTTAAAGCTAAAACAAGTTCTTCTAAGGATAATTTTGTGTAATCTACTTTTTCTATCTCCTTTTCAGATTTCTCATTTTCAGCATCTTCTGCCATAGAATTTTCTATTGCATCTACTGCTTCATTATTTTCAATGGTTTCTTTAGCAGGTTCAGCAACTTTAATTTCATGCTCTTTCTTTGAATCGTCTTTTTTTTCTAACATATCTACAATGTTTAAGGTCAAGATAATATACTATAATATTATCTCTATCAAAAATAACCACTACTTTAATGAGATGCAAACATTACTGATAACAAAAATTTATTATTTTACAGTTTGTTCCAGATTTTCCAAGAAGCTTCTGCTTGTAATTGTAGCATTTCTAGGCCATTTTTAATTAAAGCTCCTCTTTCTTTTCCTCTTTTTAGAAAAGTTGTTAAAGAAGGATTATAAATTAAATCGTAAAGTAAATGTTGTTTAGTAATATGTTGGTAAGGTATCTTGGGACATGCTTCTAAATTTGGATATGTACCCAAAGGCGTACAGTTTATAATGATCTTATATTCATTTAGTAATTCTTTTGTAATATCTGCATAAAGCAAAGTATTATTGCTAGAAGTTCTAGATACTTGTGCATAAGCTATATTTAGTTGTTGTAATGCAGCTTTTACTGCTTTAGATGCACCTCCTGTTCCTAAAATAAGTGCTTTATGATGATGTTGCTTTACAATTGTTTCTAAAGATTGCCTGAATCCTATTACGTCTGTATTGAATCCCTTTAATGTACCATCTCTAAAAACTTTTATAGTATTAACAGCACCAATACTTTCTGCTTCGCTGTGTAATTCCTCTAAAAAAGGAATGACTTCTTGTTTGTAAGGAATGGTTACATTTAATCCTACTAAGTTTGGATTAGTTTTAATGATTCTAGGAAAATCAGTAATGGTTGGTATATCAAAGTTCGTATAGTGACAGTAACCTATGCTTTCGTTTGTAAATTTATCTGCAAAATATCCTCTAGAAAAAGAATATTCAATATTTTTCCCTAGCAAACCAAATAGTCTCTTATCTTCTTTTTTTATCATAAATATCTATTGCTAAAATTAAACCAATACCAAGCAGTATATAAATTATAGCTACATATGTTTGGTGATTACTAAAATCTGGAATAAAACGCTGGTAATTTTCAACAATCTTTTCTCCATTTTGATTCAGTAAATATACATTTTCGTTTTTGGCAAAAATTGGTTTTTTCCAAGGCCAAACAATTCCTAAAGAACCAGTAATAAAACCAATAATAATGGCATTAACTAATTTGTGATAGTGTTTTAAAACATAAGCAAGAATATGCGATATGGATACTAGCCCAAAAGCTGAACCAGCTGTAAAAACTCCTATTATTTTTAAATATTTTACTTTTATTGGATCAGAAAAAGCAGTAAAATCTCCTTTTACAAGACCGGTTAAAACGGTGAATAGTACATTTACCGAATCTACAAGTAAAAGCACATAATTACCCAACAGAATTAAAATAAAAGACCCTGATAAACCAGGAAGAGTCATTCCTGAAATACCAATAATTCCGCAAATAAAGACAAACCATAAATTATCATTCTCTTTAGCTGGTGATAAAAAGCTAATACCAACACCAACTGCAACTCCTAAAACTAGAAAAGCAAAGTATTTCCTAGTCCATTTTCCATAATCTTTAGCAATGTAGTAAATAGAGCCAATAATCATACCGAAAAACCAACTCCAAACATATAATTCGAAGTTTTCTAAAAAATAGTCTAAAATGAGAGAGACGCTAAAGTAACTAAATATACTTCCTCCCATTATTAAGAAAAGAAACTCTGCATTTATGTATTGAAAAAAACTCTTAAACCTTCCGTTTAATAATAGTTTTAATGCCTTTAAATTAATCTTCTGAAAAGAATAAATTAGTTCTTCATAAAAAGATAAAACATAAGAAACAGTACCACCAGAAACCCCAGGAACTTTATTAGCAGCACCCATTGCCAAACCTTTTAAAAAAAGGAAGAATTTCTGAATTAAAGTTCTTTCTTTCATAGTACTATTTAGTTGCTAATTTTTCTAATAATAATATTAATAAAAACCCAATAATGGCCATAAGTATGGCTAGTAATAATTTCGCATCACCATCAAATGAGCTTGGCAAAATACTTTCTTCTAAAAACGGAACTTCTACTCCTTTAGAATTTAATCTGGTACTTAAGGTTTTCTTCCAAGGCCAAATTTTATTTAAAGATCCTATAATAAAGCCTGTAAGTATAGCTAGCGTTAAGTCTTTAAAATGCATAAATAACCATTTTAAAACTTTAGAAAATAAAAGTAACCCTAAAACTGCCCCTGAACCAACTATTGCAATTAATCCTAAGTCGCGCTCATTTATTGCGGTTAATATTGGCTGGTATGCTCCTAGTAAAACAAGTATAAAGGCTCCTGAAATTCCTGGAAGTATCATTGCACAAATTGCAATAGAACCTGCTAAAAACAAAAAAGCTGGTGAAGCATTTTCGCTAATTAACGGATTTAAAGTTGTAATGTAGTATGCTAAGCTAGCACCAACTATTAAGCTTATAACAACTAGTGGCGTCCACTTTAAAATCTGTTTTCCAACATAAATAACACTAGCTAGTACCAAACCAAAAAAGAAAGACCAAAGTAATATTGGCTGATTCTCTAATAACCATTTTATTATTTTAGCTAAGGATAAAACACTAATAAAAATCCCAATAAAAAGCGACAATAAAAAAGGCCCATTTACTTCTTTCCAAACAGCCTTAAAGCCTTCCTTTTGCAAAGTTTTTAACAACTTAAGGTTAATGCTACTTATAGAAGACAAAAGCTCTTCGTAAATACCTGAAATAAAAGCAATTGTACCACCAGAAACTCCAGGAACTACATCTGCTGCTCCCATAGCCATACCTTTTAGCCCTATTGTAAAGTAATCTTTAAATGTTCTTTTCATCGAAATTATTTTAAAAAACGAAGATAAATTATTTTATAGAAAACTTAACAGAGAAAGGGGTTGTATCTGGGTAACTTTGTATAGAACTAAACAAACTATTATGAAAAATATATTGTATTTCGCATTATTTACATTGGCATTTATTTCTTGTAAAAAAAATGATACCCAAAAAGATACCGACAAAGTAGTGCCAGAAGTAAAAAAAACAGCTTCTGATGTTAAAATAACTCCAGTTTCTCATGCTACTGCTGTGTTAGAATTTAACGATGAGATTATTTATTTAGACCCAACAGGTGGTAAAACTGCTTTTGATAGCTTTAAAAAACCTACTTATGTTTTAATTACAGATATTCATGGAGACCACATGAATGTTAAAACTTTGAATGAGTTAGATTTAAGCAATACTACTATAATTGCGCCGCAAGCAGTGGCAGACAACTTAAAAACTGTGAACGTTAAAGATATTGTTGTTATAAACAACGATGAAACTAAATCTTTTAGCAGTTTTTCTGTAGAAGCAATACCAATGTATAATTTACGTGAAGAAGCCCTAAAGTTTCATCCTAAAGGTAGAGGAAACGGTTATGTTTTGACAGTTAATAATGAAAGATTATATTTTTCTGGAGACACAGAAGATATCCCGGAAATGAGGGCTTTAAAAAATATAGATAAAGCATTTATTTGCATGAATCTACCTTATACCATGACTGTTGAAAGTGCTGCAGATGCTGTTTTAGCATTTGCACCAAATCAAGTTTTCCCATATCATTACAGAGGAACAGGTGGGCTAAGTGATGTTGCTAAATTCAAAAAAATTGTTTCAGCAAAAAACAAACAAATAGAAGTTACACAACTAAACTGGTATCCAAACAGAAAGTAAAGGTTAAGGAATTACTCGAAGGCTTTTTTAAAGTTTTTGAGTAATTCTTGTATTTTTTTTTCTTCAAAAACTGTTGGATAAAGTTCGTTAAGAATAGTATGGTATTCGTAATCTATTTTTAAACCATTTATTAGGTGATCTATTGCAAACTTTTTCTTGTTGTAGAGAAAAAATAATCCTGCTAATCTATATTCAATCTCCGCAAAATCTTTAAATATCTTTTGGGCTTTGTATAAAACTGTAATTGCATTATTAAACTCTCCAACAAAAGCTAATATATCTGCAAGACCTACATAAATTTCTAATGCATTGTCTTTTAGCGCTAAACAATTCTTAAAGCCTTCTATAGCTTCTTCAAAAAATGATAATTTTACATTAATTTCTGCGTACTTTCTCCAATACAAAGTATTAGAATCATCTATTTTTAAAGCTTTAGAAATATAATAAGATGCTTTTTGATAGTTGTTTAATTCACAATGAATATTTGCTAAATAAAGCCAGCCTCTATCTAAAAGTGGATCTTCATTTACTGCCTTTTTAAAATATATAATTGCAGATTCGAAATTTTTTAATTTCTCGTAACACTCCCCTATTCTTAATAATGCAAATGCAGTAGGGTCATCTAAATCTAGAGTTACGATGTAATTTTCAATTGCTTTTTCGTATTCTTCTAGATGTTCTAACGTTTTTGCTTTTTCTAAGTAACCTCCTATAAAAGATTCATCTATTAATATTGCATAATCAAAAGCAGTTAAGGCCTCTTTGTATCTATCTAAAACAAAATATTGTCTTCCTAGTTGATGCCATGCAACTTCGCAATAAGGATTTTTGTCTATGTATTTATTTAAATATTGTATGGCTTGTTCGTGTTCTTTTTCCATATCAAAACAATACACAATATTGTAAAGAGAAGAATAATCTTCATAATCTACATCAATACATTTGGCAAAATTGAGTCTTGCATTTTCATAATCATCTAAATATAAAAACTCCATTCCAATCAAAGACCAAATATCTACTTTATCTGAAGCGAAACGAAGTGCTTTATTTAAATTTTCTATTGCTTCTTTATGGTTGCCATTCTTAGAAGAAATCGTTGCTTTTTGAATAAAAACTTCTTCGTTATCAGGATTTATCTCTTCTACTTCTGTTAAAATTTGTATTGCCTTTTCAAATTCACCTTCAAAAATATATAACTCTACCTGAAGTAATTTTAAATCTACAGATTGTGGGTGTTGTTGCAATCCAAGTTTAACTGCTTTTTTAGCTAAAGCGTGCTTTCCAGAGTCTAAATAATGTATTATAATTTCTTCAAACTCAACCAAGTCAAAAAAATAAATATTGTTGGTTTTAAGCATTGATTCAAATTTTAATAAAGACATAAGCTATTTGATTTGAATGACAGTATGAAGTTACTATTTGTCTTCACGTAGATTTAAAAAAACAAGATTTGTTTTCAACAATTTAATTAACATACTAAAATTAAGCTTAAATTTTGTTGAGACCTTAATTTAACCTAATTTTGACTTTAATAACTATCAACCCAACTTTGATAGCATTCTTATGAGCAAAAAAATCTTACTTAACTCAAAGGATATAGACATCATACTTCATAGACTTGCTTGTCAATTAATAGAAAATCATGACGATTTTAAAAATACGGTTTTAATAGGCCTGCAACCACGAGGTGCATTTTTAGCAAAACGTCTTGCAGAAGTTTTGGAAAAGCACTACCAAATAAAAGAATTGCAATTAGGGCTGTTAGACATTACTTTTTACAGAGACGATTTTAGAAGAAGAGATGAACCGTTAACAGCAACATCTACAGAAATAAATTTTTTAATAGAAGATAAAAAAGTAGTTATTGTAGATGATGTACTTTATTCTGGTAGAAGTGTAAGAGCTGCATTAACGGCATTACAGTCTTTTGGTAGGCCAGAACTTTTAGAGCTTTTAGTGCTTATCGATAGAAGATTTAGTAGACATTTACCAATTCAGCCAGATTACAGAGGCAGACAAGTAGATGCCATAAATAAAGAAAGAGTTTTAGTTTATTGGAAAGAAAACAATAACGAAGACGCTGTATATTTAGAACAAAGATAGCATGGATCAATTAAGTGTAAATCATTTATTAGGAATTAAGTATTTAAATAAAAATGATATTGATTTAATCTTTAAAACAGCAGATCATTTTAAAGAGGTGATTAATAGACCTATAAAAAAAGTTCCTTCTCTAAGAGATATTACAATTGCTAACCTTTTTTTTGAAAACAGCACAAGAACTAAACTTTCTTTTGAACTTGCAGAGAAGCGATTATCTGCAGATGTTATAAACTTTTCGGCAAGCCAGTCTTCTGTAAAAAAAGGAGAAACTCTCATAGATACAGTTAACAATATTTTATCTATGAAAGTAGATATCGTTGTTATGCGACATGGAAATGTTGGTGCTGGAGTATTCTTATCTAAACATGTAAATGCCAAAATAATAAATGCAGGCGATGGTACTCATGAACATCCAACTCAAGCATTATTAGATTCTTACTCTATTAGAGAAAAACTAGGTACTGTTAAAGGAAAAAAAATAGTAATTATTGGTGATATTTTACACTCAAGAGTAGCACTATCCAATATTTTTGCATTACAATTGCAGGGTGCTGAAGTTAAAGTTTGTGGCCCAACAACACTAATCCCAAAACATATAGCTAGTCTTGGTGTTACAGTAGAAAAAGACTTAAAGAAAGCCTTAGAATGGTGTGATGTAGCTAACGTTCTTCGTGTTCAACATGAAAGGATGGATGTGAAGTATTTTCCTTCAACAAGAGAATACACTCAGCTTTTTGGAATTAACAAAGAAATTTTAGATGCATTAGACAAAGAAATTGTTATTATGCACCCAGGACCAATAAACAGAGGTGTAGAAATTACTAGTAATGTTGCAGATTCTAAACAATCTATTATTTTAAATCAAGTAGAAAATGGTGTCGCTGTTAGAATGGCGGTTATTTACCTTCTTGCCCAACAAATAAAAAGATAAGTTATGCATACTATTGAAAAGGATACATACCTATTGATTACAATTAACGAGAATAATAACAATCTGTTTTCTAAAGATTTGGCTGACAAACTAAATCCTTTTTCTGATAAACATATTGTATTACAAATAGAAAATGATATTACAATTAGTAATGAGGATGTAAGTGTGTTAGTTAACCTTGGTACAGAAAAAAAAGAAAACGGTACATCTTTTGTGGTTGTTTATAGAAATGTAAGCATTGATAACGTACCTGAATCGTTAAATATAGTTCCAACTATTAAAGAAGCTGAAGATGTATTAGAAATGGAAAATATTGAGCGAGAATTAGGTTTATAAGAATTATATGTTAAAAAAATTACTTGTATTATTATTTATTTTTTTTAGCACTGTAACTTTTTCCCAGAAAAAGTCTATAGATAGAATTTCTGTATCTCCAAATCCGTTTTCTAATACAACAACTCTGAAATTTCAAAATAACAATAACAACGAAAATTTAGTTTTTCTTGTTAAAAATGTTTTAGGAAAAATAGTATTCAAGAAAAAATACAAACTCAAAAAAGGAAACAATAAAATTATCTTTTCTAGAGGAGATTTAAATGCGGGTATGTATATCTATTCTTTACAAACTTCTGATAGAGTTATAACAAAAAGATTTGTAATAAAATGAGTCTAAAACTTACTATTTTAGGCTGTCATTCTGCTACTCCAAGAGCCAATGCTTATCCTACAGCCCAGTATTTAGAGATTAATAATAGGCATTTTTTAATAGATTGTGGAGAAGGCACACAACGTCAAATGCGAAAATATAAAGTAGGGTTCTCTAAAATAAATCACATATTTATATCGCATTTACATGGCGATCATTTTTTTGGTTTGGTAGGGTTGTTATCAACGTTTGGAATACTTAACAGAGAGAAAGAATTGCATATTTATGGTCCATTAGGAATACAAAAAGCCATAAAAACCTTACTTTCTATATCTCAATCTCATGCCAAATATCCTATAATATATCATGAGTTATCCTCTAAAATTTCTGAAGTTATTTTGGAAGACGATAAAGTTACAGTTACAACCATACCACTAAAACATAGAGTTTATTGCAATGGATATTTATTTACTGAAAAAGAGAAGCCAAGAAATTTAAATATAAATGAAATTAGTAAACATCCTGAAATTTCTAGAGCAGATTTCTTGAACTTAAAAGCAGGTAGAGATTTTTTAAAAGATAATGGTAAAGTAATAAAAAATAGTCTCCTTACTATAAGCCCAAAACCTCCTCTAAGCTATGCATTTTGTAGCGACACTAGTTATAAACCAGACATTATACCTTTAATTAAAAATGTAGATTTATTATATCACGAAGCTACTTTTCTTAAAGATAAAAAAGATTTGGCAAAAATAACCAAACATAGTACTGCAGAAGAAGCTGCAACTATAGCTAAAGATAGTAAAGCTAAAAATCTAATTATCGGTCACTATTCCAGTAGGTATAAAAACGTATTAGAATTTAAAAAAGAAGCACAAACTGTATTTCAAAATACCCAACTTGCTGAAGCTGGTGCAATTTTTGAAGTAGAAAATTAATACTGGTCTAACGATATTAAAACCAAGGTACAAGCTACTTCAACTTTTATATCGTAACTTTTCAACATTTTTTCAAAATATTCGTTCTCTGTCCCTGGATTAAAAATTACACGTCTTGGTTGTAAACTTATTATATAATCGTAATACTCTTCTTGCCTTTTAGGATTAAGATACAAAGTTACAGTATCTATAGTACTATACTTTTGCTTATTTGTATCTATTTCTACATCTAAAATAGTTCCTGATTGAGAACCAATTGCTTTAACACTGTAGTGGTTAGCTCTTAACCTTTGAATAGCAATATTTGAATATCGGTTTGTTTTTAAAGAAGCCCCAAGAACTAGTGTATGTGTTTTCATGTTGTTAATCTTACGTTAAATAGATGTAATGTTCGTAACAAATATAGAGAATGTTGCGTCTTTAATATAACAAAGAAAGAGCTATTGCTCTATAGTTTAGAAACAATAGAATAGAGAAGTAAAAATCTTCTTTTAAAATAAAGCTATTGTATAATATATTTGAATAGAAAAAGGGTTTGCAAATGCAAACCCTTTTTTAATGTTTCTTTATTTACCAGCGAATTACTACAGAACCCCAAGTAAATCCACTTCCAAATGCGGCTAATACAACTAAATCATCATCTTTAATCTTTCCTTTCTCCCACGCTTCTGTTAAAGCAATAATAACAGATGCTGCAGTTGTATTACCATATTTCATGATATTGTTATACACTCTATCATTTGATAATTGAAATTTCTTCTGAATAAATTGAGCAATTCGTAAATTAGCTTGATGTGGAATTAACATATCTATGTCTTCTTTTTGTAAATTATTGGCTTGCAAGCCTTCTACAATTGCTTCCGAAAAACGAACCACAGCATGTTTAAACACAAATTGACCATTCATATACGGAAAATATGAGGTATCATCAGGATCATTTTCTGCGATAATTTCTGGCACCCATCTTCCTGTTGCTGGCCCATCTAACATTAATTCTCTTGCATATTTACCTTCAGAATGTAAGTGAGAAGATAAAATACCTTTTCCTTTTTCTTCTGTTCTAGATAAAACTGCAGCTCCTGCTCCATCTCCAAATATTACAGTTACACCCCTACCTCTTGTAGAACGCTCTAAACCTCCGGAATGATTTTCAGAACCTATAACCAAAATATTTTTATACATTCCTGTCTTTATAAATTGGTCTGCAACAGACAAAGAATAAATAAATCCAGAACATTGATTTCTTACATCTAATGCACCAATAGTAGGCATTCCAAGCATATCTTGTACCCGAACTCCACCTCCTGGAAAATACATATCAGGACTTAACGTAGCAAATATTATAAAATCGATATCGTCTTTAGTTAATCCAGCTCTTTCAATTGCTATTTCTGCTGCTTTTGCACCCATAGAAGAAGTATTATCTCCTGTTTTTGGGTCTATCCATCTTCGCTCTTTTATACCTGTTCTTTCTTGAATCCACTCATCAGAAGTTTCCATGAATTCTTTTAAATCGTTATTGGTAACGATATTGTCTGGAACATAATATCCCAAACCAGTTATTTTTGAATTATACATAATATTATGCTCTAGAATTTATTGGTTTGTAAGTAACAAAATTAATGATAAAATAACATTCACACAAAAACGATAATTTGTAGTAAATAAAGTTTTTTGAAATCTTTTGGATTAGTAAATAATTGTACTTCTGTCATCTTGTCATAATTGTTGGTTTGGTATTTTTTTTGACATGGTTACTAAAAGAAAATAATATCTAAAAAACAATATACATATGAGTAAAGGAAACATTAATGTATCAGTTGAAAATATTTTTCCGCTGATAAAAAAATTCTTGTATTCTGATCATGAAATCTTTTTACGTGAATTAATTTCAAACGGAACAGATGCAACTACTAAACTTAAACATTTAATTTCTATTGGCGAAGCTAAAACAGAATTGGGCGATGCTAAAATAGAAATTAGTATTGATAAAGAAGCTAAAACGCTCACTATTAAAGACCAAGGAATTGGAATGACAGCTGATGAGGTTGAAAAATACATCAATCAGATTGCATTTTCTGGAGCAGAAGAGTTTTTAGAAAAATACAAAGACGACAAAAATGAAACAGGTGTAATTGGGCATTTTGGTTTAGGTTTTTACTCTGCTTTTATGGTAGCAAATAAAGTAGAAATAATTACCAAATCTTTTAAAGACGCACCAGCAGCTCATTGGACATGTGATGGCTCTCCTGAATATACTTTAGTAGAGCATGACAAATCTGATAGAGGTACTGAAATAGTTTTACATATTGCAGAAGACTCTGAAGAGTTCTTAGAAGAAGGAAAAATTAGAGGATTACTAACCAAGTATAATCGTTTTAACCAAGTTCCTATAAAATTTGGAACTAAGAAAATAAACGATCCAGAGCACGAACCTAAAACCATAACTGGTGAAGATGGTAAAGAAACTACAGAACCTCATAGACAAATAGAAGTTGATGATATCATTAACAATACAGATCCTGCTTGGACAAAAAAACCAGCAGATTTAGAAGAAGAAGACTATGCCAATTTCTACAGAGAATTGTATCCAATGCAATTCGAAGAATCTTTGTTTCATATTCACTTAAATGTAGATTATCCGTTTAATTTAACTGGTATTTTATTCTTCCCTAAGTTAACGCAGAACTTAGATATGCAAAAGGATAAAATTCAACTGTATCAAAATCAAGTATTTGTTACCGATAATGTAGAAGGTATTGTACCAGATTTCTTACAAATGTTAAAAGGGGTAATAGATTCTCCAGATATTCCTTTAAATGTTTCTCGTTCTTACTTGCAAGCAGATGGTGCTGTAAAGAAAATTTCTGGTTACATCACTAAAAAAGTAGCAGACAAACTATCTTCTTTATTCAAAAAAGATCGCGAAGATTTTGAAAAGAAATGGAATGATATTAAAGTGATTATTGAATACGGAATGTTATCTGAAGATAAATTCTTTGATAAAGCTAAAAAGTTTGCATTGTACCCTACTGTAAACGATGAATATTTCACTTTTGATGAATTTATTGAGAAAACCAAAGAAACGCAAAAAGATAAAGATGACAACCATGTTATTTTATATGCTGCAAACAAAGATGCGCAGCACAGCTATATTGAAGCCGCAAAAGACAAAGGTTATGAGGTGTTGCTATTAGATTCGCCAATTGTTTCGCACTTAATGCAAAAATTAGAAACTTCTGGCGATGGTAAAATTAAATTTGCTAGAGTAGATGCAGATCATATAGATAACTTAATTAAAAAAGATGAGGATGTTATCTCTAAATTATCTGATGAAGAGAAGGAAACTTTAAAACCAATCATTGAAGGTGCAATTAACAATAGCAGCTACTCTGTTCAGTTAGAAGCTATGGATTCTAATGCTTCTCCATTTATTATAACAGTTCCTGAGTTTATGCGAAGAATGAAAGAAATGCAAGCTACAGGTGGTGGTGGAATGATGGGAATGGGTAATTTACCAGACATGTACAATGTTGTAGTAAACACAAACCATGCCTTAATTTCAGATATTTTAAACACCAAAACAGAAAAGAAACAAAAGCGTTTAATTTCTCAAGCTTTTGATTTAGCAAAATTATCGCAAAACTTATTACATGGTGAAGAATTAACTAACTTTATTAAACGCAGTTACGATTTAATAAAATAGATTTTGTAGAAGTAAATTTAAAAACCTCCTTGAATTTTCAAGGAGGTTTTTTATTTTTAAACATGTGTTTTCATATTAAAGTTAGTAAAGAAAGTTTACTTCATAAAAGTAAAAGAACCCTTTTCACAGAAGAAAAAGCATCTATTACCTCAGAATTACTGGCTAAAATTAATTTACCTTTATACCATTCTTCCGGTTTTCAGCATCCAAAATTATTGGTTTACACCAATAACTTTTCATTTCCAATTATAGCAAAATGGGGTTTGGTTCCTAATTGGATAAATTCTGAAATTCAAAAAAAAGAAATTTGGAACAAAACTCTAAATGCAAGATCGGAAACTGTTTTTGAAAAGCCCTCTTTTAAGAATGCAATAACTACGAAAAGGTGTGTTGTTTATTTAGATGGGTTTTATGAATTTCATCACTTTAAAGGAAAAAGCTATCCTTATTACATTTATAGAACAGATAACAAACCCTTAGCAATTGCAGGCATATATGATACTTGGGTGAATTATGATAGTAACCATAAAGAACATACATTTTCTATTCTTACAACCAAAGGAAATGATTTTATGGCAAAGATTCATAATAATCCAAAGTTAAACGAACCCAGAATTCCTCTTATTCTAGAAGAAAACACTGAAGAGTATTGGCTGTATAACATTAACACATATAAAGATTTGTATCCCTTACAAAACATAGACAATAGCATTTTAGACTGCCATACAGTTAGACCATTGTCTGGTAAAAATTATATTGGAAACAAGAAGAAGATTTCTGAAAAATTTCATTATCCAGACTTAAACCCGCTAACGTTGTTCTAATTTTAAATTTAAGAGTATCTATTTTTTATTTAATAAATAAAAAGTAATTTTATGCTTCTTTAAAACGTTTATTATGAAATCTGTAACTGGTTCTAAATTTAAAACTTTAAGTATTTTATTTTTCTTGTTTTTTGCATGCAATGTGTTTAGTCAAATTCAGGTTAAAGGAATTGTAAAAGGCAAATTCGAAAACAAATCTGAAGTTTTAAATGGGGCAAATGTTTACCTTAAAGGCACTAGTATTGGTACAAGTACAGATAGAAAAGGTGAATTTACCTTTCCTAAGCTTTTAAAAGTAGGAGATGTTATCGAAGTTTCTTATTTAGGCTACGTAAAGAAGAGCTTTAAGATTAAAGCAACAACAAAATTTTTAAATATTGTTCTTTTAGAAGATCAAAATGAAATGCTAGGTGCACCTAACAGTTCTAAAAGATTTAAATCGAAACGATTTAAAAAGAAGCAATAAATGCGATTTTTTTTTGTAATTATTCTTTTCTTTTTTCATTTTCTTGGTTTTACCCAACCATCTGACTTTGCTAACATCGATTTTACAAAAGCAGATAAAATTGCAAGATCGATTAAAGTAAAGAAGCTTTATAATTTAAATAAACTTACCTACTCTTTAACAGAAAATTTAGATACGAAAGCTGAAAAAGTTCGTGCAATTTACACTTGGATTTGCACTAATGTAGCTAACGATTTTAGACTATACAGCTTAAATGAAAGGAAACGAAGAAAATACTTAAATGACTCCATTAATTTAGATGAATGGAACTCAAAATTCAAAAAAAAACTTTTTAAAAGGCTTTACAAAAGAAAGAAAACAATTTGCACAGGGTATGCATATTTATTTAAAGAAATGTGTAACATTATAGGGGTATCTTCTAAAATGGTTAATGGTTTTGGAAAAACTGCAACTACCGATTTTAGTAAATTGCCAATGCCCAACCATACTTGGAATGTTGTTAAATTAAACAACCAATGGTATTTGTGTGACCCTACTTGGTCTGCAGGAATATCTTTTCCAGAAGACGGAACTTTTACATTTAATTACAATGATGGTTACTTTTTAACAGATCCAAATATTTTTAAACTAAACCACTTTCCTATAGAAAAACAATACGCTCTCTTAGAAAAAAATGCCCCCTCTTTTCAAGAGTTTAATTCGTATCCAATTATCTACGGTGAAGCGTATAATTACATTAAAAGAATTATAACACCCTTAGAAAGGTATAACGAGTTAGATAAAAATCAAATTTTTACCTTTAGCTACGAATTGCAAAAACTTGTTTCACAGAAAGATATTAAATTAGTTGTTTTTAATGGTATTAAAGATAAAGTTTACAAGCCAATTGTAAATTTTAAAGAGAATATACTAAACTTACAACATACCTTTAATTACAGAGGGTTCTACGACGTTCATCTTTACCTAGAAGAAAAACTAATAGCTACTTATGTATTCAAGATAAAAAAACCAAGATTAGAGTAATTTGATAAAACTATGACTAACATAAGAAGGGTTGTTACCAAAGATGCAGAATTATTAAGCGAGTTAAGCATTGCAACTTTTTTACCTGCACACGGGCATTCTGCTCCTAAAAAAGATATTGATAATTACTTAAAAGTTAACTTTACCCCTAAAAATCTAACAAAAGAAATTTCGGAAGAAAACAATCTGTTTCATTTTATTTATAAAGACAATAAAATTGCAGGTTATTCTAAAATAATACTTAATCAATCAGAGAAATTTACGAAAACTCAAAATACTACGTATTTAAGCAGAATTTACTTATTACCAGAATACTATGGATTAGGTTTAGGAGAAGCTTTATTTGATTTTAATTTAGCTATTGCTAAAAGAAATGTACAAACTGGAATTTGGCTTTTTGTATGGGTAGAAAACAAAAAAGCAATTTCATTTTACAACAAAATGGGATTTAAAAAAATTGGACAAGCAAATTTTAAAATATCAGAAACCCATTCTAATCCAAATCATGTCTTATATTTATCTCTTCATTAACCAAATTATGTATCATGAGAAACCTTCTTTTGCTTTTTTTCTTATTCAGTTGTAGTGTAACAGCACAGGTAGATACAGAAATTCATGTTTTCGATATAAAAAAAACAACACTAGGTTACGAACTTGTAAACGGCAAAAACATTTCTAATAATAAAGGATATGACAGCCAACCTTTCTTTTATGAAAACAACCAAGTTATTTTTTCTTCTAATAAAAGAAATAATACAGATATTTTATGGTATAATCTAGATAACAATAATAAAAGGTACCTTTCTAATACAACAAATGGCGGAGAATATTCACCACAAAGAATTCCTAACACAAAAGATGTTTCTGCTGTTCGTTTAGACAACGATGGGTTACAACGTTTTTATAGTTACGATTTTAAGACTAAAAAGTTTAAAGAAATCCTTCCTAATTTAAAAGTTGCCTACCCTATTTGGCACACAAATAATATTTTAGTGGCAAGCGTTATTGTTAGAGATAGTTTACATCTTATTGTGTCTGATTTAAAAAAGAAGAAAAATACTACTGTTGCAAAATTAGTAGGTAGATCTAACCATAAAATACCAAACTCTAATAGTATCAGTTTTATTAGCAAAGAGAATGGAAACAACATTGTAAAATCGTTAGATATTAAAACAAATAGTATACAAACTATTATAAACATTGGAAAAAGTGAAGACACAGCTTGGCTTCCTGATGGTACATTACTTTTTTCTAGAAACAATTTTGTTTACAAAATAAATCCATCTTTAGAAAAAAACCCATCTGTATTTTATCGATTTACAGATGAAAATATTAATAATATTTCTAGAATTGCAGTAAATTACACAGGTACAAAAATTGCTTTAGTTGCTGAAGTTTCTCCTAGAAACTTGGCAGAAGAACAATTAAAGGCATATAATAATAGAGATATAGAAGCCTTTTTAAAACCTTTTGCAAAAAATGTTAAAGTATATCGTTTTCCAAATGTACTAAATTATGAAGGCATAGAAAATATGCGAAAAAGGTATGCAGGATTCTTTAAAAACACGACAGATTTACATTGTAAAATCTTAAAAAGAATTGTTTTTAAAAATAAAGTAATAGATCATGAATTGGTAACTGCAAACGGAAAAACTTTTACAGCCGTTGCAATTTATGAGATGAATAATGGTAAAATAACAAGTGTAACTTTTATGTAAATTATGAAATTTTTACATTCGAAAAATAGAATAGAAGCTTTAAGTGATGGTGTTTTTGCTTTTGCTGCAACGCTAATGGTAGTAGATATTGGAAGTACAACCGAAATTGCAACACTTAAAGACAAACTACCAAGCTTTATAAGTTTTGCAGCCAGTTTTTTTATAATGATGGCACTTTGGAAAGTTCATTATAATTATTTTAGAAGAACAAACTATATAGATAATTGGATTATTGCTTTAAATATGATTTTTCTATTTACGGTTCTTTTCTACATATTTCCTGTAAAGTCTCTTCTAGATTCTGCATTAATGAAATCTAAAATTAATTTCGATGACTTTTCTAACTTGTTTCAGATTTATAGTGTTGGGTTTTCTTTAATGTTTTTATGTGTTTCTTTAATTTATTTCAGAGCGTTTAAAAAAGAGGAAAGTACCGATAATAAAAATATACTTCTCTTTTATTGTAGGCATTTTTTAATTTTTGTTTTTGTAGGATTAGTATCTACAATTATGGCAAAACTACAAATTGGCTTACGATTTGGTGCACCTGGTATTGTGTATACAAGTTTGGGTGTTTTGTGTTATTTACATTCCGTTAGTTTTCGAAAGAAATACCCTCTAGATTAATGTATTCTTTTTGAAAAATAATTGTTTAATAAGTAAATCTGAATAAATAACATCAATCCAAAAAACAAAAAAGCATACACAGTAACTAAAGATATAGAAAAAGCTTCTATCTGAAGATTTTCTATAAGTGAAAATTCTAGTCTTGGCAAGTCTAAAATACCTACACTAGTTTTATCTTTAAAAGCAACATATAAAGCACTTGTAAAAATTATAACAATAAAAAACCATCCACCCTTACTAATTAAAGGTTTTTTGGTTTTAAAATCATAGGCTGGCTTAACCTGCAAAACACTATGCATTACGTTTTGTGTAAAATCTACAGGCACGTCCTCTTCTTTTAATTCGGATACATACTTTTTTGCAAAAGTATCTAATTCTGTAATGTGTTTATTTTCTCCCATAATTTTCTAACATTTCTGGTTCTAAATTTTCTTGCACTATTAAAAGCAGTTTTTTTCTAGCTCTATGTAATTTTACTTTAACATTAGCCTCAGAGATTCCTGTAATATTAACTATCTCTTTTAAAGATAATTCATCAAAATAAAACATCCAAACAATAGCTTTTTCTTCTATTGGTAATTTATCTAAGCAACTTTTAATTAAAATTGCTCTCTCTTTTCTTTCTATACCTTCTAAGATACCCTCTACTGATTTTATTTGCTGTAAAGTAACTTCATTTAACTCGAAATTGTAATGGTGTTTTTTATTTTTCTTTATGCTATCTAAAGCGGTATTGTAGGCTATTCTATACAACCATGTAGAAAACTTTGCATCTGCTTCATAGCTAGACAAACTTTTAAAAGCTTTAACAAATGTGTCTTGCGATATTTCTTCTGCTTCTTCTTTACTCCGAGTAATTTTTAATGCCAAATTAAATACCATATTTTTATAATTATTCACAAGATAAGCGAACGCATTAGCGTCTCCATTTATAACTTTTTGTATGTAAAGTTGGTCGTTAGTTGTAGTCATTTATTCTTTGACATATAAAAAACAAAAAAGGTTACAAGATTTGGTAACTATTTTATTTAAAAGTAAGGAAATATGTGAAGAAAAATTCTAGAAATTTTTAGACGTGCAAAAGGGGAGTTTATCTCCCCTTTGCACAAGAGTTTTAAAATTATTAACAAACTGAAGCTTGTAAATAGCTAAAACCTCTTTGAAACCTCCTTGATTATCTTTTAGATAACAAAGGCATATTTTAAACTTACACTAGAAATGTGTACGTATCTATTTTATTTATTTTGTTACTTTTCAATAACAGTATAAAAGTACTAGAAAATAGTATTCTAAAAAATGACAAAAATCAGTTTTAATAATTTATATATCCTTTAACTCTTAATCTTTAAAAAAAATAAAAAAAATGTAACCTTTCTTTTTAACAAATCGTCAAAGTACCAAATAACAAGAATAAAATAATTAAAATAGAAAGCACAATGGAAGAATTAGCAGTATTAATCGTCATTTTTGGAACAATCTTTGGAATTGCCTATTTATTTTTTTCCACTCGTAATAAAGAACGTTTGGCATTAATTGAAAAAGGTGCAGAAGCATCAATTTTTATGAAAGGAAACCCTAAAAACGCAGCGCCTTTTTGGAAAGTTTTAATTTTAAATTTATCCTTATTACTTATGGGAATAGGTCTTGGTGTTTTTATAGCGTTAATTTTAGAAAATACTTTAGGTTGGAATGATAACGCCATTTATCCTGCAACCATTTTCTTAATGTCTGGAGTTGGTTTATTCACTGGTTTTACCCTTACCAAAAAACTAGATCAAGAATAAATTATTAAGTAAATTTAGCTTTAAACCATTTGATTTTTTTTCAGATGGTTTTTTTTTATTCAAAAAGTAAGTATCTTTAAAAAAACTATTTAACTCCATGAAAATATTTACTAAACTAACCATATTATTTCTTTTTTTAGTGTCTATTTCTAACGCACAAACAGACACAAGAATCTATGATATTATAAATGCCGTTTCTGAAGATAATCTTAGAAATGATGTAAAAAAATTAGCAGATTTTGGAACCAGACATACCTTAAGTGATACTGTTTCTAACACAAGAGGAATTGGAGCTGCAAGAAGATGGATAAAAAATGAATTCGATAATATTTCTAAAAACTGTAATAACTGTCTAGAAGTATTTTACCAAAATAATTTTTTCCCAAAAGGCACTAATGGTAGAATTATAAAAGACGTAAATATTGTAAATGTAGTTGCCATTCAAAGAGGTACTAAAAACCCGAACTCTTTTATTATTATGAGTGGAGATATAGACTCAAGAATTTCTAGTCCAACAAATTTTACAGACGATTCTCCAGGAGCAAATGATAATGCATCAGGAATGGCAGGTACTATTGAAGCTGCTAGAGTTTTAAGTAAATATAAATTTGAAAATAGTATCATTTACGTTGGCCTTTCTGGAGAAGAACAAGGTTTATTTGGTGGTAAAGGACTTGCTGAATATGCACAGAAAAACAAATGGGATATTATTGGTATTTTAAACAATGATATGATTGGAAACATAACTGGTGTAGATGGTGTTGTAGATAATAGAACATTTCGAATTTTCTCTGAGCCAGTGCCAGCCAATGAAACAGAAAGACAAAGAAGAGCTAGAAGATTTTATGGTGGTGAAGTAGATGGTATTTCTAGACAACTTGCAAGATACATTCATAAAACTACTAAAACCTACATGCCAGAAATGAACCCTATGATGATTTATAGATTAGACCGTTTTGGACGTGGAGGACATCACAGACCTTTTAACGATGTTGGTTTTGCTGGAATTAGAATTATGGAAGCTCATGAAAACTATACCCAACAACATCAAGATATAAGAACTGAAAACGGCATTGAATATGGTGATACTTTTGAGCACGTAAATTTTCCTTATGCAAAGAAATTGACTGCTGTAAATGCTATTAATTTA
The DNA here is from genome assembly GCA_964477255.1 of uncultured Polaribacter sp. Taxonomy (GTDB): domain Bacteria; phylum Bacteroidota; class Bacteroidia; order Flavobacteriales; family Flavobacteriaceae; genus Polaribacter. Next base: position 28,439 of record CAYZDK010000024.1, read on the forward strand.
GCAAGCCTTGCTTGGGCTCCTAAAGCTCCTTCTGAAGTAGCTATTGGCGGAATTGTTGCTCCATCTGCAAAACTAAAATGGTCTAAAGTTGATGGCGCAAAAGGATATAAAGTATATTGGAGAGACACCACCTCTCCTACTTGGGATAACTTTAAGTACGTAGAAGCTACAGAGTGTACTTTAGAAGGTATCGTTATCGATAACTTTTTCTTTGGTGTTTCTGCAGTTGGTGAAAACGGACATGAAAGCGTAGTGGTTTTTCCAAATAGAACTATGAGATAATTTTTATGAAAAGGTGCTTGTTTGTTTTGCTTTTACTTTTTTTTATTTCTTGTAAAGGAACGAAACAAATACAAACTCCAAGTTATGTTGCATTTTCATTAGCTAATAACTCAGAACTATTAGTTTCTGCAACAAATCCATTAGCTTGTCCTACATTTATTACACTTCAAGGGTTTAAAGAAGATAGTATTGTCAACTTTAAACCCTTTGAAAGTAAAACTATCTTGAGACTTAAAAATTCTTTGGGTGATACCATTTCTGTTTTAAAACAATACGATCCTAAAATGAAGTATGGATCTTATCCATTTACTAAATATGATACTTCTTACAACTATACATTACCTTTTAAAAAAGGAAAACGCTACAGAATTATGCAAGGGCATTTTGGAAATTTCTCTCATAATTCAAACTTTTCTAAATATGCTATAGACATAAGGATGAATGAAGGTCAACCTGTATGTGCAATGCGAGATGGTATTGTAATTAAAGTTAAAAAGAACTCCAAAGAAGGTGGTAACGACATGCGTTTTTACGACAAAGCCAATTATGTACTTATTTATCATAAAGACGGAACATTTTCACAATATGTGCATTTAAAGTACAATGGAGCTATTGTTAGAGAAAATGATTCCGTAAAAAAAGGGCAAGTTATTGGGTATTCTGGCAACACAGGATATTCTACTGTACCTCATTTACATTTTGGCGTCTTTAAACCAACAATTTCTGGCTTTGTATCTATACCTTATATCTTAGACTCTATACCTTCTAAAAATTACAAGAAAGGCAAATATGCATTAAACAACTAATATTGATGCTTTTATTTATTTAAAAAACTGTTAAATAATAGATTCTATTTCAAAAATAAAAGTTTTACTATTATATTTGTAATGTTAACTTTTATATATGAGATTATACATATCAATATTATTTTTAAGTGTATGTTGCTTAGCATATTCTCAAAATAGGAATCAATCCTACAGTATTGATGTTATCAATAATCTAGAATTTATAAATTTTGATAACGATAAAGTAGAAGAAGCAATAAAAAAAGATATAGAAGTGTTTTTTCCTCAGGCACGATTAATTACGAATAATAGTGAGGGTAAGTTTTATACAATAATTGCAACAGATAAAGAGCTTAAAGAAACCGTTTTTTTAAAAGTTAGAGAAATTTCTAATCTAGAAGCAATTTTAAAATCTAACCTTATTTACGATATTATTATAAAGGAAATTGGAAAACAACATAATACTATAGAAATCTATACAAGTCTTGAAAAAGAAAAGGCGAAAAACAATATAAATAAAGACTTGTATAGAAGCTATAGTGGTATTAAAAACCCTTTAAAAAAATCTATTAATATTACTAAAAACACAACCATTCATGTAGGTAATTCTATATATCCTTATCTACAGAAACAATATTTATCTGCAATGGATAAAACCTTATTTAATAGTTTAAACATTCTTGCTTTAAATTATTAAACTTTTTTCATACTAATTTATTTGTTAAATGTAGCCTTACAAAATCTTTTTTGTGAGGCTCTTTTACTTTTTTAAAACATCAGTTTCTTAATATTATCCATATATCCTCTGCTTACGCGAACAACATCTCCGTTTAAAAGAGTTATATCATCACTTTTAGTATACTTATTAAGCTCCTTAACTTTTTCAATATTGATTATTGAAGATCTATGAACACGAATAAATACTCCAGAATTTAGTTTTTCTTCTAGTGCAGAAATACCATAAGTTCTCAAATAAGATTTATCTTAGGTAATTAGTTTAGAATAATTTCCAAAAGCTTCAATTATCAGTAGTATAGAATAAAAAAACAAACCTCATAAAATTAGATTTTGTGAGGTTTGTTATTACTTTTAAATACCATTTATAAAATTACCATATGGATCTTTAAATTGTGTCCCTTCTGCAAATTGGTACTTACTCAATTTTTTAAATTCTACTAATCCCCAAAGCAAAAACTCTTTCATAAAAAAAGTATCTTCAGGGTTTAACTCTGGTTGCACTTCTTTTACAAATTTAGACATAGGTGTTATTTTATTGAGCTCTTTTTTATATTCATCATCTGTATAACTCTCTAGCAACTCAAAGTCTTCTTCTGCATTAAAAAACCAAGAAACAATTTCATCATATGGCGTTTCTTCATTTTGCTTCTCTAACTTTTTAATCTCTGGAAAGTATTTAGGAAAAAGTGTTTTAATAGCTTTTTTAATTAAAGATTCTGCTACAGCAAAAGCACCTTCTTGTTCTCCTTCATAGACCAATTCTACTTTTCCAGTAATTGCAGGAATTATCCCTTCAAAATCGCTTAAACGAATTAAAGTTTCAGACTCTCCATTAAGTATGGCTCTTCTTTCTGCTGTACTCAACAAGTTTTCAAATGCAGTAATGCTTAATCGTGCACTTACGCCACTTTTTACATCTATAAATTCACTTTTTCTTGCCTCAAAAACTATCTGCTCTAATAGTTCTCTGGCAAATTCTGGCACATGTATATCTTTGTTTTTACTTGCACCTTTATTAGCTTCTTGTTGTGTAATAATTTTTGCAGTTTCTATATCTTCTGGATAATGCGTTAGAATTTGAGAGCCAATTCTGTCTTTTAATGGTGTTACAATACTACCTCTATTTGTATAATCTTCTGGATTTGCAGTGAAAACAAATTGCATATCTAATGGCAATCGTAACTTAAAACCTCTAATTTGAATATCTCCTTCTTGCAAAATATTAAATAAAGCAACTTGAATTCTTGCTTGTAAATCTGGTAATTCATTAATAACAAATATGCAACGATTGGCTCTTGGAATCATTCCATAATGAATTACTCTATCATCTGCATAACTCAATTTTAAGTTTGCTGCTTTTATAGGGTCTACATCTCCAATAATATCGGCAACAGTTACATCTGGCGTTGCTAACTTCTCTGCAAAACGATCGTTTCTATGCAACCAAGAAATTTCTGTTGCATCACCATTCTCTTTTATGGTTTCTATGGCATATCTAGAAATTGGATGAAAAGGATCATCATTAATTTCAGAGCCTTTAACTATAGGAATATATTCGTCTAGTAAGTTTACCATTAGTCTTGCTAAACGTGTTTTAGCTTGTCCTCTTAAACCTAAAAAATTGATGTTATGTTTACTTAGAATTGCTCTTTCTAACTCTGGTATAACTGTATTTTCATACCCATGAACTCCCTTAAAAACAGTTTCTTTACTCATTAATTTAGAAATCAAGTTTTCTCGTAGTTCTTCTTTTATAGACTTGGATTGGTATCCAGATTTTTTTAAATCTCCAATTGTTCTTATTTCTCCTATATTCATGTCTTTATCTATCGTATTCTTTTTTTTCTATTCGTTTCGTAATCTTCAAAAATCATTTCACCTAAACCCTTTAGCCCTGTGTAAAACGCTTTTCCTTGATTTGCCTTGGTAAATGCTTTTACAAATTGCATTAAGTATGGATCTTGTGCAATCATAAAAGTGGTTATTGGTATGTGTAGTCTTCTGGCTTGCTGGGCCATATCGTAACATTTGTTTACAATATAAGTATCTAAACCATTGCTGTTTTTATAATATTGACCATCAGACAAACGCAGGCAACTTGGTTTACCATCTGTAATCATAAAGATTTGTTTGTTGGTATTTTTTTTCCTTCTTAGCAAGTCCATAGCCAACTGCAAACCAGCTACAGTATTGGTATGGTAAGGACCTACTTGTAAATACGGTAGATCTTTAATTTTTATAGTCCAAGCATCATTACCAAAAACTAAAATATCTAAGGTATCTTTTGGATAACGAGTAGTAATTAATTCTGCTAGAGCCATTGCTACTTTTTTTGCAGGAGTTATTCTGTCTTCACCATACAAAATCATAGAATGACTTATATCTATCATTAATACGGTACTCATTTGACTTTTATGTCTGGTATCTTCTACAACCAAATCATTCTCTGTAAGTCTAAAATCTCCTATTCCATTATTAATTTGCGCATTTTTAATACTCTCTGTAATAGAAACTTTATCTAAAGCGTCTCCAAATTGATATGCTCTAAAATCTCCTGTGTGCTCATCTCCTATTCCTGATGCTTTACTTTTATGATTCCCAGAACCGCTCTTTTTAATTTTTCCAAAAATATGATTTAAAGCTTGTTGTCTAATAGCCCTTTCTGTTTTGGCAGTAATTGCAGTTCCATTAGAACCATCAGGTTTTACTTCTTCCCTAATGTATCCTTTATTTTTTAAGTCTTCTATAAAGTCATCAATCGTATAATTTTCGTCTGTAAGCGAATATTCTTTATCTAAAGAACGAAGCCAATCTATAGCTTCATCAAAATCTCCAGAAGTATAGGTTATTAATTCTTTAAAAATATCGAATAATTTATCGAACGGAGATTGATTTTCAGCTTCATAAGAACGAAAAATAAATCCTTTTTTATGTACCCTTTTTTTCATTAGTATAAAAATACGGCTTTATTAAATGGATGAAAAAAGATTAACAAAGCTTTAATAACGAAAACAAAAATCATTTTAATTACATATTTCATAATTACTTATCTATTTTTTTAATAAATTATTAATCTTTAAATAATTATATTGTAAACTTTTAATTAATACAATACTATAAATAATGAAAACACAAACACTAAGTAGGTTTAGCATTTCATTTTCATTAATTCTAGCTTTATTCGTGCTTGGAATTCATGATACAGATGCACAACGTAAAAAGCGAAAAAGTAAAAAAGGAAAGACAGAACAAGTTGCACCTAAACCAAAGCCTAAACCAAAAAAATCTATCGCTAGCTTAACAAAATCTAGTAAAAAAATGGAAGGTTTATTTACAATTTTCCAAGATACTATAACTGGAGATGTTAAGTTATTAATAAAAGACAATCAGCTAGATAAAGATTATATCTATTTTTCTCAGATAGCTAATGGATTAATGGATGCAGGATTATTTAAAGGATCTTACAGAGGTTCTGCTGTATTTCAAGTAAAAAAATATTTTAATAAAATTGAGTTTGTTGCTCCTAACACCTCTTTTTATTTCGATAAGAATAATGCTATTTCAAAAGCTGCTGATTCTAATATTAGTGATGCTACCATAGCAAGTGGTAAAATCTTATTTTCTGATGCAAAAACAGGAGAACATTTAATAGATGCAACAAAATTATTTCTTTCAGAAACTTTTACACGAGTAAAAGGACCAAGATTTCCAGGGCAATCTCCATTTGCTTTTTCTTTAGGCAGGTTAGATAATAATAAGTCTAAAATAAATGAAATTAAAAATTACCCAGAAAACACCAACATAAAAACAGAATATGTGTATAGCAATCCTACTGCTTTAAATGGTGGTTCTGAAGCAGTAACAGATGGTAGAAATGTTTCGATAAAAGTACATCATACGTTTATGAATATGCCTGAAGAGGGTTATGAACCAAGAATGGACGACCCTAGAGTTGGTTATTTCTTTACGCAAACTAACGACATGACTAGTACTCAAACCACAAATTATAGAGATATGATTCATAGGTGGAGACTGGTAAAGAAAAATCCAAATGCTGCTGTTTCTGAACCTGTTAAACCAATAACTTGGTGGATAGAAAACACAACGCCTTTAGAATGGAGAGAAACGATAAAAGAAGGTGTTCTTGCATGGAATGAAGCTTTTGAAGCTGCTGGATTTAAAAATGCAATGGTTGTAAAAATACAACCAGATGATGCAGAATGGGATGCTGGTGATGTTAGATATAACGTGTTACGTTGGACTTCTTCTCCTCAACCTCCTTTTGGTGGTTATGGGCCAAGTTTTCAAAATCCTAAAACAGGTGAATTACTTGGGGCAGATATCATGCTAGAATATGTGCATTTTACCAATCGTGTGTATTATGATAGAATTTTCTCTACTGCTGCTAATTATGGTATTTTATCAGATGAAGAAGAAAAAGCAGCACTTCTACATAATAACGATCAACCTCTGCTTTGTTCTCAAGGGCATCTTATGCACGAAAATAATATGTTTGGTCAAATTGTTTTGGCCGCAACAGGTGCATCTGATTTAGAAATGGAAGGCATGAAAAAAGAGGGTATGAAATCTTTAATTATGCATGAAGTAGGGCATACTTTAGGATTAAATCATAATATGAAAGCAAGTCAATTATTTACTCCAGAACAATTGGCAGATGCTAACTTTATAAAAGGAAAAGCTTTAACAGGTTCTGTAATGGATTATGCAGGTATCAACCTTACTAATGATCGTTCTAAACAAGGACAATATTATGACATGGCTGTTGGTCCTTACGATATTTGGGCAATCCAATTTGGATACCAAGATTTTAAAAACGAAGCAGAAATGGAAGCTTTGCTAAATCAATCTACCAAACCAGAATTACTATTTGGTAATGATGCTGATGATATGAGAAGTCCTGGAAAAGCTATAGATCCAAGAGTTATGACAGGAGATTTATCTAACGACCAAATCACTTATTCAATTAACCGTTTTGAACTGGTTAATGATATGATGAAGGATATTCAGAAAAGATTTATAAAAGACGGAGAAACATACATGCAGTTAAGACAAGCCTATAATATCTTAAACGGACAATCTGCTAGAGCTGGAGAAGTGATTTCTCGTTTTATTGGTGGTATTTATGTAGATCGTTCTTTACCTGGACAAAAAAGTAATGTTAAGCCATACACTCCTGTTAGTTTAGAAGATCAAAAAAGAGCTTTTAACGCCTTAAAGAAATATGTTTTTGCACCTGATGCATTTAAAGCTCCAAAAGGATTGTATAATTACTTAGCGCCACAAAGAAGAGGGTTTAACTTGGGTAATGGTACTGAGGATCCAAAAATTCAAGATCAAATTTTAGGATATCAAAATAGAGTTTTAGCTCATATTATGCACCCTGCAACATTAAAAAGAATATCGGATTCAGAAAATTATGGAAACGAATACAAACTTTCCACTTTTATGAACGATTTAAACAAAGCCATGTTTTGGCCAGATGTAAATGGTAACATTAATCAAACAAGACAGAATTTACAAGCTGTTTATGTAAAACGATTAATTGGCATGGTTACTGGAAGAACTGCGAGTAGATTTTCTATTGGCTCGCAATCTATGGCAATCTATAATTTGAAAAAAGTTCGGTCTTGGGTAAACAATAATGCAGGAAATATTGCAACTAAAGCACACAAGCAACATCTAAAAACTCTTATAGATAATGCAATGAAAGAGATTAAATAATTGTATCATTATTATTTATTATAACCGCAATCTAATAGATTGCGGTTTTTTTTATCTTTATAGAAATGATTTATAAAATTTAGAAATGAGTAAAATTTTAATTACAGGTGGTACTGGCTTAATAGGAAAAAAACTTAGAAAAGTTCTTGGTAAAAATCATGATGTTGTAATTCTTAGCAGATCTCCAAAAAAGAAAAACGAATTTAAGTGGGATCTTCAAAATAATTACATTGACGAAACTGTTTTTAAAAATCTAGATTACATCATTCATTTAGCAGGAGCAGGTATTGCAGAAGAAAGGTGGACTAAAAGAAGAAAACAAATTATCATTGATAGCAGAGTAGAATCTGCCAATCTTTTATTTAAAAAAGTAAAAGAATTACATGTTCAACTTAAGGGTTTTATTTCTGCTTCTGGAATAAGTTACTATGGAGCAACTACTTCTAGTAAAATCTATAAAGAATCTGACAATGCAGGAGATGATTTTATAGCAGATGTATGTATTCAATGGGAAAATGCAGCATTACAATTCAATAAACTTAATGTACCCGTTTCAATCTTAAGAACAGGCATAGTACTTTCTAATAAAGGTGGTGCTTTAGATAAAATGCTTACTCCTGTTATTTCTCCTTTAGGAAGTGGCAAACAATATATTGCTTGGATTCATATAGACGATTTATGCAACATGTACAATTGGTTAATTTCTACTAACACTAGCGGAATTTATAATGCAGTAGCAAACGAACATCACAACTATACATCCTTTGCCAAAACGCTAGCAAAAGTAACTAGGAAGCCTTTTCTAGGCATTTCTGTACCAAGCTTTTTATTAAAACTTGCCTTTGGCGAATTGGCAGTAATTTTACTAGAAGGAAGTAGAATTTCTGGTGAAAAATGGACAGAAACCAATTTTGAATTTAAATTTCCTAAACTAACTCTTGCTTTATCAAATTTATTTAAAACTTAATATCATGAAGAAAATTTTACTTTTTGTTGTAGTAGCCTTTTGTATTTCGTGTAATAATAAAAAGCTTGCGCCAAATGAATATGAAATAGAGGTTAGTATTGCTGGTTTAGCAGATAGTAGTTTACTCATACTTCAAGAACCTAAAGGAACCATAATAGATTCCACTAGATTATCTAACAATAAGGCAACTTTTAAAGGTTCTTTAAATGAATACCCTGTTCAATGGGTATTAAGAGATTTAAATGGAAACTACAAGTACATTTGGGTAGAACCCAATTACATGAATATAACTGTAAAGGATGGTAATTTTTTTGAAGCTAAAATTACCGGATCAAAAATTCAGGCAGAAAGTGATGAGCTTGCTAGTAGAATAAAACCGTTTGAAATAATTATGGACAACGTTGATAATTATGCAATGAAAAATCAAGAGAATTTGTCTGATTTAGAGATTGATTCTTTAAGAACCATTTATTTTAAAGCAGAAAAAGATGAAGAGTTAGAAACACAAAAATTTATTGAAGATAAAGTAAACACCTACTATAGCATTCATATACTAGACTTTTATAAGACAACCTTTGGAAAAAAAGTAGTAAGCAATCTTTTTGAAAAATTTAATGAAGAATATAAAAATTCTGACTATGGTAAATCTATAAGCAACTACCTCAACTTAAATAAAGAACCAAAAATCGGAGAATCCTTTAGAGATTTATCGTTACCTAATAAAAATGGAGATCTAGTATCTATATCTGAAATAAATGCAAAATATTTACTAGTTGAGTTTTGGGCCTCTAATTGTGGACCTTGCAGGATTACAAATCCTAAGCTTGCCAAAATCTACGATAATTATAATTCGAAAGGTTTTGAAATTTATGGTATTTCTTTAGATACAAATAACGAAGACTGGATAAATGCTATGCATAAAGATGGCATTAAGAAATGGACAAATGTTATAGAAATTAATGGTTTTGATGGTGATGCAGCCTTAATTTACGGCATAAATGCAATTCCTGATAATTTTCTTATTAACGCTGAAGGAAAAGTTATAGCTAGAAAAATTTGGAGTGAGGATTTAGAAGAGTTTTTACAAGAAAATTTACAATAAAAAAAGCCGCTCTTAAGCGGCTTTTTTATTACAGTAATTTATTAAAAGGTAGAAGTAATATTTAAAGTTACTTCGCTCCATGTTTTAGAAACACCATCTGCACCAGTATGTAAAACTTCACATACTTTATTTAAAGAAGCAAGTGCGTCACCTGCATTCCAATCATTTACGTCTATACTAGAAGACATACTAAAAGTTTTGTCTTGTATAGTGTAAGTAAACGGCACTTCTCTCGTATAACCATTCATCATTATTTTTGCTATACCATTACTATCATCTGTAATCATTAATTTACCAGATAATAACTCTGTGTTTTCCATCATTCCAAAAAAGAACTTTTGAATTTTGTAATCTCTAGAAGTGTCTTTGGTAAATAAGCTACTAACTGGTATAGAAAATTCAGTATTATGAATTGCTTCTTTTACAGACTCTCCTTCACCACCTGCTTTAACATTTACTTTTTTAAACCATCCTGGCACGCCAACTTTATCTGTAGTTTTGTATGCAATAAACTTAATATCGTTATTTGCATTCGCTACCATAAATGGTGCTGTGCTTTTCTTAACTTCTTCTTTAGATTCTTCTTTAGTTTCTTTGTTTCCTGAATTACAAGAAATTAAAAAAGTAGAAACTAATGCTAATAATAAAAATCTTTTTTTAGTCATTTTCTTCATTAATTTTAATTAAAATTTCACTTGCTAGTTTAATATACTCTTTTTTTGCTTGCTCAATAGTCATTCCTTCTAGTTGCATCCAAGCATTTACCTTGAAGGCACTTTTAAGGTCGTCGTTTTTGTTGATTGATGAACCATCACCCAAAGTTGCTTGCTTATAATAAGCATAAAACTTTAACATGACATCTGGTGCTACTTTTTTCTCTAGTTTCGATATTTCTTCAAAGGCTAAAGCAAACTCTTTATTTAGAAGCACATTGTCTTTATTTTTCTGCGACAATTTGGACACCTCCTTTTACTTTATCTCCTAACTTAACATTTACTTTTGTTCCTACAGGCAGAAAAAGATCTACTCTAGAGCCAAATTTAATAAAACCAGCATCACTACCTTGTGTTACTGTATCTCCTTCTTTTGCATAATTTACAATTCGCTTAGCTAATGCTCCTGCAATTTGTCTATAAAGAACTTTTCCGAAATCTTTATTTTCTACCACAACAGTTGTTCTTTCATTTTCTGTTGAAGATTTTGGGTGCCAAGCAACCAAATATTTTCCTGGATGATATTTGCTATACTTTACTATACCACCAAGTGCATATCTAGTTACATGCACATTTATGGGCGACATAAAAATAGAAATTTGCAATCTAGTATCTTTAAAATACTCGGTTTCTTCTACCTCTTCTATTACCACAACTTTTCCGTCTACTGGTGCAATAATCTTAGAATTATCTTCTTTTGTAATTCTCTTAGGGTTTCTAAAGAACTGTAAAATCAT
>CAYZDK010000025.1:0-38150 GCA_964477255.1 uncultured Polaribacter sp.
AGGCATGTTATTTTTGCTGGAGATTTTAATTTTTACACTAGCAATGAAGAAGGTTTTCAAGCAATTATAGACAATTTAAATCCTATAAAGATTATAGATCCTATAAATAGACTTTGTCCAGATTTTCCTAACGATGGAAGAGATTATTTTGATGCAGATTATGATAGAACCTTTTTTTGGAATAATGAGTCGTTTGCAGATGTGCATTCACAATCTACGAGAACTAGCTCTTTAGACGATGGTTCTGGTGGAGGAATGGATGACAGGTTTGACTTTATAATGTTCTCTGAAAATTTTACAACAAGCTCTTCTCTTTATTATGTAGAAGGCAGTTATAAAACCATTGGAAATAATGCAAATTGCTACAATGGTGCAGTTATAGATGAAAACTGTACAGGAACGTATTCGCAAGAATTACGAGAAGCACTTTACTTTTTTAGCGATCATTTGCCAATTGTAATGGAAATGGAAACGCCAGAAAATACGCTATCCACAAATATTTTTTCAGAAAACGCCACGCTCCTATCTACGGTAGTTAGCAACACCTTACAATTAAACCTAAAAAAACCTGTTACCAGTATAAACATAATAAATCAGCTAGGACAAAACGTTATTTTAAAGAAAGATGTTACTACATCCAATTTAAATATTGATACAAGTTTTCTTGCAAAAGGCTTATATTACATTAAAATTGATACATTTAAAGCTTTAAAATTCATAAAAATATAACTTGAGAAGATTAGTTCTTTTTATTGTTTTATACACTATTAGTTTTGTTGGCTTTACCCAACAAAATAAATTAACAATGAAGGCTGTTTTTAATAGCGAAAAAGACGAACTCTTAATTCAACAAGAAGTTATTTATTACAACACGTCTAATGTAAATTTAAATGAAATTTACTTTCATAATTGGCCCAACAGTTTTAAAGACAGAAACACCCCTCTTGGCAAACGATTTGTAAAAAACTTTAGAAAAGACTTATTTTTTGCAAAGGAAGAAGATCTCGGTTTTTCTAAAATAAACAACCTTAGCATTAACTATAAAGAGATAAATTATGAAGTACTTGCAGGACAAAAAGATATTATAAGAGTACCTTTAGAGACCCCTTTACAACCAAGAGATAGCGTAACAATTTCTGCAACCTATTTGGTTAAAATTCCCAATGCTAAATTTACCAAATACGGTAAGACTAAAGAAGGCTATCATTTAAGATATTGGTACCTTACACCTGCTGTTTACAAAAAGGGCTGGCAACTTATGAGTAATCTCAACTTAGACGATTTATTCGAAAACCCAACTGACTTTAAAATAGAAATTAGTATTCCTAAAAATTTTGTGTTAGAAAGTAATATTTACCAGTACCTAACTAAAACAACAGATAAGAAAAATTATTATTTAGTTGCAAAAAATAAAAGCGACATCTACCTGAGTATTAATACGTCTAAAAAATTAAAAACTTTTAAAACCAAAGAGATAAATATTTATACAGATGTTATACCAAAAACTTTAAATTATGAAGAAACTACAAACATACTTAGCAAAGAACTAAGATTTATTAAAAAGTATTTAGGGAATTATCCTCATAAAGAAATTTATATAGATGATATTACCCAAAAAAAAGATCCTATTTATGGATTAAGCCAACTACCAGATTTCATTCAACCATTTCCCAAAGATTTTAATTGGGAAATTACCATGTTTAAAGCATTGGCTAAAAAATATATTCAAAACACCCTTTTTCTTAATAAAAGAAAAGATTACTGGTTGTTAGACGGAATTCTAAATTATCTTAAAATAGAGTATTTAGAAACTTTTTATCCAAATACAAAACTACTAGGAAAGTATGCAGACAATTGGTTTTTAAAAAGCTACAACTTATCCAAATTAGATTTTAATGACAAATACCCTTTAGCATATCAATATATATCTAGGAAATTCTTAGATCAAGCATTAACAACTCCAGTAGATTCTTTATCTAACTTTAACAAAAAAGTAGTAAACAAATATAAAGCTGGTTTAGGCTTTAGATACTTAAAAGATTATTTAGGAGATAGTATTTTAAATAGGTCTTTAGAAGAATTTTACCAAAAAAACGCGTTACAAATATCGTCTAGCAAAAATTTTAGAGAAATCTTACAAACTAACACCTCAAAAAATTTAGATTGGTTTTTTGAAGAATTTGTAAACACCAATAAAAAAATAGATCATACTATAGATGAAATTGTAAAAGAAAAAGACAGCTTAAAAGTAACTGTTAGAAACAAGAGAAACACAACTAGCCCTATTTCTTTGTATGCTTTAAAAGGAAAGGAAATTAAATATAAAAAATGGTACGATAATGTTAGAGATAAAAAAGAAATTACCATTCCAAATGGAGACTATGATAGAATTGCACTGAATTACGAAAATCTCTATCCAGAACACAATACCCTTGATAATTTTACATCTTTAAAAAAGAAAATCTTTAACAAACCACTTAAGTTTACACTTATTAAAGATGTTCAAGACCCATCTTACAACCAATTATTTTACAGGCCACAGGTACTTTACAATTTTTATAATGGATTAATTCTTGGCACAGAAATAGCAAACAAACCTCTAATTAAGAGAAATTTAGAATTTGGTATTACACCTCTATATGCTACAAAAAGTAGAACTTTTTTAGGTTCCTTCAATATTCTATACAACCAATACTTTGAAGATACCAAAATTTATAAAATAGCTTATGGTGTTAGCGGACGCACATTAGACTATGCACCAAACCTGGCTTACCGATCTTTTATTCCCTACGTAAACTTAGAATTTAAACGAAAAAACTTAAGAGACGCAACCTACCAAGGTTTTACGGCTAAATTGGTAAACATAGATAAAGAAATTCCTGAAGGACAAGTAATAACTCCTGAAGATAGGTATACTGTTTTTAACTTAAGCTACAACTATGTTAATCCAGACATTATTAAGGAAATTAGATATAGATACAGTTTTGAATACGCTAAAGATTTTTCTAAAATCTCTGCAGATATCCGTTTCCGATCTTTAACAGACTCTAATACACAATTAGACTTCAGATTATTTGCAGGTGCATTTTTAAATAACAACACTACTGGAAATTATTTTAGTTTTGGTTTAGACAGAGCAAATGATTATTTATTTGAATTACGATATTTTGGTAGATCTGAAGCGTCTGGTCTCTTTAGCCAGCAATTTATTATTGCAGAGGGTGGTTTTAAATCTGTTTTACCAACACGTTTTGCCAATGACTATATGGTTTCTTTTAACTCTAGTATTGGTTTATGGAGATGGGTAGAGCTGTATAACGATGTTGCGTTTCTAAAAAGCTCTTACAATCCATTATATTTTGCTTACAATAGCGGAATTCGATTTAATTTTGTGCATAACATACTTGAAGTTTACTTTCCTTTTTACTCCAATAATGGTTGGGAAATAGCACAAAACAACTATGCAGAAAGAATTCGCTTTACATTTACAGCAGATTTACGTGCCATTTTTAACTTTGTAAGAAGAGGCGTTTTTTAAATTAAACACTTTTCCTGTTTTTTGTGATATTACTAACAAACGAGCAGTTATTTATCGTTTTGTTAACATATTCCTAATTATTTTTAATATTTTTAAATATCAACTAAAAAAACTATCTTTGCAATTCTTAATATTGCATAGCTATGTCAGAACAATTAGAAACTTTAAAACAGCAAGACTTATCTTTTAATGATTTCAAAAAAGAAGTGTTAAAAGATTACCGTATTGCTAAAATAAGTAGAGAATGTAGTCTTCTTGGAAGAAGAGAAGTACTAACAGGAAAAGCTAAATTTGGTATTTTTGGAGATGGAAAAGAAGTACCTCAACTTGCAATGGCAAAAGCTTTTCAAAAAGGTGACTTTAGATCTGGATATTACAGAGACCAAACCTTTATGATGGCAATTGGCGAATTAACAGCGCAACAATTTTTTGCCGGTCTTTATGCACACACAGATATTAAAGCAGATCCTATGTCCGCTGGAAGACAAATGGGTGGCCACTTTGCAACACACAGTTTAAATGAAGATGGAAGCTGGAAAAATCTAACAGAACAATATAATTCAAGCGCAGATATATCACCAACTGCAGGGCAAATGCCAAGACTATTAGGTTTAGCACAAGCATCTAAAGTATACAGAAACGAAAAACAAGTGCAAAATTACACCAATTTTTCAAAAAATGGTAACGAAGTTGCTTGGGGAACAATTGGTAACGCAAGTACAAGCGAAGGCTTATTTTTTGAAACAATTAATGCTGCAGGTGTTTTACAAGTACCAATGGTAATGAGTGTTTGGGATGATGAATATGGTATTTCTGTACACGCAAGACACCAAACAACAAAAGAAAATATCTCTGAAATTTTAAAAGGATTCCAAAGAGATAAAGACAACGAAGGTTATGAAATTTTTGTGGTAAATGGCTGGGATTACGTTCAGTTAATGGATGTTTACCAAAAAGCTGCTAAAATTGCAAGAGAAGAACATGTTCCTGTACTAATTCATGTTAAAGAATTAACACAACCTCAAGGGCATTCTACATCTGGCTCTCATGAAAGATACAAAGATGAAGACAGATTACAGTGGGAAAGAGAGCATGACTGTCTTAGTAAAATGCGGAACTGGATTCTAGACTTTGAGTTAGAAACAGAAGAAGGCGAAGTATTACGTTTTGTAGAGTCTGAAGAAGAGCTTACAAACTTAGACAAAGCAATAAAAAAAGAAGTTAGTACTGCTAAAAGAAATGCTTGGAATGCTTTCTTAAATGAAATAAAAGAAGAGCAAGTTAAAGCAATTCAAATTTTAGAAAAAGTTGCAGAAAAAAGTGCAAATGGTTCTTTTATTACCAAACATAAAAACGATTTAGCGAACATCAAAGAACCTAATAGAAAAGATGTTGTGTCAACAGCAAGAAAATGTTTATGGTTACTTCGCGACGAAGATTTTGCAGAAAAAAAGGTACTTCAAAATTTTATCAAAGAAAATAACGAAGTTGCTTACGGTAAATATTCTACACACTTAATGAACGAATCTAATTCTAACGTGCTACACACAAAACCTGTAGCTCCAGAATATGATGCTGAAAAAGAAATTGTAGATGCTAGAATTATAGTTAGAGATAACTTTGATGCAATACTAAAAAAACACGACAACGTCTTAATTTTTGGAGAAGATGCTGGCTTTATTGGAGATGTAAACCAAGGGTTAGAAGGTCTTCAAGATAAATACGGTGAAATTAGAGTTTCAGATACTGGAATTAGAGAAGCAACAATTTTAGGACAAGGTATTGGAATGGCAATGAGAGGCTTACGCCCAATTGCAGAAATACAGTATTTAGATTACCTGCTATACGCACTTCAAATTATGAGTGACGATTTAGCTAGTTTACGTTACAGAAGTTTTGGTAAACAAAAAGCACCTGTTATTGTAAGAACAAGAGGGCATCGTTTAGAAGGTATCTGGCATGCAGGCTCTCCAATTGCTGGCATCATAAATAATGTTAGAGGTATGCATGTTTTGGTTCCTAGAAATATGACAAAAGCTGCTGGTTTTTATAATACTTTATTAGAAGGTGATGATCCTGCTTTAGTAATAGAATGTTTAAATGGCTATCGTTTAAAAGAAGAATTACCTACAAATTTAGGTGAATTTAAAACCCCTATTGGTATTACAGAAACCATAAAAGAAGGAACAGATATAACCATAGTTTCTTATGGTTCTACTTTACGCCTTGTAGAAGAAGCTGCGAAAGAATTGCTTCAAGTTGGTATTGACGCAGAAATTATTGATGCACAAAGTATTTTACCTTTCGATTTAAATCATGATTGTGTAAAAAGTTTAGCAAAAACAAACCGTCTTTTAGTTGTAGATGAAGACGTTCCTGGTGGTGCATCTGCATATATTTTGCAACAAATTGTAGAAGTCCAAGAAGGATACAAATTTTTAGATAGTCAACCATCTACTTTAACAGCTAAAGCTCATAGACCTGCTTATGGTACTGATGGCGACTATTTCTCGAAACCTTCTACAGAAGACATTTTTGAAAAAGTTTATGAAATAATGAACGAAGTAAACCCTCAGAAGTTCAAAGGTTTATATAACTAAAATAAAGCATAATTTAATTAAAAGCCCAAACTTAAATGTTTGGGCTTTTGTTTTTTTTTAACATAAACTCAAGTATTAACTTTATTCAATTTCTTAATTTAGGGCAGATTTTAAAAAACGAAACTTTCCAATGAAAAAAACACTACTCTTGTTGCTGATTTTTACAATCGGCTTTTCTACATCCACAGAAGCTCAAAGAAGAAAATCGAAGAAAAAATCGAAAGTAGAGCAACCTGCACCAAAACCTAAAAAGAAATCAGGACCAAAATATGCTGATTTTGTAAATAGTAAAACAAAAACAGACGATGGCCTTTTTAAAGTACATCATGCAAACAACAAATACATGTACGAAATTCCAAAAACGCACTTTGGAAAAGAAATGCTTTTAGTTACCCGTATTAAAGATATTCCTTCTGGTTTAGGGGGTGGATATGTAAATGCTGGCTCTAAAGTTAATACACAAGTTGTTGTGTGGGAAGAATTCCAAAACAAAATTTTACTTAAAGTAAAATCGTACAATGCTGTTGCAGACGAAGAATTACCTATTTATAAATCTGTAAAAGCTAATAATTTAGAACCTGTAATTTATGCTTTTGATATCAAAACTCAGAATACAGATTCTACAGCAGTGGTTATAGACGTTACTAAGTTTTTTACGTCTGATGTAAAAGCAATCTCTCCTCTACCTTCAAGTTACCGTTCTAGATACAAGGTTAGAAGATTAGATCCTAGTAGAAGTTTTATCAATAGTATTAAGAGCTACCCAGAAAATATTGAAGTGGTGCAAGATTTCACTTTTGATGCAGCTACTCCTCCTAGTAATTTTAATACAGGAACAATAACAATTCGTGTAAATCAATCTATGATTGTATTGCCTGAAGATAAAATGATGCCTAGATTATATGACAAAAGAGTGGGTTATTTTTCTTTAGGAAATATAGATTATGGCTCTGAAGCACTTAAAGCAGATGCAAAAAGATACATTAGACGTTGGCGTTTGGAACCTAAAGACATGGAAGCCTACAAAAGAGGCGAATTAGTAGAACCAAAAAAACCAATTGTATATTATTTAGATCCTGGAACTCCAGAAAAGTTAAGAAAATACATCAAACAAGGTGTAGACGATTGGCAAAAGGTTTTTGAAACTGCAGGTTTTAAAAATGCAATTATGGCTAAATATCCGCCATCAAAAGAAGAAGATCCAGAATTTAGCATGGAAGATGTTAGGTATTCTTCTATAAGGTATGTTGCAAGTACAACAAGAAACGCAACAGGACCTTCTGTTTCTGATCCAAGAACTGGTGAAATTCTAGAAAGCGATATTATTTGGTACCACAACCATCTACGTTCGTACAGAAATAGATATTTATTAGAAACTGGTGCAGCAAACCCTTCTGCTAGAACTTTAGACACGCCAGATGAAGAAATTGGAGAAATGATGCGAATGGTAATAGCGCATGAAGTTGGTCATGCATTAGGTTTACCTCATAACATGGCTGCTAGTTTTGCTTATCCTGTAGATTCTTTACGTTCTGGAAAATTTACCCAAAAATATGGTATTGCTGCAACCATTATGGATTATGCTAGATACAATTATGTGGCTCAGCCTGAAGATAAAAATGTAAGATTTATAAGACAATTAGGGCCATATGACCACTATGCTATCAATTGGGGATATCGTGTTATTCCTGAAGCTAAGTCTCCAGAAGAAGAAGTAAAAACTTTAAATAAATGGATTGAAAGTAAAAACGGAGATCCTATTTATAGGTTTGGTGCACAACGTTTTGACCCATCAGCACAAACAGAAGGAATTGGAAACGACCAAGTAAAAGCATCTACTTACGGAATGAAAAACCTTAAAATTGTTGCAAAAAATCTTCCTGAGTGGACTTCTTCACAAACCAATAATTACGAAGATTTATCTGAGTTATATGGTGAACTTTTAGGCGTTTGGAGCAGATATGTAGGGCATGTTGCAGGTAATATTGGCGGGGTATATGAAATTAACAAAAACCCTTCTCAAGAAGGTAATGTATATCAAGTAGTTTCTAGAGAAAAACAAAGAGAAGCATTACTTTGGTTAGGCAAAAATGCATTTAAAACACAAAAATGGTTGTTAGATCCTGCCATCTTATCTAATATTGACGAAAGTGGTTATACGCAAAGAATGTTAAGTCTTCAAAATAGACATTTATATTCTTTAATGAATTTATCTAGATTAGAGCGTATGATAGATGCAGAAATTGTAAATAAAAAGACTTACACTGCTTTAAATATGATGCGTGACTTACGTAATCTTATTTTTTCGGAAGCAAATTACCTGTCTAACGTAGATGTTCACAGAAGAAATTTGCAAAAATCTTTTATTAGCAGAATGGAAACATTAATGAATTCTAGCGCTAGTAAAAACTCTGATGTTCAATCAATAATTAGAGGAGAATTAGAGGCATTAAACTTTCAATTAACCATTGCTAAAAACAGAAAAATAAACAGAATAAGCAAGTACCATTATTCTGACTGTTTGGCAAGAATCAAGAATATCTTAGATCCAAAATAAAGTATTAAGACTTAATAATTTGTAATCCTATTGCACAATGTAAACACTGTTTCTTTGTGCAATAGTTGTTTTTTAACTCTATTAAAGCCTGAGAATCCATTGCATTATTAGATGCTAATCCAAGTTCAGAATAGTTAGTTATAATACTGTTTTTTTCTGATTTCAATTGTTGAGAAATAAAGAGAATTTCTTCTTGAAAAGGCTTTCCTTGGTTTTTTAGATACACTAATTTTAAAGGTAAAATTGCATTAATTATTAAAATATCTATAAAGGCTTTTGTTAACTGTTTTTTAGACCATTTAGAAGTACTAGAAAATGTATAATGCGTATGCCAAAAAGAACTTGTTTCTACCTTAAAAAAGGTATAAAAATCTTGTAATGAATCAATTTTTATTAATTCAGAAAATAAATGCTGATGTTTATAGAGTAATGCTGCTAATTGCGCCAATCTAATGGTAGGAAAGTTTGTTGGTCGCATTCTAAAAAACTGAAATTGATTGCCAAGCATAGGTTGTAAATTAAACTTATACGATAAATACTCGTATTCTTTTTTCAATTCGTTAAAATAAGGTTCCTCATAAGTATTGTTTAATAAACCAGATTGCCCAAAGAGAATTGCCTCTATTTGTTTTAAATCAAAACGTACTTTCTTTACGATACTAAAATCAAAAGATTGTAAAAGATTATAAAAAGCATCTGCATTGGTTTTGGTACCAAAATATTTAGCTATGTAACTTACTAAAATAGCTTCGTAGTTGTTTTGAGACGCTTCTAAACTAGCCTTGATATTATTTGACTTATTTTCTAATCGTTCAAAAAATAATCTTTCTTTCCAATTAGATACAATAAAAGGATCTATTTGCCTAATAGAATCTTGGCAAGGTATCCATTTCTTCTTGCTTTGCATTAAAGATTTGTATGTGTTAACCAAATCTTTAGAAATAAAATGCTGTAACTCTAAGGTAGGAATCTCTTCGTTAGTTTTTGTATAAATAGCAGCATCTTTTTCCCAGACAACATGTAAAATTACAGGGTCGTAATTAACGTCTTCTTCATGTTTATGCAAGTACCAGTCAGATGCTTTTACATGCATTTCTACGTGTCCTGCCCAAAGTTTATTACCAATTTTTATTTGTGCTTCTAAAAAATCTGGACCTTCATTCGTATTTCTTAACCCAGTTTTTACGATAGAAATTTGTTCTTTTGTTGTAGTTATTAGGTCATAATTGGCAATTAACTTATGGCCCCATAAATAATATAGAAATTCTTCTTTCATCAATTTTTTTTCACAATTTACAAAAACTTATAGAACAATAAGATTTATATATACAGGTTATAGTTACTAGATTTAGATTAGAATTAATTTTGCTCTTGAATTCACATAAAAACTGAAAATGAAAAGTACAATAGAAGGATTACAATGGCGATATGCAGTTAAAAAGTTCGATCCAACAAAAGAACTATCTAAAGATAAAATAGAAATTTTAAAAGAAGCTTTTAACTTAAGCGCAAGCTCTTACGGTTTACAACCTGTAAAATTATTGGTTATAAAAAATAAAGAGCTTCAAAACAAATTGGTACCTCATGCTTGGAATCAAACCCAAGTAGCAGATGCTTCGCATTTACTTGTTTTTTGTGTACAAAAGGAATTTGGTATAAATGAAGTAGAAGAATACTTTAAAAGAGTGCAGGAAATTAGAAATACCTCTGATGAAATTATTAATCCGTTTAAAAGTTTCTTAAGTAAAGAAGTTGAAAAGATGACAAAGGAAAACATCTACCAGTGGAATAAAAACCAAGCATATTTAGCATTAGGAAATCTACTTACTGTATGTGGTATAGAAGAAATTGACTCTTGTCCTATGGAAGGATTTGATCCTGTTAATTTTGATGAAATACTAAATCTAGAAGAAAAGAACTTAACTTCTGTTCTTGTTATGCCAGTTGGTTACAGAGCTTCTGACGATTATATGAAAGACTTAAAAAAAGTTCGAAAAAAAATAAATCAAGTTGTTTTAGAAATTAATTAAAAATGAAAAATGCCTTCTACTTAAGAAGGCTTTTTTTTAGACTATATTTTAAGTAATTTTAAAAAATAAAAAAAATAAAAATGAGCAATACCCTAAGAGACATAGAACCTAAAATACTTTGGAATCATTTTGCAGATTTAAATGCAATACCAAGACCTTCAAAAAAAGAAGAAAGAATCATTCAATTTATGGTAGACTTTGGTACGCAATTAAAATTAGAAACAACAGTAGATGCAATAGGTAATGTTCTCATTAAAAAACCTGCTACAAAAGGAATGGAAAACAGAAAAACTATTGTTATGCAAGGGCATTTAGACATGGTACATCAAAAAAATAACGATACTGTTTTCGATTTTGAAACCCAAGGCATAGAAATGTATGTAGAAGATGATTGGGTAAAAGCAAAAGGAACCACGTTAGGTGCTGATAACGGATTAGGAGTTGCAGCAATTATGGCTGTTTTGTCTTCTAAAGACATTGTACATCCTGCAATAGAAGCTTTGTTTACCATAGACGAAGAAACTGGAATGACAGGCGCTAAAAAACTTCAATCAGATGTATTAACAGGTGAAATCTTATTAAATCTAGATACCGAAGAAGATGATGAAATTGGTATTGGTTGTGCAGGTGGTGTAGATATTACTGCTACTAAAAATTACACTCCTTTAGAGACACCAAAAAACACAGTTGGTTATGAAATCTTTGTTACAGGACTACAAGGAGGGCATTCTGGAATGGATATTATCAAAGGTCTCGGAAATGCGAACAAAATAATGAACCGTTTGTTATTTGTATCTAACCATTTAGAAATGGCCATATCAACAATTAACGGTGGCAGTTTGCGTAATGCAATTCCTAGAGAAAGTCATGCAACAATTTCAATTTCTAAAAATGATGAAAAAGAATTTTCAACAATTCTTTTGCAAGAAGCAGAAGCAATAAAAAAAGAGTTTTTAACTCTAGAACCAAATCTTAAAATCTTTATTAGAAAAACAAATTCAATTACTAATGTCTTAGACAAAAAAACACAAGAGCAACTATTAAAAGCAATTTATTCGACTCATAATGGTGTATATAGAATGAGTCCTGATGTTGCAGATTTGGTTGAAACTTCTAACAATATCGCAAAAGTAAGTGTTGGTGAAGGTAATATTACAATTCTATGTCTTACAAGATCTTCCTCAGAAACTAATAAAAAAGATTTATCCAATGCAATTTTAAGCGGTCTTGAACTTGCAGGATTTAAAGTAGACTTTTCAGGAGATTATCCTGGGTGGTTACCAAATATGAATTCACCTATTCTAAAAGTTTTAGAAGAAACCTACGTAAAATTATTTGCTAGTAAACCTAAAATTGCTGCTTGTCATGCTGGTTTAGAATGCGGAATTCTTGGGCAACATTACCCAAATATGGACATGATTTCTTTTGGTCCAAACATTAAAGGTGCCCATTCACCAGATGAAAGAGCCCAAATTTCATCTAGCCAAAAATTTTGGAATTTACTTTTAGAAACTTTAAAAAGCATACCAATTAAAGAATAAAAACAAGTTATAA
Organism: uncultured Polaribacter sp.; assembly: GCA_964477255.1. Taxonomy (GTDB): domain Bacteria; phylum Bacteroidota; class Bacteroidia; order Flavobacteriales; family Flavobacteriaceae; genus Polaribacter. The sequence continues at coordinate 12,280 of CAYZDK010000025.1, forward strand.
AAATCTATTTTTCAATTGTTTAAAAACTAACACTTAAATAACATATCCAATTGATATTGTGTGTCTTACAATTTTATAGTATTGTTAACATCTTTAAACTTTAAAAAACAGAAAAAAATGTACTTTTACTCTAATTAAACAGCCATAATTAATGAGTAAAATTATTGCCATTGCAAACCAAAAAGGAGGAGTTGGAAAAACAACCACAAGTGTTAACCTTGCAGCTTCTTTAGGGGTTTTAGAAAAGAAAGTTTTACTGGTAGACGCAGATCCACAAGCAAATGCATCTTCTGGTTTAGGTATTGATATAGATAATGTTACGAATGGAACTTATCAAGTTTTAGAACACACCATTTCTGCTAAAGACGCAATAACCAGCACAAGTTCACCTAATGTAGACATAATTCCTGCACATATAGATTTAGTTGCAATTGAAATAGAATTGGTAGATAAATCTGATAGAGAATATATGTTAAAAGCTTCTTTAGAAGAAATAAAGGAAGATTATGATTTTATTTTAATAGACTGTGCTCCTTCTTTAGGTTTAATAACTCTAAACTCTTTAGTTGCAGCAGATTCTGTTATCATTCCAATACAATGTGAATATTTTGCTTTAGAAGGTTTAGGAAAACTTTTAAATACCATTAAAAGCGTTCAAAATATTCACAATGCAGAATTAGATATAGAAGGACTTTTACTAACAATGTTCGACTCACGCTTACGACTTTCAAATCAAGTTGTAGAAGAAGTTAGAAAACATTTTTCATCTATGGTGTTTAATACAATTATTAGAAGAAATACACGTTTAGGAGAAGCACCAAGTTATGGAGAAAGTATTATTGCATATGATGCCACTAGTAAAGGTGCTGTAAATTACTTAAATTTGGCACAAGAAATCTTAAAAAAGAATTCGTAAATGGCAAAAGCAACAAAGAAACAAGCTTTAGGAAGAGGGTTATCTGCTCTATTAAAAGAATCTTCTAATATAAACTCTGCAACAGACAAAAATGCAGATATAGTAGTCGGTAATATTATAGAAATAGAATTAGATTCTATAGATGTAAACCCTTACCAGCCTAGAACTTATTTCGATGAAGAAGCTTTACGTGAATTAGCAAGCTCTATAAAAGAGTTAGGAGTTATACAACCAATTACTGTAAGAAAATTAAAAGGAAACTCTTTTCAACTTGTTTCTGGTGAACGTAGGTTTAGAGCATCCAAACTAATAGGCAATACCACCATACCAGCTTACATAAGAATTGCCAACGACCAAGAAATGCTAGAAATGGCATTGGTAGAAAACATTCAACGTAAAAATTTAGATCCTATAGAAGTTGCTTTGTCTTACCAACGATTAATTGACGAAATTCAGCTAACACAAGAAGAATTAAGTGTACGCGTTGGTAAAAAAAGATCTACGGTTACAAATTACCTTCGCCTACTAAAATTAGACCCTATCTTACAAACAGGAATGCGAGATGGTTTTATTTCTATGGGACATGGAAGGGCAATGATAAACGTTGAAAATACAGAAGATCAATTAGCCATTTATGAAAAGATTCTTAGAGATAAATTGTCTGTTCGCCAAACAGAAGATTTAGTAAAAAGCTTAAAATCTGGCCCAAAAACCAAAGCAAAAAGAAAAACCATTCCTTCTTTTATTAAAAATAGTAAACAGGAATTTAGTGATTTTTTTGGGCATAAAATTGATATTTCTGTCGGTACTAAAGGAAAAGGGAAAATAGTAATTCCTTTTCATTCTGAAGAAGATTTTAATAGAATAAAAAACTTATTAAAATAGGGTGTTTCCTAAAAAAATCATATTTCTATATATTCTTTTTTTTCCGTTTGTACCCTTTATGGCACAAGAAGAAAAAAAGAAAGATACTAGTACTGTAGAAAAAACAACAACCCTAAAAGACCTAAAAATTAAGGGAAAGTTAAAATTTCAAGACGGAATCTATGACCCATTAAGACCTTCAAGAGCAGCTTTTTACTCCGCAATTTTTCCAGGTCTAGGACAAATCTATAACAAACGTTACTGGAAAGCTCCTATAGTTTGGGGAGCATTAGCGATACCTGCTTATTACCATCAACTAAACAATAACGAGTACAAGCGTTTTAGACGCGCCTATCGTTTACGACGAGCAGGATTACAAGACGAGTTTACAAGAGATGATGGCTCTGAAATAGTATCGTTAGAAACACTTGAAAGAGCACAAGAACAAACCAGAGAAAATAGAGATATGTCTTTATTAACTGGAGTGGTTTTATATATTTTACAAATAGTAGAAGCCAGTGTTAATGCACATTTAATTCAGTTTAATACAGACGATAGCTTAACACTAACCCCAACAATTATTCAAGATCCTTTTACAATAAATACAGCAACACTTGGATTAAAATTAAACTTAACATTTTAAAATGAACATAGCATTATTAGGATATGGTAGAATGGGTAAAGAAATTGAAAAAATAGCTATTTCTAGAGGGCATACCATTGTAATAAAAAAAAACACAGAAGAAAAAGTTGATCTAAATATTGCTGATGTAGCTATTGACTTTAGCTTGCCTAGTGCAGCCTTTAACAACATAACGAACTGCTTTAAAAATAGTGTGCCTGTTGTATCTGGAACTACTGGATGGTTAGAAAATTACCAAGAAGCTGTAAATTTATGCGAAAAATATAAGGGCGCCTTTATTTATGCTTCTAACTTTAGTGTAGGCGTTAATTTGTTTTTTGAACTTAACAAGCAGTTATCTAAATTAATGCGTGGAAGAAATGAATACTCTGTTGCTATGGAAGAAATTCATCATACAAAAAAATTAGACGCTCCAAGTGGAACTGCAATAACTCTAGCAGAGGACATCATTGAAAATTCAGATAAAAAAAAGTGGCAACTTAACGAAAGCGCATCAAAAGAATCCATTCCTATAGTAGCGAAAAGAATTCCTGAAGTGCCTGGAACACATAGCATCACTTACAACTCTTTAGTAGATGATATTGAAATTAAGCATACTGCACACAATAGAAAAGGGTTTGCTCTTGGTGCTGTTATTGCTGCAGAATGGCTTGTTGGTAAACAAGGTGTTTTTAGCATGAAAGATGTGTTAAACATCGGTTAAAAAATGTAACATTTTTGCTATTTTGCAGCCCTATATCAAAGAACTACATTCGTTTTAAAAACGATTTAAAAATATAACTTATGACATTTACACAGTGGTTTATCTTCTTTCTAGTTATACAACTTATTCACTTTCTTGGTACCTGGAAACTTTATGTAAAAGCAGGCAGAAAAGCTTGGGAAGCAGCCATACCAATATATAATGGAATTATTTTAATGCAAATGATTAATAGACCTAAATGGTGGATTGTTTTACTTTTTATACCTATTGTAAATCTATTAATGTTTCCAGTTATTTGGATAGAAACCATTAGAACTTTTGGTTTTTATAAAAAAATAGATTCCCTTCTCGTTATCATAACTTTAGGCTTTTATATTTTTTACATAAACTACAAAACCGAGCCTAATTATAATGCAGACAGAAGTCTTAAACCTAGATCTGAGCTCGGAGAATGGATAAGCTCTATAACTTTTGCAATAATTGCTGCCACATTAGTACATACATACTTTATGCAACCATTTACCATACCAACTTCTTCTTTAGAAAAATCATTATTGGTTGGAGATTATTTATTTGTAAGTAAATTTCATTACGGAGCAAGAGTACCATCTACGGTAGTTGCTGCACCTATGGTTCATGATACCTTACCATTTTTAGGGAAATCTTTTTTAAGTGAAGACAATGAAGAAAAGTATAAAACTTCTTGGAAAAATAAACTTTCTCTACCGTACTTAAGATTGCCTGGTTTTCAAAAAATAAAGAATAACGATATTGTTTGTTTTAACTGGCCTGCAGATTCTTTAGCTACAATGTGGGGAGATACTTCTGGAAAATTCACCTACAAACCTGTAGATAAAAAAACAAATTACGTAAAACGTAGTGTTGGTATTGCTGGCGATTCTCTTGAAATGCGAGATGGGTATTTCTATATCAATGGAATGAAAAACGAACTACCTTATAGAGCTAAACTGCAATTTTACTATACGTATGAATGCAAAGAACCTATTTCTCAAAGCACATATCCAAAGTTTCTTCTAGATAAAGAAAGAACTGGAGTGTACAAAATACTTACGGAGTATTGGGAGGATAAAAGAGTACAAGAAGCTATTAAACAAAATGGTGCATTAACTAAAATTGGTCAAGATTCGCTTTATACTGAAGTTGCTGGAGGCGTAAATCCACAGCTAGCACAGCGTTTAAAAATGAAATCTGTAGAGAATAAAATAAATATAAACCTTACTGAAGAAGAAGTTGTAAGGCTTAAAAAATATCCATTAACAGCTTCTGTAACAAAAATAAATCACGATGCTGATGATGCTATATTTCCTCATGTAAAAAGTTTAAATTGGAGTCAGGATAACTTTGGTCCAATATACATTCCTAAAGCTGGTGCTACTGTTAAATTAGATAAAAACTCTCTACCATTTTACGAACAAATCATAAAAAATTATGAAAACAACGATCTTGTTGTAAATGGTGATGATATTTTTATAAATGGAAAAAAAGCAGATAGCTATACTTTTAAACAAGATTATTATTTCTTGGTAGGAGACAACAGACATAATTCTTTAGACGCACGTTATTGGGGATATGTTCCTTTTGACCACGTGTTAGGAAAACCAGTTATGATTTGGTTAAGTTGGGACCCTAACACTCCCTTCTTTTCTAAAGCAAGATTAGATTCTATACGTTGGGACAGAATGTTTACAACCGTTGGTGGAGATGGAGAACCTGTTTCTTATAGGTATTTTGTATTTGCATTAATTGCTCTTTATATAGGCTGGAGTTACTTTAAAGGCAAAAAGAAAGCTAAAAGTTAATTATGGCATTATTTATACCAACTTATTTCTCGCCAATTTCTCAATATGCAGAAATCTATAAAGCAACAAATGGTTTAACTTTTGAAATGGAAGATAATTTTCAAAAGCAAAGCTATAGAAACAGATGCTACATCTATAATGGTAATGGAAAGCAACTTTTAAGTGTACCTGTAAAGCATCACGTTAAGTCTGGAAGAAAAAAAACCAAAGATACGTTGATTGAAAACAGTTTTCCTTGGCAAGACCAACACTTTAAATCCATACAAACTGCGTATAGAACTTCTCCTTATTTTGAATTTTTTGAAGACGACATTGCACCTATTTTTGGGAAAAAGTATACTTATTTACAAGACTTAAATATCGATACTTTTCTCTTTATTGCAGATGCTTTACAAATTGATGCTAGTTATCAAACTACATCAGAATATATTGCAGACCAAAAAGAAAATGACTTTCGATTTTTGGCAGAAAGAAAGCAGCAACCCAGTCATGTAACTGATGTGTACGTACAAATGTTTGATGACAAACATGGTTTTATACCAAACCTTTCTATTTTAGACTTACTCTTTATGGAAGGCCCTAATGCTGTTAGCTATTTTTAGATCTTCTTTATGGTAAAATTTAGCATTCATTATGGCTTACATTTTATAGTTCCGCTTCTGTTTGCACTTTTTGTTTTTCCTAAAAAATGGAAAAAAATTTATCTTATTTTTTTAGCATCTATGTTAGTAGATATAGATCATTTATTAGCAACGCCAATCTTCGAAGAAAATAGATGTAGCATAAATTTTCATCCATTGCATACTTATTATGCTATGGGCTTTTATGTTATTGGATTATTTTTTAAACCTACAAGAATAATTGGTATTGCCTTACTTTTTCATATGCTAACCGATTTTATCGATTGCCATTTGTAATTTTAGTAACAATAGACTGTATTTCTGGAGAAATATTTAATTTAAATACTAAAAAAAGATATATCAATACCATAAAAATACTTTTACATACAATATTTAAAATTGGATGCACAGGTATTTCAAAAAGGTAAATGTTATCGAAAGTAAAGTCCCAAAAACTAAAACCTGCATAAACTCCAAAAATAATTACAATCATTATTAAAGTCTTTTTTGTAAATGGCGTTATTGCAAATTTTTTATTTACAAAGTATAATTTAAAAGTATTAGAGCTAAAAATAACTAGTAATGTTGCTAATGCAAGACCATTGGTTCCAAAATCTAAATTGTAATAAAAAAGTCTATTTAAAAAGTAAACAGAAAAGGCCATTGCAACACTTATGGGTAATGTAATTTTGTAAAATTTAGAGTTGTTGATTATTGCTCCATTATTTCCTAAAAAGCCATTGTACATTTTTACAAAAGAAATCATAAAAACTACCAGTTCTCCACCTGCATAATTTTTGGGTAACAGTTTAAACAATTCGGTAATATTTGCATTGATTAAAACAAAAAAGAATCCGCTTATTAATAATAAATTTATAGAGCTCTTTTTGTAAAGCGAACCAACCTCTTTTAGATTGTCTTCATTTAAAGTTTTAGAAGTTAACGGCTGTAAAATGTTTAACATGGCTCTACTTGGCGCTTCTATGAACGATCCTATAAAAACTGCAACAGAGTAATATGCAGCAACGTTTATCGCTTCTTTTCCAGGAATCATAAACTTATCAATATCCAAAATTATAGCTCCTGCACTTCCTGCTAAAATAATATATGCTGAGTATCGAAGAACTTCCTTGTAATTATTTGGAAAAGAGAACGTAACTTTAGGAAAATACAACCTAAAGGCATATACCATCATCACAAACATTCTTAAAAAGTAAAATCCGGTAAGAAAATAAATAAATTCTGCTTTGGATATGAATTGAAAATAGACAGCAAAAAGCAACAACATCACTACTACTCTATTCCACAGTTCTTTTAAAATATTACCAAAAACTGAGCGAAGTTGTACTTTTGCCCAAGCATAAAATACTTCGAAATATGCACAAGTAAAAGCAACTAAAAATATAACAAAAGTATACTCTTTTATTATTGGGTTTTCTATAGATAAATAATCACTTATTTCTTCATAAAAAAGAACCCCTAAATACCCTAAAGGAATTGCTATTAGTAGTGGTAAAAATAATACTGAGGAAAGGAATTTGTCTTTCTCTTCTTTTGTAAAATAACTAGAAAAAAACTTAACAATTGTATGGTTAATACCAAAAGCAATTAGTGGCATTATTATATTAGAAGTTGCTAATAAAAAAGTTACTAAACCATAGTATGTATCTTCTAGAAAACGGGTATAAAGAAATAAGGTATTAATTCCGCCAACTAAAAAACCTAAATAGATAAAAATTGTATTTCTAAAAGACTGTTTAAGAACAATTCCCATGGTTACGAATGTAAGCTTTTTAGAACATTCACTAATTGTTTTGTCAGATTTTTTCGGTGGAATTTTTCAATATTAATGGCTTCTGTTTGTAAATTTTCTTCTTTAAATGCTTGATATAGAGCTACAATATATGCTTTTAAATCAGAAAGATTTGAATAGTTAAATACTTTACCAGCTTTTGTTTCGTCTAATATTATTGCCAAATCTCCATCTTCTGGACCAATAGCTAAAATTGGTCTTTTTGAAGTAAGGTACTCAAATAATTTTCCTGTTAAAATACCTTTAGATTTTTCTACATTCGGAATTAATAGCAGTAAAACTTGTGCACTTTTTTGATATGCAATTGCTTTTTTATGAGATACATAGCCTTGCAAATTTGCATACCTCATAAGTTCGTAATTTTCTAATGCTGTTTTAACTTCGTTAGAAATATCACCAATAAAATGCAGCTTTAAATCTTTTGCAAAACCATCTTGCTCTTTACAAAGTTGTTGTAGAGCTTTAAATAAAACAAAAGGATTACTTTGCTTTGGAAGTAACCCTATGTAAGAAATTGAAAATTGTTTATCAAGTGTAATCGATGGTTGCTCCTTGCTTTCTTCATCAAAACCATTTGTAATAACCTCCACTCTATTAGTATATGGCTGTAAGTCTTTTTTAATATTTTCGCTAACAGTAATAACACAATCTGCATTTTGAAGAACAGATAATTCTAATTGTCTATTTTTCTTTTTTGAAAATTGCAACTGTTTAAAAGCAGAATTATAGTATAGGTCTGACCAAGGATCTCGAAAATCTGCAATCCACTTAATATTTGTCTTTCTAGAAAGATCTTGTGCAATTAAATGCATACTATGTGGTGGTCCTGTAGAAATAATAAAATCTACCCTATTTTTAGATAAGTATTCTTGTAAAAAATGTACAGATTTCTTTACCCAGAACACTTTCGGATCTGGAATAAAAAAATTACCTCTTATAAAGGTTAACAATCCATTATTGATAGAATTAGAAACGTCTTTATTTGTTTTCTTTTTAGACTTTTGTAAAAAATTGGTTGGATCCCAAATGGACTGTTGCAGAATTTCTAGGTTAGCGGGAACGTCTTTTTGTAAACTTGCATCTATTTTTGGGTAGTTTGCATCTTTAACGGTATACACAATTGGCGTCACAGTAAAATCTTGTAAATATTTTACAAATTTTAACCAACGCTGTACTCCACTACCACCTGCAGGTGGCCAATAATATGTTATTATTAAAACTTTCAACTTTCTAAATTATCATAAATAGATATAAGTGCTTTGGATGTTTTGTCCCAAGTAAAATGATCTTTTACAAAGCATTCTCCATTTTTACCAAGATGTGCTCTTAAATCTGGCTTTTTATATAATTCTAAGACTTTGCTTGCAAAATCAGTTTTATTTTTCGCTTCGTGTACAAGTCCTGTTTTATGTTCCTGCACCAATTCTTTTTGTGCTGTTGCATTGCTTACCAATAAAGGCTTGCCAAAACTCATGTACTGAAATAACTTGTTTGCATATGCAACATCATGTTGTAAATTTCTATGTAAGGGAGAAATACAAAGATTACTTGCCAAGATATACGACTGAAATAAAGATACATCTTGCCACCCTTCAAAATCTACGTATTCTTCAATATTTAAATCTACTACGAGTTGTTTCAACACATAATCTGTTGTGTTTTTACCAACTATAACGAGTTTTATGCTAGGTATGTTATCTTTTAAAATAGGAATGCTTTCTATGGCAGTTTGCAAACCTCTTCTTAAATGAGTGTCGCCTAAATAGAGCATTACAAAGTTTTTAGAATATCTTTCTATAATCTTTTTTTCTACATGATACTCTTTATAAAATGCCTCTCTAATTGTATTGGGCACTAAGACAAAATTATCTTTTTGAGCTGGAATTCTTTCTTTTAAGTTTTTTACAAAATGAGGAGAAACACTAATTATTTTAGTAGATTTTCGTATAAATTCTTCTTCTTTTAGTTTCCATTTTTTTGGAGAAATAAGATACTTACCTGGAAATTTCTGTAAATGAGGATACAGTTGCATTACCTCTGGATAATTATCATGCAAATCTAGAATAACAGGTAGTTTAAAATGTTTATTTACCGAAAAAACTGCCCCTGCAATTCGAATATCATGTATATGAATAGCACCTGGCTGTGTTATTTTTAAAAACTTATTGAGTTTTTTTTGCATCAAGATACTATAAAACGGAAAAGTATATGCTAAAGCAGAAAGTTTGTATTCTAATGTGTTAGACTGAAATCTATGTACATTAATTCCATGAATTTCTTGAAACCCTTTTTCCTCCCCATAGCTTAAGCAAAATAGAAAAACCTCATGCCCTCCTTGAACTAAAGCTATTGCTTCATTTTCTACCCTTGGGTCTGGAGGGAAAGGTGCATCCAAAATCATGGCTATCTTCATTCTCTTTCCTCTAAAGTTTACAATAAAAAAATATCCTAAAAACCATTATCTTAAGAAACACTTTTTTTCTGTTTCTTTTTCTCATAAAAGAACCAACCAATAGAAACAAATAGAAGTAAAAGATAAGAGCCAATAGCTATAAAACTACCTTGTTGAATCACTTTAGGCTCGAACTTAAATTCTAAGATATGTTCTCCTGGAGGAATTTCCATACCTCGCAACACATAGTTAACTTGGTAATGAGGAACAAGGTTTCCGTTCAAATAGGCATTCCAACCATCTTTATAATATATTTCTGAAAAAACTGCAAATTGTGGCTTAGTAACTGTTGCTTTATAAGTTAAATTGGTAACGTTATTACGAACTAATTGTATAGATGCTGTTGTGTCTTTTTCTACTTTAATCTCTTTATCTAACTGATTCTTATTGATAACTACAGTGCGCTTTGTGTTTAACGAATCTAAAGCTTTCATTTCTTCATCTGCAGAAGAAACCAACAAAAGCTCATTAACAAACCAAACATTTCCGTTTGCATTTGTATTTAATTGTACTTCAGGTTCGCCATTAGCTCCAGGCACAATAAAATACTTAGTGTTTAGCATATTAATTGCTTCGAAATTATTGTTTGAAATCTGATACTCAAAAAGCTCTTGATATCTACCCATTTTAGCAGCATGATAACCTCCTATAGATTGATGGAAATAAGAGGTTGTACCATCCATAATGGGGTTTCCAATGAAATTAGCAACTCTATAATGCGTTGTGTCTTTCAAAATTTGCAAATCTGCTTTTGAAGGAGCAAAAGGCTTGTCTACTTTCCTTGCAACTTTAAAATCTTCTGCACTAACATAATTTTTATTTATCGGAATTAAATCTGCTAAGATTAATCCTGCTATTAAAAGTATCGCAATGTTTTGTTTGAATTTATTTTCTATAAAAAACCATAACACCACTGCTGTGGCAATTCCGAAGGCTAAAGATCTGAGGGTGTCTGAAAGCAAAATGGCTTTTCTATCAGAAATAAGAGCATCTATTAAACCAGGTAATTCTTTGTAGTTGGCATCTCTTAAACCTTGAAACGTAGAAAAAGTATGCGCTAAAACAAAACCAACAACCAATAATCCAGTAAATAAATACAGTGACTTTTTTAGAAGTTCTAGCTTTTCTTGTTTGGATTTTCTCGATAAAAAAAATTCTTTTAGCCCTAGTATTGCTAAAATAGGAACACATAATTCTGCAATTACTTGAATAGAAGATACTGCCCTAAATTTGTTGTATAACGGAACGTAATCTATAAAAAAGTTGGTAACTACATCAAAATTCTTACCCCAACTTAAAACTATTGAGAAAATTGTAGCAGCTACTAACCAGTTTTTCCATCTACCTTTTACTGTAAAAATAGCTAGAAAAAACAGGAAAAATAACACTGCACCTATGTAAGCTGGTGCTTCTATAATTGGTTGCTCTCCCCAATAGGTTAATACTTGTTTGGAGTAATTATCGGCAACTTTTTTACCTGCACTTTGACTAATTAATTCATAAAAATTAGAGCTATCATCTAGTTCTTCTACAGTTCCTCCACCCATAAATCTAGGTACCATCAAATTAAATGTCTCTAATTTTGCATAACTATATTCTGTAATATAGTCTTTATCTAAACCATCTTTTATTTCTTTTTTAGAACCATCAGGATTATAAGATAATTCTGATTTTCCTCTGGTACTAAATTCAGCATATTCTTTGGTTGCCATTAACCTTGGTGCATTAGCTCCAATACCAAGAATTACTGCTACTAATATTACTGCTGTTTGTTTGGTAAATGTTGGTAAAGTTTTGCTTTTTATGGCGTGAATAGCTTCTACAATTCCTAAAATTAAAAGACAGAAACCTAAATAATAGGTCATTTGAATGTGATTGGTATAAATTTCTAGAGCCATTGCCAATGCTGTAATCAAAAAACCTAAAACATACCTTTTTTGAAATATCCAAAGTACACCTGCTACAACTAAAGGCATGTATGCTATAGCATGGGCTTTTGCATTATGGCCTGGTATAAAAATTATAATTAGATAGGTAGAAAAGCCAAAAGACAACGCACCTAAAATAGCTAATCGCCATTTAACTTTTAGAGCCATCATCAATACAAAGAAACTTAGAAAATATAAAAAAGTATAATCTGCAGGTCTTGGTAAAAATCGCAAAACTTTGTCTAGCGTTCTTACATAATCATGAGGATAATATGCACTAATTTGATATGCAGGCATACCGCTAAAAGAAGCTCCTGTCCAGTAAGGCTCTTTATCATTTTCTTTTCTGTAATCTTTAATTTCCTTAGCCATACCACTAAATTGGGTAATGTCTGACTGGGATATTTTTTTACCTTGTAAAACTGGATAAAAATAGGTTAATGCAGCAGCTGCAAAAAGCAGAACAGCAATACAATAAGGTAGTAACTTCTTAAAGTTCAAAGTGATAGTTTTAGTTAAGATGTATTTAAAGTCTAATCAATTTCTTCAAAATCTACATACTCTCCTACTTTTTTAGTAGATTGTTTAGAGGTATTAGGCGCTTTATCTATAACGGTTTCCCCTTCTTTTACAGAAGAATTTGATTGTTGTTGATTGTACTGTTCTTGGGCTTTTTTCTGCATAGTACTTGCTACTTTACTAACTAAAAAAGGAGCAAATAAGCGTACTAAGATTTTAAAACCATAGTACAAAAGCACAAGAATTAATATAGTTTTTAGTAAACCCATATTTGTTTTATAATATACGAATCAAAAATAGTAATTTGAGAATAATTTAGACGTTAACAAACTACAAAACTTTAGACAATCATTTTTAGCATGCTTACTTTTTATAACGTAATTTTTGTTCTAAGTTTGTTTTCTAATTATATATTACAGCAATAGGCTAATGGTAAAAAATACTTTTTTTTCTGCTTTATTTATTCTTGTTTTAGGAGTCTATTCTGTAAACGCCCAATATACAGAGGTAATTAACTCTAACAAACCTGGCTTTTCAGAAAGTCCTTACAGTGTTGGTTCTGGCGTTTATCAATTTGAAAGTAATTTTTTCTATAGAAATACAGGGGTAAATCCTACTTTTACTAGACCAGAATCTTTTGGGTTCGATTTACTTTTTAGAACTAGCTTTTTATCTGAAAAACTAGAACTTAATACCCAAATTAACTACCAGAGAGATAAAATTGCTTTTAACAACATTTTCACATCCTCTTATTATACTACAGGCATAGAAAGATTTGTAGTTGGTGCAAAATATTTAGTGTATCAACAAAAATACGAGGATAAATCGAAAGAAGTTAGAAGCTGGAAAAGAAGAATGGCTTTTGATTACAAGAGATTAATTCCTTCTGTAGCAATCTATGCAGGTGCAAATACAGATTTTATTAACGAAGTATATCAAATTGGTACAATATCTCCGAAAGTAGGTGTATTACTTCAAAATAATTTAAGCAACCAATTTAATGTCATTACTAACTTTTTCTACGATAAAATTGGCACGGACTTTAAAGAGTATATTTTAATAGTAACTGGTACCATAAATTTTGATTACAGATGGTCTGGCTTTTTTGAAAATCAAACAATTTTTAACGAGCAAAGAAGAAATGTAACTTTAGGCACTGGTTTAGCATATCTTTTTAATCCTAATTTACAATTAAATGCTTCTGGTAGATATATTTTAGAAGGAAATACAAGAGGTTTTTATACAAGTTTGGGAGTATCTTACAGGATTAACAAACACCAAGACAGTTACTATGAAATTGATGAATTTGGTAATAGAATTAAAGAAACGCCTTTAGAACGTTACAATAGAAAAGAACAAGGTTTCTTTAAGCGACTTTTTAGTATTTTTAGAAGTAATAAAAAAAGGAAAACGTAGAAGAAAAAATTAAAGCTTAAAAATGATTACACTCAAAGAAGCAAAAACGAAAAAGGAAAAAAAGCAGTTTGTACTTTTTCCTTTTAAACTATATAAATCTAATCCTTATTGGGTTCCTCCTATTATTAGTGAAGAAATTGCAAGTTTTGATCCTGAGAAAAATCCGGTATTTGAAAATGCAGAAGGACGTTTTTTTCTAGCGTATAAAAACAACGAAATTGTTGGTCGTGTTTTAGCTATAATCAATCATTACGAAGTAAATAAACAAGGAATAAAAAAAATGCGCTTTGGTTGGTTTGATGTTATCGATGATATTGAAGTAACAAAAGTATTGCTAAACAAAGTAAATGAAATTGGTTTTCAGAACAATCTAGAATATATAGAAGGACCAATTGGCTTTAATAACTTAGACAAAACTGGAGTTCTAGTAAAAGGATTTAATCATATAGGAACCATGATAACGTGGTACAATCACCCTTATTACAAAGACCATTTAGAAGCTTTAGGCTTTGTAAAAGAAAAAGAATATTTAGAAAGCGAATTTAAATTCTCTAAAGTAGATGTAGATTATTACCATAGAATTAGTAATATTTTAAAAAAGCGATTACAAGTTAAAGCGTTAAGGTTTACCAAAACAAAAGAAATAATGCCTTACGTAGATGAAATGTTTAAAGTTTTTGACAAAACCTATTCTAAACTATCTACCTATGTACCCATTTCTGAAGCACAAATTGCTTACTTTAAAAAGAAATACATCTCTTTTATAAACCCAGAATACATAAAATTTGTAGTAGATAAAGACGATAAACTTATTGCATTTGCCATAGTTATGCCGTCTTTTTCTGAAGCGCTTCAAAAGATGAAAGGAAAATTATTTCCTTTTGGATTTCTTAAGCTACTTCATGCAAGAAAAAACGCCAAAGATGTAGCTTTTTATTTAATTGGCGTAGATCCTGAATACCAAAAGAAAGGGGTTACAGCCATTATTTTTGATGAATATGGTCAAACTTTTAGAGAAAAAAATATCGATAATTGTATTCGAACTCCAGAACTAGAAGACAACCAAGAAATTCATAAACTTTGGAAAGATTTTGATCCTATTGTTTACGCAAGAAGAAGAACCTACAGAAAGCCAATACACTAACGTTTATGCAACTATTCTATAACGCAGAATTAGATAGTACAACAAATTCTATAACTTTTGATAAAAACGAAAGTAGACATATAGTGCGTGTACTTCGTAAAAAAACTGGAGATATTTTGTCTATTACCGATGGCAAAAGTGGATTGTACAAGGCAAAAATAAATATTGCAAATTATAAAAAATGTATAGCAGCTATTACAGACTATCAAGCTATTTCTAAACCGTGGAACTATCATTTGCATTTGGCAATTGCACCTACAAAAAACAACGACCGTTTTGAATGGTTTTTAGAAAAAGCCACTGAAATTGGAATAGATGAAATTACGCCCATTATTTGTAACAATTCTGAACGAAAAACCATCAAAGAAGATAGATTTAAGAAAATAGTTATAGCAGCAGCTAAACAATCTTTAAAATACAATTTCCCAGTTCTTAACCCTTCTGTAGATTTTAACACCTTTATAGAACAAGAAACTACAGGGTTAAAGTGTATAGCACATTGTGCAGAAGAAGAGAAAACTCACTTAAAATCTGCAATTAACAAGCAACAAAAAATTACTATTTTAATTGGTCCTGAAGGCGATTTTAGTAATTTAGAAATAGAAAAAGCAAAACAAAAAGACTTTCTTTCTATTTCTTTGGGCGAAAGTAGACTTAGAACAGAAACTGCTGGTATTGTAGCAGCACATATTGTTTCTTTAGTTCATCCATAAAATCTTAGTATATTGCTTTAAATTATAAATTAATGAAGCAAAAAATTCTGCTAGCACACTTGTTATTTGTAACTATTACAACAATCTCTCAAGAAGTTGCTATTTTAAAATACGATGGTGGTGGCGATTGGTATGCAAACCCAACTGCTATTCCAAATTTAATTGCCTTTACCAATGCCAATTGTAAAACGGCAATCACCAAAAACCCAAAAACAGTTTCTGTAAATAGTGAAGATATTTATAATTTTCCAATCGTTTTTATGACAGGTCATGGAAATGTTCTTTTTTCTAAGGAAGACCAAGAAAATTTAAAAAATTATTTAATATCAGGTGGTTTTTTGCATATTTCCGATAACTATGGTTTAGACAAATATATTCGAAGAGAATTAAAAGCTATTTTTCCTAATTTAAAATTGCAAGAAATTCCAGCTAGTCATCCAGTTTTTAATCAAACTTTTAAGTTTCCAAATGGAATACCTAAGATTCATGAACATGATAAAAAACCTGCTCAAGCATTTGGATTGTTTTATGAAGGACGTTTGGTGGTTTTTTACGACTATGAAACCGATTTAAGCGATGGTTGGGAAGATGAAATTATACACAACAACCCAAAAGAAGTTAGAGAAAAAGCACTTAAAATGGGAGCAAATATAATAGAGTATGCTTTTAAAAACTAAAGAAACTATAGACATCGATGCTATAAAAATTAACTTTGATTCTGAAGGTCTCTGGGTATTAAATATTGCAATTGCAATTATAATGTTTGGTGTCGCTTTAGGAATAACTCTAGACGATTTTAAACGACTTTTTAAGAATCCGAAAATTGTTTTTGTTGGTATTTTATCGCAATTTTTTCTGTTACCAGCAGCAACCTTTTTAGCAATAATTTTAATAGAACCTCATCCAAGTTTTGCATTAGGAATGATGATGATTGCAGCATGTCCTGGAGGAAATGTTTCTAACTTTTTTAGCAAAATGGCTGGTGGTAATGCTGCCTTATCTGTTAGTTTAACTGCATTTGCAACCTTAATTTGTATTTTTATGACTCCTTTTAACCTGCAGTTTTGGGGCAGTTTGTACCAACCTACAAATGAAATTTTAAAAACTGTGGAATTAAATTGGATAGACTTATTAAAATTAGTCTCTTTAATTCTTGGTATTCCTCTAGTTTTAGGAATGTATATAAAACACAACTACTCTAATGCAGCAACAAAGATTGAAAAACTTTTAAAACCATTATCTATGGGAGTTTTTATAATCTTAATTATTGTTGCTTTTTCAGAAAATTTAAACATCTTTTTAAGTTACATACATCATGTATTATTGTTAGTTATATTTCATAACATATTCGCTTTTTTCTTAGGATATTATACTGCTAGTATTTTTAATTTAAATTTTAGAGATCGAAAAACTATTGCCATGGAAACTGGTATACAAAATGGTGGATTAGGACTACTCCTTATTTTTGGCTTTTTTGAAGGTTTAGGGGGTATGGCTTTACTTGCTGCCTTTTGGGGTATCTGGGATATTTTTTCTGGAATGGCATTAGCCACATTTTGGGGTAACAAAGCAAAAAAAAGGATACACCTATGATAGTAAAAAGAATTTGGTACCATAGTGTTAAATTATTTTTACAAGTAAGTTTACATTTCTTTGCAAAAAAAGTTAAAATCAAAGGCAAAGAAAATGTACCAAAAAAAGGAGCTGTTTTGTTTGCTATAAATCATCCAAATGCTTTAATGGATCCTTTATTTGTAACTGCTAATAACCCTAGAGAAAATCATTTTTTAGTTAGAGCAGACGTATTTAAAAAACCATTGATTAAAAAAGCATTAGCTAGTTTAAATTTAATGCCAATTTATAGAATTAGAGATGGTATAAAACAGCTTACCCACAATGAAGCAATTTTTAATGCATGCTTTGATATACTTCACAACAAAGAAACACTTATTATTTTTCCTCAAGGAGGGCACAGTAGAGAAAGAACAATACCATCTTTAAGCAAAGGTTTTACAAGAATTGTTTTTGGCGCCTTAGATAAATATAAAGAACTAGATGTTGCTGTAATACCTGTTGGTGTTACTTATCAAAATAGTTCTGTATACCCTACAAAGGTTGCAGTTCATTTCGGTAATCCAATTGATGCACGTACTATTTTTGATAACGATAAGAAACAAGAAGCTATAACTATGTTAAAGTCTCAAGTTTCAGAACAACTTAAAAAACTTACGGTTCATATTCCTAAAGATGAAAATTATTCCGAAAATCTTCAAAAACTAAACGATGCTAATGTTGACTTTACAGAAGTAGAAAAAATAAATGAATATATAACCACAAATCAATATCCTTCTAAGAGAAAAAAAACTATTAATTATTTTAAACCCCTGTACTGGTGCATTATTTTTAATAGTATTATTCCTTTTGTAATATGGAAAAATACTAAGAAAAAAATAAAAGATATTGAGTTTGTAGATACATTAAAATATGGTTTTAATGTAGTTCTTTTTCCGTTTTTTTACAGCGTACAGTCTTTTGTAGTTGCGCATTTTTTTGGAACAAAAACAGGTATTATGTATTTGTGTTTCTCTTTTATGGCCGTTCTTTTCTATACTAAATTTGCTCCTACCAATACAGAAGATTAATTTACAAGTATTGCATCTTGTATTACTTGTTGAATTTTAGTTCTCATGTTGGTTTTAATTAGCCCTTTATTTTCCATATTCGGATAAACACGATTAGACAAAAACACATACACCAATTCAGTTTCAGGATCTGCCCATGTATATGTTCCTGTAAAACCAGAGTGCCCAAAACTTTTGTCAGAAACACAACCACAAGTAGCTTCTACATCAGGATCTAGTTGTGGCTTGTCAAATCCAAGACCTCTTCTTACCTCTTCATTTTTAAAATAACGCGTATTAAACCTATCTACTGTTTCTGCCTTTAAATACCTTCTACCACCATAAAAACCCTTTTGCAAATACATTTGCATAATTTTGGCAACGTCATTAGCATTGGCAAATAATCCTGCATGACCACCTACACCTCCTAACATTGCAGCACCCATATCATGCACATAACCATGTAATAATTGATTTCTGTAGTAATTATCTATTTCAGTTGGTACGATTTCTTTTTTAGAAAACTTTTGCAGTGGTAAATAAGTCATTCTATCTGCTCCTAAAGATCTGTAAAACTTTTGTTCTACAAGAAAATTTAGAGGTTGTTCGTATTTGTTTTCTAGAGCTTCTTTAAATAAGTAATAACCTAAGTCGCTATATTTATAGCCTTCTTGTTCTCGTTGTTCCACTTCTTTAATTAAATTGTAAATACTGTCTTTGTAACTATCTCTTAAGTACAAGTTTTTAGCAACTTCTGTACTAAATCTATTTGTTTTTTTTGACTTGTATAATTGCTTTAAATTTCTGTTAGTAATACTATCTTGGGTTTCTTTATAAAACGGAATCCATGCTTTCAGTCTAGCTGTATGCGAAAGTATTTCTAAAACAGAAGCATCTGCCTTATTGGTATCTTTAAAGCTTGGTAAAATATCTTTAACCTTAGCTTGAATAGGAATTTTTTTTTCTTCCTCAGCTTTCATTAGCATTGGCAAAGCTGCTAAAATTTTAGTTAAAGAAGCCAAGTCGTAAATATCTGTGTTTTTTACAGAAACTTGTTTTTTATCTGTGTGGTAACCATATGATTTTTGAAAAACAACCTTCCCTTTTCTAGCTACAAGAACCTGAAAACCAGGAGCCATTTTTTCTTTTAGAATAGTATCTGCAAACCTATCTATTACTGCCAATCTTTTAGAAGACATACCTACTTCTTCTGGCACTCCATATTGAAGTCTACTAAGAATGTAAGATTTTAATCCTGTACCTGCCTTAAATTGATCATGAATAGATACTGGTAATTTACCATGAACAGAAATAGCACCAAAAATTGCTTGAGCAGATAGCTCCTGTGCCAAAATACTATTTTGATAGGACACTAAAACAGTTTCTATATTTTCGAAGCTTTTTAACTGCAATAAAGAATAAGGGCTAGTAAAAATATTTAAAATCACTTCGTTTTTTCTTGCAATTTCTTGCAACCAACTTAGTTCTTTATTCGAAAACGTATAACTTTTCCAAGGATGATCGTTAGATTTATGAAAACCAACAATTACCAAATCATAAGAAGACAATTCATGTATTAATTCATTTAAGTTATCTTTTGCAATAACATCTACTTTTGTGTAGTTTTTTAACATGTTTACGAAAGCACGATTGGAGTCGTCTCCTAATTTTACATAAGCAATTTTCTTGAACTCTAAGTTAGCTACTGGCAAATTACGTTTTTCATTTTTTAATAACGTTATCGAATTTTTCACGAGCTTTCTGTGCAATAATTCGTTTTCGATAGTGTTTAAATCTTGATCTAAATTTTCTAATTCTATGGGTTTGTAATGATGCAATCCCATCCAATATTTGGCTTTTAAAATCTTTCTAACAGATAAATTTATGCGTGCTTCTGTGATTTGTTTAGATAGAACTGCTTCTTTAAATAATGCAACAGTAGCAGGAATATCTTGAGGAATACACAACAAATCATTTCCTGCTAAAATTGCAGCCAAATTAACTTCAGCTGAAGTAGCATAATTTGTTGCTCCTTTCATATTTAAACCATCTGTAGTTATTAAACCAGAAAATCCTAATTCTTCTTGTAATAAATTGGTTACAACATTTTTAGACAAAGAGGTTGGAAGGTTTGTATTAGGTTCTAAACTAGGAATGTTTAGATGTGCTGTCATAACACTACCAACACTTGCACCAAATATTTTATGATATGGATATAGCTCTATAGAATCTAATCTAGCTTTATCAAAATCTAAAAATGGCAAAGTATAATGGGAATCTGATGCTGTATCTCCATGACCTGGAAAGTGCTTTGCACTAGCCATTACTCCTTTGCTTTGCATTCCATTTGTAAATGCTATGGCTTTATTTGCTACATTTTCTTTTTGTTCTCCAAAAGATCTATTTCCTATAATGGGATTAGCAGGGTTTACATTTACATCAACTACTGGAGCAAAATTAATATGTATTCCTATTCGTTTACAATGCTCTCCTACTTTTTCGCCAAACTCTCTTATTAAAGAAGTGTCTCTTATTGCTCCTAAAGTCATATTCCAAGGAAACTTATAGGTTTCTTTTAAACGCATGTTTAGCCCCCATTCTCCATCAAAACCAATCATTAACGGAATCTTAGATAAAGATTGATAGGTATTTGTTAACTGCGCTTGTTTTTGAGGTGTTCCTTGCATAAAAATTAAACTACCAACATGATATTTGGTAATCATTTCTTTTATGAAATCTTCATGTTTTTTGTCTTTATTGGAGTAAGCCTGTACCATGAATAATTGTCCAATTTTTTGGTCTAAAGTCATGGAGTTTAAAAGACTGTCTACCCAAATCTCTTGGGCTTTTGCATCTTTAGTCACTAAGGGGTCTTTGTGCTGAGCGTTTAAAGCAAAAGCAATAAAAAGTAATAATAGGGTTAAAATTCTCATGTGTAATTTTTGTCAAATTTTATACCATAAATCTTTTATGCCAACTATCTTTTGCAGGAACTTCCCAATTGTTTTCAAAGTCTAGTTTAGTTGCAACCATATTATTAAAAACAATGGTGTCTAAATTTATTTTTTTGCTGTTAACGTAATTTTGAAAATCAGGAAGTCGAACTAAATTTATATGTTCATTAACTTTAAAAGAAACGTTCATCTTGTCCATTAAATCTACTTGTAATGCTTTTTCTAATTGTTGCATAAAGCGAACAGAACTATCTATAGAGCAACCAGATACAGTATTAAAACTCTCATCTACAGCTAAAACTAAAAACCGATTGTATTTTATAGTAAAAGAGCCTTTTAAATCGTCTCCATGTCGTGTCCAATTATTAATAAATTCTATGGCCTTTTCACTAATAAAAGCTACTTCTTCTTTGGAGAATTCTCTATTAGATTGGTAAATCCAAACTCTTGCATTGTCTGGTAAATTATTATAATCTGTATACATATTATCTTAAATTAAATTTAGCTTGTAATGCTTTTAATTTTTCTTCATCACTTAAATTCTCTTTAGGTGCAGACATTCTTTCTTTTATGTTTTTAAGTACTTTTTTGGTGTATAAAGGAAAATCTGCATTTTGTATCCAATTAAAATACCCTGGGTTTTCTTTCAGAACCTCTTCTACTTTTCTGCCTTTATATTTTCCGAAAGAGAAAATCTCTTGATTTTCTTCATTCATTAAAATAAATCCAGCAAAATCTGCTCTTGCTCCATGAGTAGAAAATTCGCTTAAGGCATCTATGGTATTTTCTAAATCGTCATATTTATCTATCTGAGCTAATAATATTTCGTAAGTTGCTTTGGTGTCTGCCTCTGCACTATGTGCATCGTCTAAGCTTTTGCCGCAATAAAATTGATATCCTGCACTAAGAGTTCTTTGTTCTTTTTTATGAAAAATGGTTTGTACATCTACTGCTTTTCTATCTTGCATATCAAAATCTACACCTGCTCTCATTAATTCTTCTGCAAGCAGTGGTATGTCAAATCTATTGGAATTAAATCCTGCTAAATCGCAACCATTAATCATCTCGTTAACTTGTGCTGCTAATTCTTTAAAAGTAGGTTCTGTTACCACTTTTTCATTAGTTATACCATGAACTGCTGTTGCACCTTCAGGTATTTCTATTTCTGGATTAACCAACCAAGTTTTACTTTCTTTGTTACCATTTGGAAACACTTTTAGTATGGATATTTCTACAATTCTATCTGTGGCAATGTTAACTCCTGTTGTTTCTAAGTCAAAAAAAACAATAGGTTTTGTCAATTTCAAATTCATCTTCTTATTCGTTATGTAACTGTGCTTTAAATTCTTCTATTTGTAATTTTAATTCTTCTGACAACGTTGGTGCTGCAAAATGGTATTTTTTTAGTTGTTCTATTAAAATACTTGCAACTAAAAGTCTTGCTGTTGGTTTATCATCTGCAGGAATTACAAACCATGGTGCATTACTTTTTGATGTTCTAATAATAGCATCTTCGTAATATTTTTGATACTCTTCCCAAAGTTTTCTTTCTTTTAAATCGCTTAATGAGAACTTCCAGTTTTTTTCTGGTATGTTTAATCTTCTTAGCAATCGATGTTTTTGTTCGTCTTTAGAAATATGTAAAAAAAACTTTAAAACAATTGTTCCGTTTGTAGCAATGTGATTTTCAAATTGATTGATACGCTCCATTCTATCATGATAAAAAGCATCATTTATATCCTCTACACTTTTTACAGAAGGAATATTCTCTTTTAGTATTATTTTTGGATGCACTCTTGTTACCAAGACATTTTCGTAATGCGATCTATTAAAAATACCCATTCTTCCTTTTTCTGGTAAAGCAAGGTAATGCCTCCATAAAAAATCGTGTTTGCGTTCTAATTCTGTAGGTACTTTAAAACTGTGCACATTAACACCTCTTGCATTTACATCTTTAAAAACTTCGCGAATTAAGCTATCTTTTCCAGATGTATCCATTCCTTGAATACAAATTAGAACGCCATATTTACCTTCTGCATACATAGTATTTTGCAAATCGCTAAGTACTTTTCGTTTCTTTCTTAGCTTCTTTTTTGCGTTTTCTATACGCTCTATTGTTGTAAATTCATCTAATTGTAACGACTTATTTACTTTATAACTTTCTAGGTTTTTCATTTTTAATTATAAACTTTAAATATAAAAATAATATGTTGTTTAAACTTTTAACTGTAGGTTTATTTTTACCTTCGTTTAACCCTATTTTACAACTTTTTGTTTTATGAATTTTAAATATATTTTTGGAGTTTTAATAAGTACACCTTTACTTCCTATATTATATGTTCAAGCAAAACAAATTAGAAAAAAAGTACCAAAATTACCAGAAGCAAAGCACCCAAAAGGCACTTATAAAGCAACATCTAACAAAGTTATAAATATAGTTGCGTTAGGAGAAAGCACATTTGCTGGTGTTGGAGTACAAGAACATAAAGATGGGTTTATAGGTGCGTTGGCTGAAGAAATTTCTATTCAAAATAAGTTAACTGTAAATTGGAGTGTGTACGCAAAAAGTGGGTTTACCACTACAATGATTCACAATAAAATTCTTCCAAAGGTTAAAGAAGATAATATAGACATTATTCTTATTGGTGTTGGTGGTAACGATGCTTTTACCTTGAATAATCCTTATCAGTGGAAAAAAGATATCTGTAAACTCATAGCTAGTTTACAAGTAAAGTTTCCTAATTCTATTATTTATTTTACAAACATGCCTCCAATTAAAGAATTTCCGGCATTTACTAAAACCATAAAATTTGTAATTGGAAACTTAGTAGAAATTTTAGGCTCTGAATTAAAAAAAATCAGAAAAAACTACAAAAATGTGTATTACAATGATGAGGTCATAAAGTTAAGCGTATGGAAAAAAAGATATAAAATAGAGGGTGATGCTAGCACTTTCTTTAGTGATGGTGTTCATCCATCAGAAATTACTTATAGAACTTGGGGAAAAGACATGGCTACTTTTATTTCTAACTCAAAACAATTTAAAAAATGGATGCAAAAACAATTATAAAGCAATTTGATTTACAACCTCATCCAGAGGGTGGTTTTTATAAAGAAATCTACAGAAGTAATGGCGTTATTCCAAACTCTTTACTAAGCAACAAATTTGCTGGAGACAGAAATTATTGTACCAGTATTTACTTTTTGTTGACAGGAGATAAGTTTTCTTCTTTTCATAAAATAAACCAAGAAGAAACTTGGCATTTTTATTCTGGTGATTGTATTTCTCTTCACTTAATTTCTCCAGATGGAGTTTATGAAATAATTAAAATTGGGGCTAATTTTGAGGAGAAAGAAGTGCCTCAGTATACAGTTCCTGCAGAGTTCTATTTTGCAGCAGAAGTAACTCATAAAACAGGATTTGCATTTGTTGGCTGCACTGTTTCTCCTGGATTTGATTTTAGGGATTTTTACCTACCTAAGAGAAGTAATTTGGTGATGCAATACCCACAACACAGAGAAGTAATTACAAGACTAACGTATTCCTAAAAAATCCCAAGCGAAAGCTTGGGATTAAGAAATTCAAATTTATTAAGTGTTTATAGATTTTATTGGTCTATAGAACCTAATACACGTTTCATAAAAGCATTAAGAGCTTCTTTTTTTGGAGTTCCGTCTTTTATCATTTTATCTACTTCAATTGCTCCATACATATTAGAAATAAGCTCTCCAATTACATCTAATTCTTCGTCTTTTAGAGAAGGAACTTCTGTAAGTGCTTCTAACGTTTCTATTGTTTCCAAAACATAATCTTGGTCGTTTTCTTCAATAAAAGAAGTTAAATGTTTAATTACTGGTAATTTCATGCTTTTAAATTTTTAAACAACTTCGTTTACTAAGTCTTTTAGAACTTCAAATTTGTTTGTTTGTACTTGGTTTTTCTTTTCGCCATTAACAAAAGTAGCAAATGTTGGTAAGTTGCTTACATCTGCAAGTTTTCTACTTTCCGGAAACTTTTCTGCATCTGCTATTACAAATACGGTAGCATCATTTTCGGAAGCCAATTTTTTGAATTTTGGTTTCATAATTCTACAGTTACCACACCAAGTTGCGGAATATTGTACAACAACTTTCTCGTTGTTACTAATTAATTCTTGTAAGTTATCTTGTGATAATTCTTGTAACATAATTGTGAGTTTTTTAAAAAATTACGAACTATAACAAGTATAGTTCGTAATTGTATTTTTAGTTAGAAGCTAGGTAAGCAGCAGTTCCTTTAGCGTTAGGAGCCATTGCTTCTTTTCCTTCTTCCCAGTTTGCAGGACATACTTCACCATTTTTCTGTACGTGCGTATATGCATCAATTAAACGTAAAAATTCGTTTACATTTCTACCTACTGGCATGTGGTTTATACCTTCGTGAAATACAGTACCTTCTTCATCTATTAAATAGGTAGCTCTGTAAGTTACGTTATCTCCTTCTACTTGCACAGTTTGTGTCTCTTCATCAAAAGTTTCGTTAGTGATGTCTAAAATACCTAAAATAGAAGATAAATTTCTGTTACTGTCTGCTAAAATTGGATATGTTACCCCTTCTATACCTCCGTTATCTTTAGAAGTACTTAACCATGCAAAGTGAACTTCTGGAGTATCACAAGAAGCACCAATTACTATGGTATTTCTTTTTTCAAACTCTGGTAAAGCTGCCTGAAATGCATGTAATTCTGTAGGGCAAACGAAAGTGA
>CAYZDK010000026.1:0-34380 GCA_964477255.1 uncultured Polaribacter sp.
TATCTACACAACATCTTATTGCAGATGGTTTTGATATTGGTACATCTACAGATCCCTATAAAAATTTTGTTTATACAACCTTTCAAGAGCTTGCAACCTACATTTCGCATAATAATGTAGCAAAAATAGCACGTAAAAAAGGACATAAAGCTTTGGCTAAAATGTCTAAAATTATTGCCGGTGATGAAATGAGACATCACCAAGCATATGCACATTTTGTAAAAGAAATATTTAAAGTAGATCCAAGTGAAATGATGCTAGCTTTTCAGCACATGATGAAACACAAAATAGTTATGCCAGCAATGCATTTAAGAGAATCTTTTGGAAAAAAGGGAAGTTTATTCGAAGACTTTTCTACAGTTGCGCAACGTATTGGAGTGTACACAGGTTTTGATTATGTAAATATTTTACAAAAACTGAATACCATGTGGGAAATTGATAAAATTAGAGATTTAACACCAGAGGCAGAAAAAGCAAGAGATTTTCTTTTGAAACTACCAGATAGAATGTACAGAATAACAGAAAGAATCACTGTACCAGATACAGAATTTAAGTTTAAATGGATGATTCAACCTAGTTAAAAACTACACATTCATTTGAAAAGTATCTCTGTCTTTAAGAAACCCTAGCTTATTTCTTACAAGTTGTTGTTTGTTAAAGTCTAGTTTTGCAGCTAAATTACCTTGTTCATTATCTGGTAACGATGCTAGTTTATCTCCAAGATAATCTACAATACAAGAGTTGCCAGAATATTGGTAATTATTGGCATCAACTCCTACACGATTAATACCAACAACATAAGACATGTTTTCTATTGCTCTAGCTTTAAGCAATGTAGACCAAGCTGTAACTCTTGTAATTGGCCAATTTGCAACGTAAATAAGAAGATCGTAATCTTCGGTATTTCTTGCCCAAACAGGAAAACGTAGATCATAACATATTAACGGACAAATTTTCCATCCTTCATACGTTATAATTACTTTTTTAGAGCCAGTTTCATATGCTTTATCTTCTCCTGCTAATGTAAAAGTATGCTTCTTGTCATAAAACTCTAATTCTCCTGAAGGATTCACAAAAATAAGCCTATTGTAATACTTGTTATTTTCTTTAATAACAATACTTCCCAGTATTGCAGAAGATTTTTTATTAGCCATCTTTTGCATCCACTGTACAGTTGTTCCATTCATAGATTCGCAAACAGAATCTGGTTGCATGGTAAAGCCAGAGGTAAACATTTCTGGTAAAATAATAAGGTCTACATCGTTATCTAGATTCGTAATCTTTTTTTCAAATAACTTTCGGTTTTCATTAGGATTTTCCCAAACTAAATCTGCTTGAATACCAATTACGTTTAAAATAGTTTTCATTAAAACTGCATTATATTATACGCTTTAAATGTAAGATTTTGTAATTTAGAAATGAATTTAATGAACTAAAATTTAATGCAATCTTTTATTTCTGACGTAGTATCTGATCTTGTAAAAAAGACCACTTCTTTTA
Organism: uncultured Polaribacter sp.; assembly: GCA_964477255.1. Classification (GTDB taxonomy): domain Bacteria; phylum Bacteroidota; class Bacteroidia; order Flavobacteriales; family Flavobacteriaceae; genus Polaribacter. The sequence continues at coordinate 1,501 of CAYZDK010000026.1, forward strand.
ACAATACCACTATTGTTTTACCTTCTCAAAGAGCGCGAGTATTTGTAAAGCAGGAGTTTAAAAACAAATTAACAGGAGGTTTTTTACCACAAATACTAAGTATAGAACAGTTTATAAAAAGTATTTCTAAGCTAGAAGATGTTGATACAGTAGAGTTATTATTTCATTTTTATGCCGTTTATAAAAAAGTAGAAACAAATCCAGATTCTTTTGATGTCTTTGCATCCTGGGCAACAACTGTGTTGCAAGATTTTAATGAAATAGACCAACATCTAATTAATTCTAAAGATATTTTTGCTTACTTGAGAGATATTCAACGATTGCGAAAATGGTCTGTAAATGGAACTTTTCAAGAGACAGATTTAATTAAAAGCCATCAATCTTTTTTAGAGAAACTTAATGAATATTACAATTATCTTCAAACGTATCTTTTAGAAAAGAATATTGGGTATCAAGGGATGATGTATCGTAAATCGTGCAACGAATTAAGCGCTTACTTGTTAGACAAAGAAGAACATCAATTTTATTTTGTTGGATTTAATGCATTAAACAAAGCCGAAGAGTTTCTAATTCAGCAGGTTTTAGAACAAACAAATTCTCAAATTTATTGGGATATAGACGCTTCTTTTTTTGAAACTAAACAGCAAGCAGCTTCTTTTATTAAAAAATATAGAGAGACTTGGAAGTTTTACGAAAAAAACGAATTTAAAACTATTTCTAGCCAATTTAAAAAGCCAAAAAATATAGAAATAATTGGCACTGCAAAGAATATTGCTCAAATTAAATACGCAGCAGAAATTTTAAGCAATCAAGAAGAATTTAGCAATACTGCACTTGTTTTAGCAGACGAAACTCTTCTTCCTGTTTGTATTAATTCGTTACCTAAAAATTTAAAAAATATTAATATAACCATGGGATATCCTCTAAAAGATATCCCTTCTACAACATTTATATATTCTATTTTTAACTTATTTATAGATCAGCAAAAGTTGCAAAAAGTAAATGAAAATGCCTTCTATTATAAAAGTCTACTCGCATTTTTAAATCAGCCTTTTGTTTCAAAACATTTGGTAGATATTCAGCAATTTATTACCAAGATTTCCAAAGAAAATAAAATATTTATAACTGCATTAGAAACATCAAATTACATAGAAAAAACAGCTGCAAAAGAGGTTTCTGTCGTTTTTAAAAATCTGCTGCAACCAATTAAAACGATAGATAATTTTCTAGAAAGAATAATTCAATTAATTCTTGTTCTAAAAGAGAAAACCTTATCGCTAGAAAAAGAATACTTATTTAGATATTATAAGATATTTAATCAACTGCAAAGTTTACAAAGTACCTATACTTTTTTCACAGATATGAAGACGTTATTTAAGTTTTTTCAGCAATTGGTTAATACAGAGAATTTATCTTTTCAAGGAGAACCATTAAAAGGTTTACAAATTATGGGGATGTTAGAAACACGAGTTTTAGACTTTGAAAATGTTATTTTAGTTTCTGCAAATGAAGGTACTTTACCTGCAAATAGTAAACAAAATAGCTTTATTCCTTTTGATGTTAAAACACACTATCAGTTGCCAACATATAGAGAAAAAGATGCTATATTTTCGTATCATTTTTTTAGACTATTGCAACGTGCAAAAAACATAACTATAATTTACAATACAGAAACAGACAGTTTTGGTAAAGGAGAACAGAGTAGATTTGTAACACAATTACTTAAAATTAAACCAGACATTAAAAAGAAATTAATTGCTCCTACAGTAATTACTAAAGAAAAAGTCTTAAAAGAGGTAGCAAAAGATGAACTTGTGTTAACTCGTTTAGAACAGTTTGCTAAAGAAGGTTTTTCTCCATCTTCATTAACTAGTTACTTATATAATCCAATAAATTTTTACAAACAAAAGATTTTAAGAATAAAAGAGTTTGACGATGTAGAAGAAACTGTTGCAGCCAACACATTAGGTAATGTAGTACACAATACTCTAGAAGCGTTTTATAAACCATTTCTTGGCAAAAGAATATTTGCAGAAGATATAAAAAAGATGCTTCAACAATTAGATACTGAAATTGTTAAATTCTTTGCCAAAGAAAACTTTACAAAGCGTTCTATTAACGAAGGAAAAAATAGACTGATATTTGAAGTAGCTAAAAAGTTTGTTAACAATTTTCTAAATAAGGAGCGTTCACTACTTAAAGATCCAAACAATTACCTAAAAATAATAGGTTTAGAGGAGAATTTATCTGCAAGTATTGCTATAGATGGCTTACCTTTTCCAATTAAAATACATGGTAAAGTAGATAGAATTGACGAGCTAAATGGCGAACTTAGAATCATAGATTATAAAACTGGTAAAGTAGAACCAAATAATTTAATTGCTAATGATCCAAGCCAATTAAGAGATGAGAAATACCATAAAGCTATACAAGTCTTATTATACGCTTATCTTTTTACAGACTGCAAAGAATATGATTTTAATAAACCTTTGCATGCAGGAATCGTTTCTTTTAAAAACCTAAACGAAGGTTTTATGAAAGTCAATTTCGGAAAAAATAAAAAAGAAGCAGATTACAATATAACTTCAGACAGATTAAACGAATTTATACTAGAGATAAAAAACTATATTTTAGAGATTTATGATAAAGAAGTTCCGTTTTTAGAGGCAGAAAACGCAAAATATTAGTGATTACTCTCCTTTTAAAATTAGTAAAGGAAGACTAGTATGAAACTCAGATTTTAAAATGGTATTCTTCTCCCAAAGCTTTTGAAAAAAGCCTCTTTTTCTTCTAAAAACACAAAGCATATCTGGATTGTTATTTCTAAAATGCTCTAAAACTCCCTGAAAAGTTGTTGCATTTTCCGTTATTGTTAAGCTAGTTTTTAACGCTTTTAGTTTCTTATCTAATACTAAATCAGATTCAGAAAAACCAGGAGTTTTTACCAACAACATATTTATATCTAGTTTAAATTTCTCTGCAAAAAAAGCGATAGGATATAACGTGACTTCTTTATTAATTTTTCCAGATTTAAAACCCATTAAAACACTTTTTATAGGCTTATAAACATAGCCATCAGGAACAGTAAGCATTGGTATATTTGTTTGCTTTACTAAGCTACCAGCAGTTTTACCTAAAAAAACATCGTTTTTCATAGAGTTACTTTTAGCACCAACTACTATTAAATCTATTCCTAATTCAGCATCAATACTAAGTACACTTTCTACAGTACTCCCTTTAGCAGAAACAAGTTTTACATCTACATTTTTTGTATTTACAGATGCAACCATAGTACGTAAGTACAAGTTAGTTTCGCGCTCTATAATTGCGTCTATATTTAAAATAGTACCAGCCTTTGTAAGTGCGCTGTATGCTCTAAAAACCAACACATTAGCATTAATTTCATTGGCAAGGTCTATTGCGTATTGCAACGTGTGTTTGGCATTATTTGTAGATCCTATTGGTACTAAAATATTTTTCATATGGTAAATTTTGGGTACGTAAAGTTAAGGTTTTATCTATAAAAATTTAACAGTTAAAGTCAGATTTTTACCTTTGCCTTCCATGTTCTTAAATACCAACATTAGCTTTAAAAGAATCAATAAGTTGGCAATCCCTGCTTTAATAGCTGGTATTGCAGAGCCATTACTATCTATTACAGATACAGCTATAATTGGTAATGTAGATTTAAATGCCACAGAAAGTTTAGCAGCAGTAGGTATTGTAGGTGCATTTATTTCGACACTAATATGGGTGTTTGGACAAATAAGAAGTGCCATATCTTCTATAATTTCCCAGTATTTAGGAGCAAATAAACTACATGCCATTAAAAATTTACCTGTTCAAGCTATATGTATTGTTCTTTGCGGAAGTCTTTTAATGATTCTAATTACGTATCCTTTTGCAAAGTGGATATTCAAGTTTTACAATGCATCTGGTTTGGTTTTAGAGTATTGTATAGAATATTTTAAAATTAGAATTTTTGGTTTCCCATTTTCATTATTTGTGTTTTCTATATTTGGTATTTTTAGAGGTTTACAGAACACATTTTATCCAATGATTATTGCTATTATAGGTGCTGTTTTAAATATTATTCTTGATGTTGTTTTTGTATATGGAATAGAAGGATTTTTGCCTGCTATGCATATTAAAGGAGCTGCTTATGCAAGTGTAATTGCGCAAATTACGATGGCTATAATTTCATTGTTTTTATTAATTAAAAAAACAAATATTCCTATTGCTCTTCAATTTCCTTGGAATTCAGAAATACCTCGTTTATTAGGGATGATTGGTAATCTTTTTGTAAGAACTATCGCTTTAAATATTGCACTATTTTTTGCAACTTCTTACGCAACTGATTATGGACCTTCTTATATTGCTGCCTACACTATTGGCATTAATATTTGGCTTTTAGGAGCTTTTATGATAGACGGGTATTCTAGTGCAGGAAATATTCTTTCTGGAAAATTATTAGGAGCAAAAGAATACAAAACACTACTAGAATTAAGCAAAAAATTAACAAAATATGGTCTTATTACAGGGTGTTTAATAGCAGCGTTAGGATTTTTATTTTATAACGCAGTTGGTCAAATATTTACAAAAGAGCAAGAAGTTTTGCAACAATTTAATTCCGTTTTTTGGATGGTGCTTTTAACACAGCCAATTAGTGCCATTACCTTTATTTATGACGGAATGTTTAAGGGAATGGGAAAAATGAAATTCTTAAGAAACGTTCTTATTTTTGCTACAAGCGTTGTATTTATACCAACCTTACTTTTATTAGATTGGTTTAACCTTAAACTAATGGCAATATGGTTTGCTTTTACTTTTTGGATCATTGCAAGAGGTTTGCCTTTAATAATAAAATTCAGAGCAACGTTTATTCCTTTATCTAAAACCTAATCTATCTATGGTAAAGCATAAATAAATGCGTAACTTGTCTTTTAAATTAGACAAATGAAATTAAAAATACCCTTTGTTTTTTTAGTGGCTTTTACTTTGCTTTATTCTTGTAAAAAAACAGACAATACTTTAGAAAGTTATCTCTCTCAAAGTTGGCAAACAACTTACTTAAAAATAGAGATGAATACCCATAAAAACTCAGATTCTTTGTATGTTTTTGAAGATAAGTTTGAGGGAAATCCTGATATTATTGCACAATCTAAATATAAAAAAGATGGCACATTTTCTGCATGGTATCTTACCAAAAACGGTGAAAAACAATCAGAAACAGATGGTAAATGGTTTGTAAAAGGAGATTCTCTAACAATTAGCTACACTTTTGATAATAAATTAACTAAAGTAAGTTATTTCGTAACTAGGATAGAAAATGGATTTCGGGCAGAAAGTAAAAGTGATTGGGATAACGATGGAAAAATGGATGATATTTTAATCATGAAAACAAAAAAATTAACTAGTTATGAATTTTAAAAAAGTTTCTTTAAGAATACGCATTTTCTTATCCATGACTTTTTTGGTGCTAATTGCATCTGTCTTAATTTTAGTAGTTACAATAATTCAGTACGATGAGCAAACTCAAGACTATAACATTCAAAGGTTTGAAAGAAAAGAAGAAACTACAATAAGAACAATAAACCTAGAACTATCTAATAAAACCACTTACCCAGTTAATACCTATAATCTTCCCAGAATTTTTCAAGAGCGTATTTACGAAATAGCCTCCATTAATAAGCTAGATATTTCTATTTTCGATTTGCATGGTAACCTTATGGTTTCTTCAAAAAAAAATGCTTTTGAAGACGATAATATAGAACCGTTAAGCTACGATATTTTAAACGAACTAGCACAAAACGCAGACCATAGAATACTAATTCCTATCGTAAAAGATGGTATGGGGTATCAAACCTCTTTTACATATGTTACAGACCCTATGTTTAAAAGAATAGGAATTTTAGAGTTGCAATTTGTTCAAGATAATTCAGAAATAGATGCAGAGTTAAGAGAATTTATAATTAGGTTATGTTTGGTGTATCTATTTATGTTTGGTATTGCAATTACCTTAGCATATTTTTTATCTAAATACATTACACGTTCTATAAAAACAATTTCAGATAAAATGAAATTAACAAGCTTAAATGGTAAGAACGAAAAGATAATTTTAGGCTCTGCAAGTACAGAAATTAAAGTGCTTATAAATGCTTACAATAGTATGATTGATAAGCTAGAAGAAAGTGCTGTAAAATTGGCAAAAAGTGAACGAGAACAAGCGTGGAGAGAAATGGCAAAACAAGTGGCACATGAAATTAAAAACCCACTAACACCAATGCGTTTATCCGTGCAAAGTTTTGAGCGTAAATTCGATCCAAATGATGAAAATATCAAACAAAAATTAGCCGAGTACAGTAAAACGTTAATTCAGCAGATAGATGTTATGAGTTCTATAGCGTCTGCTTTTTCAGCTTTTGCAAAAATGCCTACCCAAAATAAGCAAAGAATAGAAGTAATAGGCGTAGTAAAGCTAGCGCTAGATATATTTAATGACAAAGCAATTACCTATCTGCCAAATCAAGAAAAACTCTTTGCTAACTTAGATAAAACACAATTAATTAGAATTGTAACTAATTTGGTAAAAAATGCATTACAAGCCACGAAAGAGTTGGCAAATCCAATTGTAGAAGTTAAAGTATCTACAGAAGAAGAAAATATTAAAATTATAGTTTCCGATAATGGTATTGGAATTTCTAACCAAGTAAAAGATTTAATTTTTGAACCAAAATTTACTACAAAAACAAGTGGTATGGGGTTAGGGTTAGGAATCATAAAAAATATTATAGAAGCTTATGATGGTAACATTTCTTTCACATCAGAAGTTGGTGTAGGAACAGTTTTTACTGTAATTTTGCCTAAGGAATAAATAATGCTTTAAAACAGAATATATATGACTTTCAACAACATATTAGTACAAATAGATGCTGCAATTGCAAATGTTACAATTAATAGACCAAAAAAATTAAATGCACTAAATAAAGAAACTATACAGGAATTAAATGAGGCATTTTCAGATCTAGAGAAAGATAGTTCTATAAAAGTTGTAATACTAACAGGAAGTGGTGAAAAAGCATTCGTTGCAGGTGCAGATATTTCTGAATTTGCTCATTTTGATGTTAAAGAAGGAGGAAACCTTGCTAAAAAAGGACAAGAATTATTATTCAATTTTGTAGAAAATATGTCTACACCTGTTATTGCTGCTGTAAATGGCTTTGCTTTAGGTGGAGGATTAGAACTTGCAATGTCATGTCATTTTAGAATTGCATCAAACAATGCAAAAATGGGGTTACCTGAAGTTTCTCTTGGGGTAATTCCTGGTTATGGAGGCACACAACGTTTGCCTCAATTAGTAGGAAAAGGAAAAGCAATGGAAATGATAATGACAGCAGGTATGATAGATGCTACTGAAGCAAAACAAGTTGGTTTAGTAAACCATGTAACAACTTTAGAGGAATTACTGCCTTTAGCAAATAAGTTAGCCAATAAAATATTAAGAAATTCATCAGTAGCTATAGGTGCTGCAATAAAAGCTGTAAATGCTAATTTTACAGATGGAGTAAACGGATTTGAAACAGAAATTGAAGCATTTGGAAACTGTTTTGGAACCGATGATTTTAAAGAAGGTACCACAGCTTTTTTAGAAAAAAGAAAACCAAACTTCAAATAAAAAAAGAGCCACAGGGCTCTTTTTTTATGCTTTCCCATTCCATTCTAAATAAAACTGATCTAAATATTGTAACATAAATTGGTGTCGTTTTTCTGCAATATCCCTTCCTGTTTTGGTATTCATTTTATCTTTTAATAAAAGTAATTTTTCATAAAAGTGGTTGATTGTAGGTGCAGTAGAGTTTTTATACGCTTCTTTAGATAAATGTAAGTTTGGTTTTATTTCTGGATTATATAAAGCCCTGTTTTTAAATCCACCATAATTAAAGCACCTTGCAATTCCTATGGCACCAATAGCATCTAATCTGTCTGCATCTTGCACTACTTGAAATTCAATAGAATTTATTGGTCGCTCTTTGTTAGATAGCTCATTTTTAAAAGAAAGATGTTTAATAATATTTATTACATGTGCTATAATACCATTCTCAACATTAAAAGAATGAAGAAATTCAGATGCTTTTTTGGGTCCAATAGATTCATCACCATTATGAAATTTAGCATCTGCAATATCATGCAATAAGGCAGCTAAAGAAACTACAAAAGCATCTACTTTTTCTTCTTTAGAGATAAGAATTGCATTTTTAAAAACACGTTCTATATGAAACCAATCATGACCACCTTCAGCGTCTTTTAGAGTTTCTTTTACAAAAGAAATGGTCTTTTCTATAATTACTTCTTTACGCATTTTTACTACTTGTTTTTTAAAGCTTTCTTTAATTTTTTTGTTTCTATACTTATATAAACTTGCATTGGCACAAAAAATAATGGAAGAAAACTATAAAATGAAATCCCTTCTTTATAGGTTTTGTATGCTCCAGTTATAAAAAGTAGAATAACAACAACCAGATGAATAGCGCCAGATTTTTGCTGACTTTTTAGTTTTCTTTTTAATTCTTCTGTTTTGTAAGTATTGTAAGGAGAACTCATAGTTATGTAATTAAAAAAAACCATACAAAAGTATGGTTTTTAGTTAGTTATTAATCATTGATTTGTAGATTAACAATATTGTTCGTAAGCTTCTGCTAAATTCTGAGCAATCATTTGTGCAGAACGTCCTTCTATATGATGACGCTCTAACATGTGCACTAAATTACCATCTTTAAATAATGCAATTGCTGGAGAAGATGGAGGAAAAGGAACCATATATTCTCTTGCTTTTGCAGTAGATTCTTTTTCTACACCAGCAAAAACTGTAGTTAAGTTTTTTGGCGTTTTATCTGCTCCTAAAGAAGCAATTGCTCCTGGTCTAGCAGTTCCTGCTGCACAACCACAAACAGAATTTACCATTACTAAAGTTGTGCCTTCTTTTGCTATTGCTTTATCAACATCATCAGCAGTATATAATGCTTCAAAACCTGCGTTTATTAATTCATCACGCATTGGTTTTACTAATTCTTCTGGATACATAATTCTAAAATTTTAGATTACAAATATAAATATAAAATAAGCAGATTTCAAGAAGGTTATCCAAACTAAAAATCAATCTTTATATCAATTAAATTGATAATTACATATTCCTTTTCAAAACTAACACAATCCTTATCTTTGGTGCTTTATATTTAAATTATGGGAAGTTTTACAAAATGGCTTGGTGCTGGCTTAGGTTTTACAATGGGTGGCCCAATAGGAGCTGCCATAGGTTTTGCAATTGGAAGTTTTGTAGATGGTTTTTCTGAGAAAGATCTTGCAAAAGAACAAAGAGAATACCAAAAAAGAATGCAGCAGAATAGCGGTAACGTAAATACCAAATCTGGAGATTTCGAAATCAGTTTGTTGGTTTTAGCGTCTGTAGTAATTAAATCTGATGGTAAAGTAGACCAAAGAGAACTAGATTTTGTGAGAGCGCATTTTCTTAGCATGTATGGAAAACAAAGAGCTAATAATGCTTTTAAGTTATTTAAAGGTGTTGTAAAAAAGCAAGTTTCTTCTCGCCAAGTATGTATTCAAATTAGGCAACATATGCCTCACGCTTCTCGATTACAACTGCTTCATTTTTTATTTGGTATTGCAAAAGCAGATGGTATAGTTAGCAATTCAGAATTAGAAGAGATAAAAAAAATTGCAGGGTATTTGTATATCAATCCACACGATTTTGAATCGATAAAAGCAATGTTTTACGATGTAAGTGAAAATGCATATAAAATCCTAGAGATTGAAAAAACTGCAACAGATACACAAGTCAAAACAGCATACCGAAAAATGGTTAAAAAATACCATCCAGATAAACTTAGAGATTTAGGAGAAGAACATTTAAAAGGTGCCAAAGAAAAATTTCAAAGTATTCAAGATGCTTATGAAGCTATAAAAAAAGAACGCGGAATTTAATTTTTAAATAAATTGAAAAGTTTTGATGTTATTATTATTGGTGGAGGGCCTGCAGGAGGGCAAACCGCAAGAAAATTATCTAAAAAAGGAAAAAAAGTTCTTTTAGTAGAAAAACACTCCTCTTTTGCATTAAATAACTTTTCGAGTGCTGGTATGACTTTAGCTCCAATTAAAGAGTTTAATTTGCCAAATTCTGTTATTGCTGCTTACTGGAAAGATTTGGTTATTCAATGTTCATCTAATAGCTACTCCTGGAAAGGAAAAAGCGAAAAAGGAGTTGTTTTAGATTTTAAAAATCTTCGCGATTTTCTGGCTGAAGAAACAAAGCGGTTTGGTGGAGAAGTATTGATGGGATACAAGTATGTTAGCAAAAGATATAAAGACAATGTTGTTTTCGCGAAATTTATACATTCAAAGACTTCAAAAGAAGTAGAATACCAAGGCAATATACTTGTTGATGCTACTGGCCCTTTACGAAAAGTAATGTATAATACTAATGAAAAGCAGCCAGAGATGATTCTTGGTAGTGGTACAGAATACGAAATAGAAGTTTCGCAAGAAATCTATGACCAGTATAAAGAAAAACTCCTTTTTTTTCTTGGACATAAATGGGCAATAAAAGGGTATTCTTGGATTTTTCCTATGCAAAACAGAATCTTAAAAGTTGGTGCAGGAAAAACCCATTTAAAATCTTTAAATCAAGAAAATACAGATAAAACTACAAGAAAAATAACAGAGAAAATTATTGCAGAATATCTTGGTGCAAAAGAGTATAAAATAATTGACAAACACGGAGGAATAATAAGATACAGTAGAGGTTTAAAAGACACTTTTTATAATAATAAAGTAGTAGCTGTAGGTGATGCTGTTTCAGCAATTAACCCAAGAGGAGGAGAAGGTATTAGATACGCAATGCAAACGGCAAATTTGGCATCAGATTATATAATAGATTACTTAGATACGGGTAAAGAAAATTTTGAAAACTACAGAAAAGTATGGTTAAAAGCGAAAGCAAAAAAATGGCAGTTAAGCGAGTTTTCTGCGGGTAGAATGTATAGTAGGTATTCAGACCATCAGATAGAAAATAGAATACGCTTTTTTCATAAAAACTTTTCTATAGATGATATGATTGATTCTCTATTTAATTTCAAATACAATAAAATATTTGTTAGAGCAATTCAATATAGTCTTTTAAAATTGCGTTATCTCTTTAAAAATGAACGTTTTTAGAGCATAAAAGTTCTTTAAAATTCATAAATTCGCAAACTTATTAGAAAATAGATAAAATGAGAGCGAAATTTCCTGAATACAAAGGGCTAGACTTACCAAAAGTAGCAGAAGAAATTTTAAATTATTGGCAAGAGAATAATATTTTTGAAAAAAGTGTAACTACAAGAGAAGGTGCAAAACCTTACGTTTTTTTTGAAGGGCCACCTTCTGCAAACGGTTTACCAGGAGTACATCACGTTTTAGCTCGTGCTATAAAAGATATTTTTCCAAGATACAAAACTATGAAAGGATACCAAGTAAAGCGTAAGGCTGGTTGGGATACTCATGGTTTGCCTATTGAATTGGGAGTTGAAAAAGAGCTAGGAATTACTAAAGAAGATATAGGAAAAAAAATATCTGTAGAAGAATACAATGCTGCGTGTAGAAAAGCAGTAATGCGTTATACAGATATTTGGAACGATTTGACCGAAAAAATGGGGTATTGGGTAGATATGGATGACCCATATATTACTTACGACCCTAAGTATATGGAGTCTGTGTGGTGGTTATTAAAACAAATTTATAATAAAAACCTCTTGTATAAAGGTTATACCATTCAGCCATATTCTCCAAAGGCAGGTACTGGTTTAAGTTCTCATGAATTAAATCAACCAGGAACTTATCAAGATGTTACAGATACAACTGTTGTTGCGCAGTTTAAAGCTATTAATGAAACGCTACCAGATTTTCTTCAAAACGAGGGAGATGTTCATTTTATTGCATGGACAACTACACCTTGGACATTGCCAAGTAACACTGCATTAACAGTTGGCCCTAAAATAGATTATGTTCTAGTACAATCTTTTAATCAATATACTTTTGAGCCAATAAAAGTTATACTTGCTAAAAACTTAGTTTCTAAACAATTTAACGGAAAATACAAACTAGCAGAAGATGCCAGTGAATTAGAAGCGTATACGTCTGGAGATAAAAAGATTCCTTTTCAAGTATTAAAAGAATTTAAAGGAAAAGATTTAGTAGGAATAAAGTATGAACAATTAATGGATTTTGTTTTGCCAAATGATAATCCACAAGATGCATTTCGAGTTATTTCTGGAGATTTTGTAACTACAGAAGATGGAACAGGTATCGTTCATACAGCACCAACATTTGGAGCAGATGATGCTTTAGTTTCTAAGCAGGCATCACCAGAAATTCCGCCAATGCTCGTAAAAGATGCACATGGAAACTTAGTTCCTTTGGTAGATTTACAAGGTAAATTTAGACCAGAAGTATACGATCCTGTATACGGTTTCGCAGAAGAGCATGTAAAAGCGGAGTATCTATCAGAAGAAGAAAAAGAAACGGAGCTGAAAAATCAGCAACAAAGAATGCGTGGTGTAATTAAAAATCAGCAGCAATATTTAACTGTTGATGAACGATTAGGCCTAAAACTAAAAAACGAAAACAAAGCATTTAAAGTAGAAAAATACAAGCACAGTTATCCTAATTGTTGGAGAACAGACATGCCAATTTTATACTATCCTTTAGATTCTTGGTTTATTAAAGTAACAGATGTTAAAGATAGAATGCACCAACTAAATGCTACTATCAATTGGAAACCAAAATCTACAGGAGAAGGGCGCTTTGGAAATTGGTTAGCAAATGCAAACGATTGGAATTTATCTCGTTCTCGTTACTGGGGAATTCCACTACCAATTTGGAGAACAGAAGACAAAACAGAAGAAATCTGCATTGGTTCTGTAGAAGAATTAAAGGCAGAGATGGCAAAAGCTGTAGAAGCAGGGGTTTTAGCAAAAGACATCTTTAACGATTTTGAAGTGGGTAATATGTCTGATGAAAACTATGCTAAAATAGATTTACATAAGAATATCGTAGATGAGATTACGTTAGTTTCCCCTTCTGGAAAACCTATGAAGCGTGAATCAGATTTAATAGATGTTTGGTTCGATTCTGGTTCTATGCCTTATGCACAGTGGCATTATCCGTTTGAGAATAAAGAAAAAATAGACAATAACACCTCTTTTCCTGCAGATTTTATTGCAGAAGGTGTAGACCAAACTAGAGGCTGGTTCTATACACTTCATGCAATAGCAACTATGGTTTTTGATTCTGTTGCATATAAAAATGTAGTTTCTAATGGTTTGGTTTTAGACAAAAATGGCCAAAAAATGTCTAAACGATTGGGTAACGCTGTAGATCCTTTTGAAACTTTAGGAAATTACGGTGCAGACGCTACACGTTGGTATATGATTTCAAATGCAAATCCTTGGGATAACTTAAAGTTTGATTTAGAGGGTGTAGAAGAAGTGAAGCGTAAGTTTTTTGGAACCTTGTATAATACCTATTCTTTCTTTAGTTTATATACAAATATTGACGGATTTTCTTACAAAGAAGCAGATATACCTATTGCAGAAAGACCAGAATTAGATCGTTGGATTTTAAGTGAACTACATACTTTAATAAAAAAAGTAGATAAATTCTATGCAGAATACGAACCAACAAGAGCAGCAAGAGCAATAGCAGATTTTACGCAAGAATATTTAAGTAACTGGTATGTACGTTTAAGTAGAAGAAGATTTTGGAAAGGCGATTACCAGAAAGATAAAATTTCTGCGTATCAGACACTGTACACATGCATGCTAACTATTGCAAAGTTAGGAGCACCAATTGCACCTTTCTTTATGGATAGATTGTACCAAGATTTAAATTCTGTTACCAAAAAAGAAACTGTAGAAAGTATACATTTATCTACATTCCCAGTTTCTGATAGTAGCTTTATTGATAAAGCTTTAGAGCGAAAAATGGAAAATGCGCAAACCATCTCTTCTTTGGTACTTTCTTTACGAGCAAAAGAAAAAATTAAGGTACGCCAACCATTGCAAAAAATCATGATTCCAGTAGATAGCAAAGCGCAAAAAGAAGAAATACTTGCCGTAGCTAACTTAATTAAACATGAGGTAAATATTAAGGAAATAGAATTGCTAGACGATGCTTCTGATATTTTAATAAAACAGATAAAACCAAACTTTAAAGTACTTGGACCTAAATTTGGAAAAGAGATGCGTTTTATTGCTGCAGAAGTAAGCAAGTTTACGCAAGAAGATATTAACAAAATCGAAAAAGAAGGTAACATTACTATTCAGGTTAGCGAAAAAAATATTATTTTAAACCTCGAAGATGTAGATATTTCTTCTAAAGATATAGAAGGTTGGTTAGTAGCCAACGAAGGTGCTATAACAGTAGCTTTAGATGTAACAATTACCGATGAATTACGTAAAGAAGGGGTAGCAAGAGAGCTAGTAAATCGTATTCAGAATGCCCGAAAAGATAGCGGTTTAGAAGTTACAGATAAAATAGAACTAACTGTTTTAAATTACAAAGACCTAAAAGAATCTATAGAAGCAAATAAGGATTATATTATGAGTGAAACATTAACTAATGCGTTAGTGTTTGTAGATCAGTTAGAAAGTGGTACAGAAATTGCTTTTGATACCATTGAAAGTAAAATAGCGATTAAAAAAATTTAAGAAATGTCTGAAACAAAAACAAAATACTCTGAAGAAGATTTAAAAGAGTTCAGAGAAATTATAGAAAAGAAAATTGCAAGAGCAGAAGAAGATTTGGCTATTTTGCAAGACGCCTATAAAAATGATGCAAATAACGGAACTGACGATACTTCACCGTCATTTAAATCTTTTGATGAAGGTTCTGATGTTATGAATAAAGAAGCAAATGTTCAGTTGGCTATTCGTCAAGAAAAGTTTATAAGAGATTTAAAAAATGCATTGTTACGAATCGAAAACGGAACTTATGGCATTTGTAGAGTTACTGGAAAACTAATCCAAAAAGAACGATTAAAGCTAGTGCCTCACGCAACTTTAAGTATTGAGGCAAAACGAAATCAATAATTAAATATCTTTAAAGCTTCTTTTTAAGAAGCTTTTTTTATGAAAAAATATTTATACATTTTAATATTTCTTGCATCTATAAATCAATTTGCTCAAAAAAAGCAAATGCGAAGCCTAACAGCTGATGTTAAAACAGTTGAAATAAATACAGAAGGTTTAGATAATTTAATTCTAAAAAATACAGACGCTTCAGATGTAGAGGTGTTTCTTAATGCACAAGAATATGATAATCAGTTTATCAACCTAAAGAGTAAAGATGGTGTTGTAACTGTAAGTTTTGAGTTTGAAGGTTTTGAAACTAGAGAAGTTATCTTTAGAAAATACATCACTAAGAGATTACAAAGAGCAAACGCAGTTGTAAAAATTCCAAAAAATAAAAAAGTAATTATCTATGGCAGTAATGTAGATGTTACTTCTTTTGATGTAGAGAATAACTTGCGTATTTTTATAGAAAATGGAATTGTAAAGTTAAATACCATAAATGCGAATTGCGATTTAAATTTATATTCTGGTAACGTATACGCAAATACTACTAAAGCCAATTTAGATATTACATCTAAATTAGGAAACATCTATTTTAACAACACAAAAAGAAAAGAAACTATAAAAAGAATAATAACAGAGAATAGCTATAGATTTAAACTGAACTCTGTAAAGGCCAATGTTTTTTTAACCAATAAATAAACCCAATTTTATTCTTATTTTTGTAGCTTTAATTTAAATACATGTCAAAAAGAAATTTTGCTTTATTAACCATTGTACTTGCTTTAATTATAGATCAAGTAATTAAGATTTATGTAAAAACAAATTTTATTTTGGGAGAAGAAGTAGTTGTTTTCGATTGGTTTAGAATTCACTTTACCGAAAATAACGGAATGGCAATGGGTATTGAGTTTGGTGGTAAAGCTGGTAAATTATTTTTAACGTTATTTAGAATTATAGCAGTTGGTGCAATAATTTATTGGTTACGAGATAATATAAAACGCAAAGTTCACAATGCAGTTATTTTTGCAATAGCCTTAATTTTTTCTGGTGCTGTTGGTAATATTATAGATTCTGTTTTTTACGGCGTTATTTTTGATCATCCAACGCACGAAACTGCTACGCTTTTTTCAGAAAATGCAGATGGAGAGCTTTTTTACGGTAAAGTTGTAGATATGTTCTACTTTCCTATTTGGAGTGGAGATTTACCAGAATGGATTCCTTTTGTTGGTGGAGATCCATTTACTTTTTTTCAGTATATTTTTAATCCTGCAGATGCTTTTATCACTGTTGGTGTCGCTTTACTTTTTTTATACAGTAAACAAGCTTTTCCTAAAGAAAACAATCCAAAAAAGGAGGCTTTAGAAGGGTAAGAAATACATAATAGAGTTACAAAATAGGAAGCTATTTCTATAAAAAAATGTATTTTTAAACTATGATTCCCTCTTTAGAACTGCAAATAAAAACCTTACCAAATTCGCCAGGAGTTTATCAATATTTAGATAAAGAAGATACTATTATCTATGTTGGTAAAGCTAAAAATCTAAAGAAAAGAGTTTCCTCTTACTTTACTAAAAATCACGATAGCGGAAAAACGAGAGTTTTAGTAAAAAATATTGCTAAAATTAATCCTATCGTTGTTAGTACAGAAACAGATGCATTGCTCTTAGAAAACAACTTAATAAAAAAATACAAACCCAAGTATAATGTTCTTTTAAAAGACGATAAAAGTTACCCTTGGATTTGTATAAAAAAAGAACGCTTTCCAAGAGTGTTTATAACCAGAAGAGTTATTAAAGATGGCTCTGAATATTTTGGCCCCTATACTTCTGTAAAAACAATTAAAACGCTATTAGATTTAATTAAAGATTTATACACCATACGAACGTGTAAGTACGATCTAAGTCCAGAAAAAGTACATTCAGGGAAGTACAAAGTATGTTTAGAGTATCATTTAGGAAACTGCTTAGGGGCATGTGAAGGTTTAGAAACAGAAACCCATTATAACAATGCCATAAAAGAAATACGAAATATTATAAAGGGTAACTTTAAAGAAAGTTTACAACGTTTACAATCTTTAATGATGCAATTTGCAGAAGAAATGGAGTTTGAAAAGGCCCAAAAGATTAAAGATAAATTAGAACGATTAAGCACATACCAAGCAAAAAGTACGGTTGTAAATCCTTCTATTAATAATGTAGATGTTTTTTCCATTATTAGTGATGAAACTCATGGCTATCTTAATTTTTTAAAAATAGCAAATGGTGCTATAATTCAGTCTCACACAACAGAAATAAAAAAGAAACTAGCAGAAACAGATAAAGAGTTGTTAGAACTGTTTATAGTTGAAATAAGAGAACGTTTTAAATCGCAATCTCCAGAAATTTATGTGCCATTTAAAGTAGACGTAGGTGAGAAAATAAAAGTTACCACTCCAAAATTAGGAGATAAAAAACGAATTGTAGAACTTTCTGAGCGTAATGCAAAATACTACAGGCAAGAACAATTTAAGCAGATAAAAATTGTAGATCCAGATAGGCATGTGAAACGTATCATGGCACAAATGAAATCGGATTTACGATTATCAGAAGAACCAAGACATATAGAATGTTTTGATAACTCTAACATACAAGGAAGTAATCCGGTTGCAGCTTGTGTAGTTTTTAAAGATGGTAAGCCAAGTAAAAAAGACTACAGGCATTATAATATTAAAACTGTAGAAGGGCCAGACGATTTTGCTTCTATGGAAGAAGTTGTATACAGAAGATATAAAAGAATGCTGGCAGAAGATGAACCATTACCACACTTAATTGTAATAGATGGTGGTAAAGGACAATTATCGTCTGCTTTAAAAAGCTTAGATATTCTTGGTTTACGAGGTAAAATAGCAATTATAGGTATTGCCAAACGTTTAGAAGAGATTTATTATCCAGGAGATCCAATACCATTGTATTTAGATAAAAAATCTGAAACTTTAAAAATTGTTCAGTATTTACGTAACGAAGCCCATCGTTTTGGTATTACTTTTCATAGAAATAAAAGAAGTAAAAGTGCTATTCAATCTGAATTAGAGCAAATTCCTGACATAGGTAAGCAAACTATTACCAATTTATTACGTAAATTTAAATCTGCAAAGCGTGTTAAAGAAGCTTCATTTGATGATTTAAAAGAAGTTATAGGACACTCTAGAGCACAAAAAATTTATCAATATTATCATTCAACCAAAAAATGAAAAAGAGAATTCTTTTAATTCTCGCTCTTATTATTTCAACATGTAGCATTGCGCAAAACAAAAAACCTAAAATAGGTTTAGTACTAAGTGGTGGTGGTGCAAAAGGCTTTGCACATATTGGTGTTCTTAAAGAAATAGACAGAGCAGGTATTAAGTTAGATTATATAGGTGGCACTAGTATGGGTGCAATTATTGGAGCTTTATATGCAGTTGGCTATACAGGAGAACAAATAGAGCAACTTGTAAAAAACATAGACTTTACAAAAGTTTTAAGTGATGGATTGCCAAGAAGTACTTCTCCTTTTTTTGAGAAAGAATATGGAGAGAAAACCTTAGTTACTTTACCTACAAACGGAAAACGAATCGATTTTCCAGAGGCAGTATCTAAAGGGCAATCTGTGCTAAATGTTTTCTATGAACTTTTAGGAAATTATACTTTTGTAGATGATTTTTCAAATTTGCCTACCCCATTTTTTTGTATAGCAACAAATGCCGAAACTGGAGCCCCTTACGTTTTAGAGAAAGGTTCTTTAGCTATTGCATTAAGAGCTAGTGGTTCTTTTCCTAGCTTATTATCACCTGTCAAATACAAAGACAAGCTATTAGTAGATGGTGGAATTGCAAATAATTTTCCGATAAGAATGATGAAAGAACGTGGTGTAGATATTGTTATTGGTGCTAATGTTCAAGGACAACTATTAAAAAAAGAAGAATTAACATCCATTGTAAATATCTTAAATCAAATAGTAAATTATGAAATGTATAGTAAAACAGATGCAGAAATAATAGCTGCAGATATTTACATTCATCCAAATATTCATGATTATAAAGTTGTAGACTTTGACAAAAAAGAAGAATTAATTCTATTAGGTGATACAGAGGCTAAAAAATACAGACAAATATTTACTGAGTTAGCTTCAAAACAAGGCTTGCGTTATAAAAAAGAAGATTTTAAGATCATAAAAAGTAGGTATAAAATAGATAGAATACTTGTAAAAGGCTCAAATAATTATACAGAGGCTTATGTTCTTGGAAAATTAAAAATAAAGAAAGGCGATAGTTTAACTAGAAGAGAAATAACCCAAAAAATAAACTTATTATCTGCTACTAAAAATTACGATAGAATAGAATACAAGTTAAATAAAGATACTAATAACTATGTTTTAGAAATTAGTTTATTAGAAACAAAATTAAAGGCTAGCGTTGGTTTAGGGGCTCATTATGATTTCTTATATAAATCTGGTATTTTAGCAAATTACCAGCAAAAACGAGTGTTACAAAGTAACGATTTGTTCTCTGTAGATGTAGTTTTAGGAGATAATTTTAGATATAATCTTAATTACTTTGTAGATAATGGTTTTAATGTAAGTTATGGTTTTCGTTCGAGATATAACCATTTCAGAGACAATGCAAAGTTTGATATAGAAGCCTTAAATAATCCAGATTTAAGTACCATAAACTTAAATTATACAGACTTTACTAACCAGCTTTTTTTTCAAACTACATTTAATAGAAAATTTGCACTAGGAATTGGTTTGGAACATAAGTTTCTATCTGCAACAACACCTACAGTAACTGTAGATAATGAAAATGCAGTGTTAGATAAAAGCCATTATTTTAATACTTTTGGGTATTTAAAATTAGATACTTACGATAAAAAGTATTTTGTTACTAAGGGTTTTTATGCCGATTTAAATTTTAAATGGTATGTTGCATCTACTAATTTTAACAATAACTTTCAACGTTTTTCACAAGCAAGCGGAACATTAGGTTTTGCAACTACTTTTTTTGATAAACTTACATTTCAATTTACCAACCAAGCAGCATTTACCATAGATAACCGTGCAACAAATATTTTTGACTATTATCTTGGGGGTTACAATCAAAACTACATAAATAACTTTATTTCATTTTATGGTTTTGATTTCTCTGAACTTTCAGATGACTCTTTTGTAAAAGCAGAGTTTAACTTTAGATATAAACTAGGAAACAATCAATACCTAAATTTTATAGCAAATTATGCTAGGTTAAATTCAAATGTCTTTAGAGATATTCAAATTTTTGATAACATAATATCGGGCTACGCAATAGGATATAGTATAGACTCTTTTTTAGGTCCAATAGAACTCAAATACAGTTGGTCTCCAGAAAACACACAAGATTACTGGTTGTTTAATCTTGGTTTTTGGTTTTAGTTATTTGTACTAAGATAAAACTCTTCGTAAGTTTCTAATAAGCTCATAATCGCTTTTACTAAATCTTTAGTTTCTAATAAAATACTAAAGTAAAGGGTAGTATTTTTTGGGCTAGTTTCATCTGTTCTAATGCGTGCAACTTGCTTTTCTATAGAGGCAGAGACATTTTGTAAAAGGTCTCTTTTATCCATTATTATAGGATTTAGGTCTTCAAAAGAACGGTTTTTAAATATGTCGCTAACCGTTTCTAAGATTTCATTTAAATCGTTGTTTATTGTCTTTAAGTCTTTAATCTGACCTTTTTTAAGATTTTTATGGTTATTGTTTACGTGTTTAAAACTTGCTCTAGAGATATAACTAATAGATTGCGCAGAATCTTGTAAATGGCCTAAAACTAAAATGTAAAACCTACTAGCTTGTACAGAGGTTTCGTCTAAAGATTTGATAAAGTAAAAAACATTATCTTTTAAATCGTCAATTTCGTTGTTTAACTTTTCTACATATTTATCGGTCTTTCTAAGACTATTTAAATCATGATTTGCAAGATTATCAACTACTTTTGTATACAATTTATTAATTCTATTTGCCACTTCAGCAATATGATCTGCGCTCTCCTCTATTACTCCATTAATCGTAATAGATTCAGACCTTTCTATATATGTTTTTCTTTTTATCTCTTGTTCTTTTTTTCTGTGCGCTATAGAGTTTTTGGTTATTAAAAATGCTACAACAGCTAGTAAAACGGGAATCATTGCAATGTGCCAACTAATAAGATATGCAACAATACCAGCTGCTACAAAAGCAATAATTGCAGTTAAAAACCAACCACCAATAACATTTAATACACCAGCAACTCTGTAAACGGCACTTTCTCTTCCCCAAGCTCTATCTGCCAAAGAAGTACCCATTGCAACCATAAACGTAACGTAGGTAGTTGAAAGTGGCAGCTTCATAGAAGTAGCTATAGAAATTAAAATACTTGCCATTATTAAGTTAACAGAAGCCCTAACCAAATCAAAAGCAGGCATTTCATAGGTTTTGTCTTTAGGTAATTTTACAACAGGCTTTTCAAATTTTGAGTTAATGTAATGGAGTGTTTTGTCTGGAACTGCATAGCTAATTCCATTGTTTATAACCATAGCAAATCTAACAACAATACGAGAAATATTATTTGGTTGAAATTTTTCATGACCTTCTCCTTGTCTAGATAAGTTAATACCAGTATCTATAACAGACCTAGCTTTAGAAGATGTCCATAATGTAACAACCATAATACCACCAGCCAGTAAAAGCAACCAAATGTTTGATGGTACTTTTTGAGCCAAACTACTCATAGAAAAAAGAGATGGATCTACACCAGAAACACTCCATGCTTCATAAGAATTTAATGCAGCTATAGGAACACCAATAAAATTAACCAAGTCGTTACCAGCAAAAGCCATTGCAAGAGAAAAAGTACCAACACCAATAATTAAAACCAAAAGATTTACTTTTAATATCTGCGTAAGTAGGTGTGATATAATTGTCCATAATACAAAACTTAATGCAATTATTTTTAATGTACTGTTTTCTAGATAACCTTGAATATCACCATAAAATTGTGTTCCTTTTAAACCCTTAATGATAATAAAGTAGGTAATTGCGGTAATGGCAAAACCTCCAAAAAGAGAGTTTATATAAGCTGGTCTAGATTCAAAATTAAAGGAATAAATTAACCTAGAAAAATATTGAACAATAGCACCTACAGAAAAGGCAACTAAAACAGAAAGTAAAATTCCTAAAATAATTTCTGTAGCAGTTTCATAATTAATGTATTTCCATATTGCAGTAATAGTTTCTGCATCGTTCTGACTAATTTTAATTAATGCAATAACTACTGCAGAACCTAATAATTCAAAAACAATAGAAACTGTAGTAGAGGTAGGCATTCCAAGAGAATTAAACACATCAAGAAGTAGTATGTCTGTTATCATAACAGCCATAAAGATGAACATCACATCTTGAAACATGAACATACTTGGGTTAAATATTCCTTTTCTTGCAACCTCCATCATACCACTAGAGGTAACTGCACCAAAGAAGACCCCAATGCTTGCAATTATCATGATATTTCGTATAGATATTGCTTTAGAACCTATAGCAGAATTTAAAAAATTAACTGCATCATTACTAACTCCAACTACTAAATCTACAATAGCTAACGCAGCAAGCGCGATAAGCATTAAAACATATGGATCTCCCATAAAATATTTTTTAAATCAAAGCACAAATTTAATATAACTTAAGTGGATTGTGTTACCTAAATGTTATGAATTACATATATGTATACATTCTAATTCAAGATATATTTTAACCTAAAATACTTAAAAAATTGCTTTCCTTAACAATTCCTTTACGTCCTTTTAACCCAAGAATAATTTATAACTAACACGAACTTTACAAAAAGAGTTCATTTTTGCAACGTTTAATTAAAACAAGTAATGAGGAATTTATTCATAATATTTTTATTGTCTTTAACGGCAAGTATGTCTGCTCAAGACAAAGGAACACTTAAAGGTTTATTAACAGATAAAGAGGTTAACAACGAACCTTTGCCTTTTGCCAATGTTATTATAAAAGGAACAACAATCGGAACAACTACAGATTTTGATGGGTTGTATGAGTTAAAAGTACCAGTAGGTACGCATACTGTTCAGTTTAGTTTTCTTGGCTATAAAACAGTAGAAAAAACATTTACAATAACCGCAGGACAAACCATTACCATAAATCAAGTAATGTCTGCAGAAGATGGTGTTGCTTTAGATGATGTAATTATTACAACAACTACAAGAAAAGACAATGCAAGTGCTTTGTTATTAGAGCAAAAGAAAGCTACTGTAATTAAAGAAAGTATTGGTGCAGAAGAGCTTTCGCAAAGAGGTGTAAGCGATGCAGCAGGAGCTGTTACCAAGATTTCTGGAGTTTCTAAACAAGAAGGTTCTAGTAACGTTTATGTAAGAGGTCTTGGAGATAGATACTTAAACACCACATTAAATGGTTTATCATTACCATCTAACGATGTAAACAAGAAAAATATAGACCTTTCATTGTTTCCATCAGATGTTATCGAAAATGTATCTATAAGTAAAACATATTCTTCTGAGTTTTATGGAGATTTTGCTGCAGGTAATGTTAACATCAATTCTAAAGAATACAAAGGAGATGGGTTCTTCGATGTTTCTGTTGGTTCTGGTGTAAACACAAGAGCTGCAGGCAAAGTGTTTAAAAAGAGCGAAGGTACAGGTCATGTAGGTTTTTACAGGAGATACGAACACAATCCCTTTGCAATATTATTATCACATGGAGTAGATCCAGAAAATGGTGGTGAACCATTAAATATGTCTATCTCTTTATCTGGAGGAAAGTCTTTTGATTTCAAAGACGATTCTAGATTAAGTTTATATGCAACCGCTTCTTTTCAAAACTCTTACGAATATAGAGAAGGGCCATTAGTAGATTTTCCTAATGTTTTTAAAGTAGAGTTTCCTAACTCCCAAGAGTTCGAATACACTACAGCTACTACTGTAATGGGTAATGCTATTTATAAAATTAACAACGAGAATAAACTTAAATATTTCTCTATGTTTTTAAATAGCTCTTCAGATATGGCTGGTTTTTATGGTACAAACGGACAAGGTAGAAATAGAGATGCTTTTATAGATACAGATAGAGGGTTTTTCCAGCAAAACATTCAATTTAATCAAGATTTGATTTTTGTAAATCAGTTAATTGGAGAACATAAGTTTTATGATAACGTAGATGAAGAACCTAAGTACGAGTTAACATGGGGTGTTGGTTATAACAACGTATTTGCACATGAACCAGACAGAAGAAGATTTAGTTTCGAGAATTACCAGTTTGCATTAGATAATGACCCAAATACAAAACCTTCCTTCTTTGTAAACACTGTGTTTGATAACCAAAGGTATTTTCAAAAGATTATAGATGAAGAATTAAATGGTAGAATTAATCTAGAACACAAGGTTTCGGATTCTTTTACTCTTAATTATGGTTACAATGGAAGAAAAAAAACTCGTGATTTTGAAAATATTAGATATGGTTACGATTTCTTAACTCCTCGTTTAGAAGTAGATGATATTACAAACTTAGATGCTGTAATTAATTTAGAAAACTTTGGTTCTGTTTACAATACAGAAGTGTTTAACTCTTTGTTATCTGGTACCTTTCCAACAACAAATTTTCCAGGCGATTTTGAAAATACGTACAGGGGAGAATTAAATATTCATGCAGGTTATATTTCTGGTGTTTACAATCTAAGTGAAAAATGGAGCTTTGTTCCAGGTTTAAGATTCGAATATTTTAACCAAAATATTAGTTATGATGTAATTAATATCAATCCAAACGATCCAAGATTTAGAGAAGCAACAGAAACTTTTGTACTTCCAAGCTTAAATGTAAAATATGCTCTTAATGATACACAAAACTTAAGATTTACTTTAAGTCAATCGGTTTCTGTTCCTGAATTTAAAGAGGTTGCACCATTTGTTTATGAAGCAGTAGGGCAAAGAATTGGTGGTAATCCAGATTTGTTAAATGACCCTTCTTTTTCTAGAATTTTAAACATAGATTTTAAATACGAATGGTTTATTACAAGAGACGAATTACTTTCTGTTTCTGGTTTCCTAAAGAAAATTAACGACCCTGTAAATCTTGTAATTGCAAATGATGCAACAGGTACACAGCGGTATTTTAGAACTGGAGATGAAGCAAGAATTTTAGGTATAGAAGTAGAAGCTAGAAAAAACCTAATTGTAAATGAAAACGAAGAAACTCAACTCTCTGCAGGATTCAATGTTACTTACATGCATACAGAACAAGATTTATATTCTAATATAGATGGGCAGTTATTTGATACGTCTTTTAATAGAGCTACAGATCAATTACAAGGAGCATCGCCATTTTTAATAAACGCGAATATTAATTATAGTCCAACCAATTTTAAAAACTATAAGCCTACAGCATCTTTAGTATTCTCTTACTTCTCTGATAGAATAGATGCCTTAGGTTCTGGTCAGATTGGAAACATCGTAGAAAAAGGTGTGCCAACACTAGATTTTGTTTGGAGAAATAAGTTTGGAGAAAATACAGAAATAAATCTTACAGCAAGAAATTTATTAGACCCAAAAATAAGCAGGGTAAGAGAAGGTACTCCATTAGGAGATGTAATATTAACTGAGTTTCAATTAGGAATGAATATCAGTTTAGGATTTAAGTATAATTTTTAGAAAACAAAATAAACTAATTAATAAATCAAATGAAAACAAAAATTTTATCAGTATTAGTAGTAGCAGCAATGTTATTAATTTCTTGTGGAGAAGATGGTACATCAGACATCGTTATAAATATTAATGGTGATGGCGGAAATGGAAACAACAGCAATGCCATTGAAATAAGTGGTAACTATTCTTCAGACCTTACTTTAGAAGCATC
The DNA here is from genome assembly GCA_964477255.1 of uncultured Polaribacter sp. Classification (GTDB taxonomy): domain Bacteria; phylum Bacteroidota; class Bacteroidia; order Flavobacteriales; family Flavobacteriaceae; genus Polaribacter. Next base: position 27,540 of record CAYZDK010000026.1, read on the forward strand.
AGAAGAGTATATTTTAACAGGACCAACTATTTTTGAGAGTGGTACAACTTTAACCATCCCTGCAGGTACAACAATTAAAGCTGCAGCAACAGGAGCAGACGTGTATTTAGCAATTTCTCAAGGCGCTACTATTATTGCAGAGGGTACATCTACACAACCAATTGTTTTTACTTCAGCAGATGCTACACCAAATCCTGGAGATTGGGGAGGTTTAATTATTCTTGGTGAAGCGCCAATAAACTCTGTAAGTGGCTCTTCAACTTCTACTTCAGAAATCGCCAATCTTCCTTATGGTGGCACAAATGCGAATGATAATTCTGGAATATTACGTTATGTTAGAGTAGAATATTCTGGAGGAAAAGCAGATGGACAATCTGAAAATAACGGTTTTTCATTCTATGGAGTTGGAAATGGAACAGTTGTAGAGTATATTCAAATGTTTGAAGGTAATGATGATGGTGTTGAGTTTTTTGGGGGAACAGTAAATGTAAATCATGTATCTGTAGTTAACGCACAAGACGATTCTATAGATTGGACTGAAGGTTATACAGGTACAATTACAGATGCTTATGTTAAGCACGGTGCAAGTCATGATAAAGGAATTGAAGCTGATGGCTACAATGTAGATATTGGAAACAATTCAGACCCTATTTACTACTCTAAACCAACTGTAACTAATTTAACGATTGTTGGTTTGGGTTCTGGTACAGGAAACGAAGCAATTCGCTTAAGAGCAGGTACGCAAGGAATTTTTACTAATGTTTGGATAGAAGGTTTTGAAGAAGCTTTCGATTTAGATGGCGATCAAGGTGATAACCCAACAGGAGCAGGAGTTTTAAGTGGTGATTTGGTTGTAAATTCGGTAATTTTTTCAGACGTCACTGTAAAATTAAAGAACGATACTGGATCAACATTTAGTGAAGCAGATTTTTTAACGGAAAGCGCATCTGCAACTGGTACAGATTATTCTACTTGGGGTGCAAACTGGACAAGACAATAATCTTATCTACTAAGATTAAAAAAAAGCAGGCCAATGGTCTGCTTTCTTATTTTAAAAAAGTACGTATTTTTTAATTTTCTTCTTTTGGTGCTGTTTCTGAAGCTTTATACATGTCTCCACCAGCAATTCCATCTACAAAAGAAATTAAATCTTTTTTAGACGTTGTGTTAGCATCGTAAATAATGTTAGCAATACTATCGTTAAAAATTACTTTAGCATTTAAAACTCCTTCTTTCTTAGATAATTTAGATTGTATGGTTTTAGCACAACCTATTTCACAAGTCATTCCAGAAATAGCTAGAGCTACTTTTTCTTCTTTTACTTCTTTTACCTCTTTTTTTGTTTCAGAATTACACCCTACAAGTATAAAAAGAGCAATAAAAGATGCAGAAATTATATTTTTTAAGTTCATTGTATTTGATTATTAAATTATTATACAAATTTATTAATTATTTAAATATGCAGTCGAAAAATTGTAAGACTTTTGTGGCTCAATCTTTTCTATGAACATTCAGCAACGAAAATGGTTTTTTTTAATACTATTAGCCTTAGTTTGGGGCTCTTCTTTTATTTTAATGAAGAAAGCTCTTGTAGGTGTTACTCCAATTCAGTTGGGTGCTTTACGAATGCTTTTTACCTCTATTTTTTTATTGTTCATAGGTTTTAAATCCTTAAAAAAAATAGAAAAAAAGCACTACAAGTATATTGTGTATACAGCGCTTTGCGGAACGTTTATCCCTGGTTTTTTGTTTGCCTTTGCAATTGAAAATATAGATAGCTCTATAGCAAGTATTTTAAATTCATTTACCCCATTTAATACCCTTATTTTTGGTGCAATATTTTTTGGTTTTCATTTTAAAAGGGCGCAATTGTTAGGAATTCTAATTGGTTTAGGTGGTACGTTAATTCTAATATTAAAAGGTGCAGAAGTTAATCCAGATCAAAACTATTGGTTTGCTGTTTTAATTTTAATTGCTTCTGTTGGGTATGCCTTAAATGCGAATATGATAAAAAAATACCTTTATGATGTAAACGCCTTGGCAATAACTACTGGTAATTTTCTACTTCTTTTTGTTCCTGCTTTATTGGTTTTAAGTTTTACAGATTTTTTTAAAACGTTTACATTAAATTCACCACAATCTAACGCGCTAATATATATTGGTATTTTATCTGTAGTAGGAACAGGAATTGCTAAAACCGTATACAATAAATTGGTGCAAATTTCTACCCCAGTTTTTTCTTCATCAGTAACCTATTTAATACCTGTTGTAGCAATATTTTGGGGAGTTTTAGACGGTGAAAAATTGAGTTTCATACAGTTTATTGGAGGTGTTGTTATTATGCTAGGGGTTTATTTGGTAAACAAACACAAATAAAAAAAGAGTCAAAATATTTATTTTGACTCTTTCTCTAAATATTAAAAACTTGTATTATTTGAAGTCTTCTTCTGAAACGCCTTCGTTAACTTTAATTTCTTTGATAGTGAAATTAAGATCCATTGGTCCCATTTTTTGACCAAGAGAATGCGGGAATTTTACTCCATTTACTTCTTTATAATCTCCAAAAACAGTTGGTGTTTGAATTTCTTGTCCATTAGGTAATTTAGTAGTTTTAACTTCTTTAACCTTTAACCCACTTTCTACATCGTAATACGCTTCTGTAGCGTTAAATTTAATAACATAAGCATTTTTACCATCTACTGATTCTATACGAACTAACTCACCTTGCTTATAAGCTTCGTCTGTAAAAGGTAATACTAAATCTTTCATTTCATTTAGTTGCGCTTCTTGGAAATCCATTCTTCTACCTTGTGCTTCTTGGTATCCTTTTTCGCCATCAAAAATAACTTTGCTAAACACTTGTCCCATTCCAGTAATTACCTTAGACATCTTATTAGGCGCCATCATTTTATCTGTAGAAGTAATATCTATTCCTTGAAACTTTCCAGTAGAAACCATCATCACAGATTTTACGTTAGCTACGTTATCTTTTCCTCCTATAGCGTTGTAATAATTATTCACTACATCTGCAGCTGTCATGCCTTCAGGTAAAGGAATATCAAACTTTGGTTTTTCTACTGCATTTGCATATTTGTCGTAATATTTAATAGGAATACCTACTTTTTCTAGGTTTTCTATAACTTCACTTCCTTTACCAACAATTACAATTCTAGCATTGTCTAACATGAAGTATTTATTTGCAACTCTTTTAACATCTTCTACAGTTACGTTATTGATATTCTCTAGGTAAGTAGCATAAAAATCTTCTGGCAGATTGTTACGTTTAATATTTAAAGCGTAATTAGCAATGGTTTGCGGACTTTGTAATGCAAGAACAAAGTTTCCTACATATTTTGCTTTTGCATTTGCTAAAGTTTTCTCATCAACAAGTTCTGTTCTAATGCGCTTAATTTCATTTAAAAACTCTACAACAGCACTATCTGTAACTGCATTTCTTACTTTTGCACTTGCAACAAATCTAGAAACACCATATCTGCTAGAGCCTAAACTTGAGTATGCACCATAGGTGTATCCTTTATCTTCACGAAGGTTTTTAAATAAATAACCTTCTCCACCACCACCTAAAATATTGTTAGCCATTAATGCAGCAAAGTAATCCTTATCATTTTGTTTTAAGGTAACATTGTTGGTAACTCTGATGTTAGATTGTGTAGCATTTGGCATGTCTACAAAGTTTATTTCTGTCTTAGATACATTTGCTGTAAATTCTGGTGCAGGAACTTCTTTTAAGTCTACTTTATCCCAAGAACCAAAATGCTTTTTTAATTGTTTTTTAGCTTCTTTAGGACTTATATCTCCAACTACAACAATATCTGCGTTATTTGGAGCAAATCTCATTTTGTACAAATCTAGTACATCTTGAAAAGTTACGTTCTTTACTGTTTCTTCAGTAACATACTCTCCATAAACATGGTCTTTACCATATGACAAAGCACTACTTACACGTGCTGCAGCCTCGTCTGTACTTTTTGCACTTGATTTTAAGTTTTCTATAAGCTTGTCTTTTTCTTTATTAAATTCTTCTTCTGTAAGAAGTGGGTTAATAGCTGCATCTGCCATTAACTCAACAATTCTATCAGAATATTTTACCAAGCTACTTGCAAAACCCCCACTAGAACTAATGTTTAAACTTGCTCCTAAAAAATCTACTTCTTCGTTAAAGTCATCTTTAGAAATAGAAGTTGTTCCATTACCAAGCATTGCAGAAAGAAGGCTTAAAACACCTGCTTTGTCTCCTTCTTTATAAGGTTTGTTATCTATACTTAATTGATAAGAAACTCTTGGAAGTTTATTGTTTTCTACAACCATTACATTAATTCCGTTTTTTAGTTTAAACGAAACAGGTTTTTCTAATTTAATGGTTGGTTCTGGGCCAGGTTTTGGCATTTTAGATCTGTCTAGCTGTGCATTAGTAGTTAAAGCTAGAAATGCAAAACTTAGAAATAGTGTTATCTTTAATTGAAGTGTCTTCATCTTATTTTTCATCTTTTTTTGGTAAGTATTCGATTTCTACTCTTTGATTAGGGCTTAAATACTTTTTAGCCACATCTCTAATTTCTTCTCTTGTAATAGATCTGTAAATGTCTAATTGTTTATTAATTAAATCAACATCATCGTACAATAAATAGTAAGTTGCTAAAGAGCTTGCTATACCAGCAATACTTGAATTAGAACTTACAAATCTATTCTCAAATTGATTGAGTAGTTTTTGGTAATCTCTTTCGGAAATTAAATCGGTCTGGATTTTTACAATTTCTTCGTCAATTTCTTCTAGTAACGTGTTTAGTGAAACATCACCTTGAGGTAAAGCTAAGAAAGCAAAGATGTTATAATCTACTTGCCCTAAGTTTATAGCTGCAACTTGTAAGGCTTGTTTTTGCTCATCTACCATTTTTTTGTACAATACAGAACTTTTTCCACCGCTTAAATAAGAAGAAATCATCTCTAAAACGTAAGCTTCTCTAGATGCTTGTCCTGGTAATCTATATGCTGCTAAAATTGCAGGTATTTGAATGTTTGGGTCGTAAGCTTTTGCTTTTCTAGTTTCCGTTATAGGTGTTTCTTTTGCAAAATTTCTTACAGGTTTTGGTCTAGCTTTTACTTCACTAAAATACTTTTTAACCATTTCTTTTGTTTCGTTTACATCGATATCTCCAGCAACAATTAAAACAGCATTGTTTGGTGTGTACCATTTATCGAAATAAGCATAAAACTCTTCTAGTTTAGCAGCTTCAAGATCTTCCATATACCCAATATTTGGGTCTTTGTATGGGTGCTTCTCAAATAAATTAGCCCATAGTACTTCTAAAAACTTCCCATATGGCTGATCGTAACTTTGTCTTTTTTCTTCTTTCACTACTTCGCTTTGGGTATCTACACCTACTTGATCTATAACAGGGTGCAACATACGTTCTGATTCTAACCATAACCCTAACTCTAATTTGTTAGATGGGAAAATTTCATAATAGTACGTTCTGTCTTGCGAAGTATTTGCATTAAAAGAACCACCATTTGCAGGTATAATTTTCATAAACTCACCTCTTTCGATATTTTCAGAACCTTCAAAAAGTAAGTGTTCAAAAAAGTGTGCAAACCCTGTTCTAGTTCCAGTTTCAGGTTTACCACCAACATCTTTACCACCAACATCATACATTACAGAAGTAATAACTACTGGTGCTGTATTATCTTGGTGTAAAATAACATGTAGTCCATTGTCTAAATCAAATTCTTCGAATTCGACTTTCTGGGCATTTGTACAAAATGCAACTAGCAATAAGGTTGCTAGAGATAAAATTCTTTTTTTCATGTATTATAGTTTAGTTTTCAAATTTGTTATGAGACGCAATTTTTCTTTCAATGTTACCAAAAATAGTAAAGAATTCTTTATTAACCTTAAAATAGTAATATTTTGTTTTTGCTTTTTATAAAATAAATTGAGCGCTAAATTGTTCTGTTCTAAGAAAAAATGTATATTTGCACCCGCATTTTTCACACTAAATGCAAAGTTCTAAGTATAAATACGCAAATTAAATAGTATGTACGCAATCGTAGAGATAGCAGGGCAGCAGTTTAAAGTAGCAAAAGACCAAAAGGTATACGTTAATCGTTTACAAGGCGAAGAAGGTTCTTCAGTAACTTTCGATAATGTTTTGTTATTAGATGACAATGGGAAAGTATCTATTGGCGCCCCAGCTATAGAAGGAGCTTCAGTAACAGCTCAGATTTTAAGTCACTTAAAAGGTGATAAGGTAATCGTTTTTAAGAAGAAAAGAAGAAAAGGTTACAGAAAGAAAAATGGACACAGACAGTATTTAAGTGAGATTCAAATTGAATCTATCACTGCTACTGGTGCTAAAAAATCAGCAAAGAAAGCTGCTCCTATAAAGGAAGAAGCTGCAAAAGCTGAGGTAAAAGAAGAAGCAACAACAGATTATAATTCTATGACTGTTGCAGAATTAAAAGCAGCTGCTAAAGATAAAGGTATTAAAGGATACACATCTTTAAAGAAAGCTGAGTTAATTGAGGCTTTAACCAAATAAATTTCAATTTTAAAACCATACTAACATGGCACATAAAAAAGGAGTAGGTAGTTCGAAGAACGGTAGAGAATCAGAATCGAAACGATTAGGAGTAAAAATCTTTGGTGGTCAAGCTGCAATAGCAGGTAACATTATTGTTCGTCAAAGAGGAACAGCGCACAATCCAGGAGAAAACGTTTACATGGGTAAAGATCATACTTTACATGCAAAAGTTGATGGAATTGTTGAGTTTACTAAGAAAAGAGATAACAAATCTTATGTTTCTGTTACGCCATTTGAGG
>CAYZDK010000027.1:0-34339 GCA_964477255.1 uncultured Polaribacter sp.
AAATGCAAAATCTTGTGCAAGATTTATTAAACTTTATGAAAGTTGCAGACCAAGAGCATGAAACGGAAGAAATTCATTTAGAAAACTTAGTGAACGGTATTTTTGAGTCTTTAGCTGAACATAATCAAAATGCCACATTAACAAGTAGTAACTTGCCAACAGTAAAAGGAGTTAAGTTGCTTTATGAAATTCTTTTTACCAACCTTATTACAAATGCTATAACTTATGTAGAAAAAGGTGCAGCAGTAAAGGTGTCAGTTACGTGTAAAGCGTCAGAAACAGCCTATATATACTGTATTGAAGATAATGGTATTGGTATTGCAGAAGATGATTTGCCAAGTATTTTTTCTCCTTTAGAAAGGCTGCATAGCGATTCTGTGTATCCAGGTACTGGACTTGGATTAGCAATTTGTAGTAGAATTGTTAATTTATTAGATGGAAGTATTACTGTGACTTCTGTAGAAAATGTTGGATCTACTTTTACTGTTACCATACCTAAAATGTAATTTACATTACTTTAAGAAAGCACAAACAACTATCTAAAAGCTCTTTACCTATCAAAAAATTAAACACTTATTCTTAAGAGGAACCCGTTTATTTGTTTAGGTCTACAGTTATTTAATAATTTTTAGTTTGGATACTTTTACGTTGTAAAGGTGTTAATTTTAGGAAGCATTTAACTCTAATGGAAATCTGTTTACAGACGTTCTATCCTATCTTTTTAAATGGCTTTACTTCTATTTAAAATGATTATCCAAACCAAAATAAAGTGATTTATTTTACCTCTGTCTTTTAAAAAGGCAGAGGTTTTCCACTTGTTCTAGTTTTTATACCAATTATTTCTAAAAAAGACATCTTGTTTAACGCAGTAGAAATACTACTTTTTCCCTTTGTACTTGCTGTATATTTGTAATGAACAATTAGATGCTTTTTGTTTGATTGTTAAAGTTCATCAATTTTTTGTTTCGGAGATATCATTTTAAAGTATACCCCTATAATAACTCAAAAACTCCTAATAAAAGTAAGGGCTTTACTTGGTGTGGTATGATGTTTTAATTGTACACAAATTGAGGTTAGTTAATGTTTCGTAACCTCCTAAGAAATAGGGTTTTTAGTACCAAGTAAAAATTAGAGTTATACAATGCCCCTAACCGCTAATCTTAGGACACTAATTTTAGCGGTTTTTTCTCTAGTAAACCACTTATTCTTTAAAGAGATACACGTATTATAAATAGATAGCAATTGTTACTATATAGCTTATACATACTGATTTAAAGAGTAAATACCTTATTTTTATACCACATAAACTTTGTAGTATAAATCATAAATTAAAAAATTGAAAGTACCCCTTAAAGTAAACCCCTAAACCCCTAAACTATACCTTTAAAATTTATTTTAAAGGTATTTTTTCTTTAGTTTATTCTTCTTTATTTATTTTACGAATACTTTTTTGAATAAACATATTGTTTGGTAACGTAACTTCTTCGTTATTAGGTGTAGTTAATGTAATAAAGAATAACCCAATTTGCGTAACTTTTCCTTCAATAATATAATCTTTTGCTTCTAATATCTGTATATCATCATTTAGTTTTAAAGGATGGTTAAAAAATAAAATGATACTAGAAGTAATGTTAGATAATAAAGACCATTGTGCAAAAAAAGCAACTCCAACTACTGTTAAAATAGACCCCAAGACTAAGGCTAAGTCTGCATGATCTACCCCCCAAGCTAACAATATTGTTGCCAAACAAATTAACGTTAGCATGGTATTAATTACCTTTTTTATCACAGCGCCTCTGGTTTCTTGTATAAGTCTTTTTGCTCTAGACTTCTCTATAATTTTAGAAAAGATTATTCTAATACTAAAGTATATTGCTAGAATTATTACAGATTCTATAATGTTATAATATTGCTCTTCCATTGTTACTTTTATTTTATGATGTTTTATTGCTATTATAATTTTTTAAATACCAATATTAACAGCAACAACAATAGATATTGCTGCAAAGATTAGTAGAATAGAAAATGGTTTAAGTATAAATTTTAACCAATCTTTATAGGTGATATTAGCCAGCGCAATTATAGCCATTAATGCTCCGTTTGTAGGAATAATAACATCCATCATAATGGTTCCATACTGGTATGCTAGTACCGTAACTTGCCTAGACAAGCCAATTAAATCGGATAAAGGAGTTAAAATAGGCATGGTTAATATTGCTTGGCCAGAATAACTTGGTAAAGGAAAATGTAAAATAGAATGCGAAAAAAGCATTAACACACCAGAGGTAGAAGGAGAGAGGTGTTGTAAAGGTGTAAATAAACCATATACTATTGTGTCTATGATTTTGCCTTCACTTAAAATTAAAGTAATACTATTTGCTAAGCCAATAATAATGCAGGCAAAGACCATTTCTTTAAAACCTTCTACATATAATTCTGTGGTTTTGTTTATGCTTAGTTTGGCAATTAACCCACTTGCTATTCCAAGGATAAAAAAACAGCCAGACATTTCGTTAAATCCCCAGGATAATTCAATTAATCCATAAGAAACAATACCAAAAGTTATCGCTAAGAGAAGAAGTATCCCTTTATTTCTAGGGGTAAGTTTGTCTTTTTCAACTTTAATAATCTCTTTTGGGACTTTATTTTTAGAGGCATAGTAAACTAAGTAGAGAGTCCAAATTAGAGCAGCTATAGCGAAAATTACTAGCCTAAATTCTAAACCAGAAAGTAATGGTACTTCTGCTTCTCTTTGTGCAATAATGACTCCAAATGGATTGAAAGGACTAAATGCAGCTCCTAGAATTGCAGCACCATAGCTTGCAAATAATATGGCGTTTTTATGGTACCCAATAGACTTGCAAAAAATTAATAAAATAGGCACCATAGCAATTATTTCTTCTTGCAACCCAATGAAAAAACCACCAGTTAAGAAGAAAAAATTAAGCGCCAATAAAGCTAAAATTTCTTTTCCGTTTAAAATTCGAATCAGTTGATTTAATCCTTGATTAAATGCACCTGTTTTTTCAATTACATAAAAACAACCACCCAATAATAAGACAAGAACAATAAGGTTTGCTCTTTCTGTAATACCTTTGGGTATTGCCAATAAAACATCAAAAAAGGTAAGTGAATCTGTAGATATTTCTTGGTAGGAATCTGGAACTACAATAGATTGATTTGTAGTGTTATCTATTTGTCTTTCGTAAGCTCCTTTAGGAATGATAAAAGTAGCTATCCAAGAAAATAAAATAACCATTAAGATTATTACAAATGCGTTCGGGAAATTCTTCACGTTTCTTAATTTTAAAGTACAAATCTAAGTTTATTAATGCAGTAATTACAAATGCATTAGTTTATAGTTGTACATACCAATTTATTCCTGTCCAGAACGTGTGCTCTGCAAAAGTATTTACAAAAGAGTTTACTCGGTAGTCTAAGCCAAATTCTAGTTTTTGATTGTTTGCAAAAGTATATCCAATCATAGAAATAAACCTTACTTCTAAATCGTAATTAGCATTTTGCCAGCTGTTTACGTATTCGTTACTTAGTTTTACATAAAATTCATTTTTATCAGCGGCATCGCCATTTAATGGAATTTCTGTTGCAATTCTATATCGTGCTCTAAAAGTAGTATTGGCATCTTTTTCAAAGGTTTGGTCTGTTACAAAACGATGTGAGAGTAAAAATCTATCTAGGGGTTGCACTACAGCAAACTGTTGTATAGATCGTATAATGGTTTCTCCATTTTCTCTTCGGTACAAAAAACCACTAGATACTTTAGAATGTATACCTATTTTTTTGGCTGCTAGTAATGTGTAGTCTGATAATTCGAACTCGTATTTTGTTGTTCCATTAGAATTAAAAGCGCCTTTTCTAAAAAAATGTCTAGTAGCATATTGAAAGTTTACAGACCAATCTTGTTTTAGTTTTTTGTTAAAATTTATCGTAGGTAGCGCTCCAACTTCATATAAACTTTGCGAGCTTACAGGTAAAGTAAAGCCAATAAAAACAAATAAAAGAAAGAAAAAAAACGATCTAGTATTCAAGATTAATAGCGTTTTTAGATATAATTCTATTTTTAGAAACTAAGGTTCCTGTATAGGAGAACAAATACTCGTATAAATATAGTTTCCTATTTTTTTTACAAGAAAGTACTATTTCGTAGTTATTAGGTTTGGTTGCTAATAGTTTTTCTGGAGTGACTTTTTTATTCTTTGTAGTTATGTTTAAAAATTGGGCTTGTATTTTTCGAATTTTAAACGAACTACAATTCGAAGAAAGTTGTTGTTTAATAGTTTGCATGGTATTTTTTGGTAATTCACCTTTCTTCTGGCTTACTTCTATGTCTTCTAAAGTACCATCAGTTGTAAATTCTACGCTAAATTTTCTTTTATTTTTTTTAAATTTAGCTTCTATACTTTTTGTATGTAAGCTTTCTTCTAGATACCAACGTACTTTTTTATTTTGTGCAAAAGACCTGATGAAGTTTAGAGATTTTGCTGGAACTTTTTGAGCAGTAATTCGCTTTTCACTTTCATATTTTTCTTGCGAAAAACTAGTAAAATGGAAAACAAAAGCAAGTAAAAAAAATAGTGAAGTTTTTAAGTAAATCATATTTTGAAGATAATTTCTTTTATTCTTCTTTTGGATTATACATTACAATAATTTGTATAACTATAGCTAAAAACACCAATAAATAGATTTCAATTTGGGTGAAAAGTTCTACTGTTTGTAGGGCTTTTTGGCTAATAGATACTTGTTTGCTACCTTCTTCTAATTGAATTTTAGAGAGCTCTTTTAAGCATTCTTTAATTTCTGTAATGTCTTTTACGTAGCTGTTTTTAGAGAGTTCTTCGATAGTAGCGTTTTCAAGTGGTTTAACTTTGGTTATTTTATCCATTAAGTCGTTAAAAACTTCGTTTTCTCTAACGGTTAGTTTGGTTTGTTTGTATCTTTCTATAAGCGCTTCTACATTTTGGTTAATCTCTTTATTTCTTGAAGAAAAAAATGTACTATCCATAGAAATTACTGCAATTTGTTTTTCGTGAATTGCATTGTTAATTTCATATATGAGATCTTTGGCAATTAGTCTATCTTCATAAATAGTTTCTACAGAATCTCTTACTCTCGTAAAATTATTTTTGTCAATTAAATTGGTAGTAATTATTAGTATAAAGACTAGTAAAATACCTAAAATCCACTTTAATTTATCTAAAAAACGCATATTCAAAAAATTAATTCAAACTAAAAATACAAATAATAAATATACTAATATTTTTAAAAATTAACCTATAATGACTTCTTAAACTTTAAAACCATTTTTTCTTTTTAAAATAGATAAGCATTATAATAAAAACGATTAACATCGCTATCCAAACACCTAGATAACCGAATTTCCATTGTAATTCAGGCATATTAGAAAAATTCATACCGTAAATGCCAGCTATAAATGTTAATGGAATAAAAATAGTTGCAACAATGGTAAGTGTTTTCATTACCTGATTCATTCTATGCCCTTGTACCGAAAAAAATAAGTTGGTACTGCTTTCGAGTTTTACTTCTAAATGATCGCAAATATCTATCAAAGAGAGGCATAAATCTTTTAACTCATAGAAATATTTAATGTTTTTTTCTTCTATAAAATTGAACTTTTCTCGCTCAATTTTTAAGATAAATTCTTTTATTGGAAGTATTGTTTTTTTTATTTGATAAACTTGGTTTTTTTGACCTTCTATAATATTGATAAGTTCTGGAGAAGGATCTTCATTAATATCTATTTTTAATGAAATTTCAATGGCTTTTTCAACATTGTTTAAAGATGTAAAGTAATTGTCTAGAATTGCTTCTAACATTAAAAACAGTAAAAAATCAGAGCCTCTACTTCTAGCTAGTCCTATGTTGTTTCTTAAGCGTCCTCTAATGTGACTAAAATAGTCTGCAACTCGTTCTTGAAAAGAAACCAAGTAGTTTTTACCTAAAATAAAGCTAAGCTGCTCTTGTTCTAGTATAGCATTATTTTTAGAGGGGATTATAGATTTTAACGTAAAAAACCAATAATTATCAAATTCTTGAAATTTTGGGCGCTGATTTACATCTAGTAAATCTTGAATGGCAAGGTTATCTATTTCTAATTTTCTACACAAACTTACAATTACTTCAGAATCATGAATTCCATGAATATTTAGCCAATTACAATGATTATCTGTCTCAAATTTAGAAAACTGATTGATTTTAAAGTTCGAATTTTCTTCACATACAAAACTATTGTACTTAAAAATTTGAGCACTAATTTCCTCTACTTGTTTTACACCCGTAAAAACAATGTTTGTTGGGTTAACCTTTTTACGATTTAATATTTTTTGTACCATAGGTAATAACGTATGCTAATTTTCGGTTTTTTTTGGGACAATTAAAAAATAACTTATAATGCTCATTGATATAAAATGAAATAAAAAATAACCAATTCTAAACGGTTCGTTTACACCAAAAACATGCATTAATATTGCGTATAGCACGCTAAAAACTACGCTACTTAGCAGTCTTATTTTATTTATTTTAAAGCCTTTGATCATAATTATCTTTTTTCTTAAAATAATTTCTGAAAACAATATAATTTACAAATATCATTACAATTAAATTAATTAAAAATTGAAATATATCAACCGAATCATTATCTTAAAAAGCAAATAATGCCATTATAAAAGCATAGGTAAATGCAGCAGTGAAGCTGAAAATAAAAACCTTTTTCTTTATTTTTTTAAATACGTTTCCCATAATTCTTTTGGATTAGCAATTTTTAATTCCATATGACCACAATTGCCACAAATATCAGAAATTATATCAGTCTTGGCATATTCATTAAATAAAACACGATTGGTTTTTTTTAGTCTTACACTTAGGTTTTTAGGGATACCATAATCTACATAATCACTTAAAATAATATCTTCCATAATTTTTGTAGAACCACATTTTTTACATTCCATTTTTTTTATGAAAGATAGTAATTCTTAGCATAAGATATACTAAAGATAATTCTAGTGATAAAAAAAAGCCTACAACTTGTAGGCTTTAAAAGTTTTTATTCTGTCTCTTCTTCTTTATCCCAAGACTTTTTTGCTCTAATTTTCTTGTAGAGTTTGATACTCAGCATTAACAAAATACCAAAAAGGAATATGCCAACAACACCCCAAATCCAATTAATAGCACTTTTTAAAGTCACCAAAAACACAACGGCAAATAGAATAAGCGTAGCTATTTCGTTGAAAAGTCTCAACTTAAATGCCGAAAACGTAAGGCTATCGTTTTGTAGTTGGTTGTAAATTCTTTGGCAATACCCATGGTAAAAATAAAGGCTAAAAACAAATGCAAGTTTAACCAACATCCAAGCTTCTGAAAGATAGTATGGATTAAGGTATAACATCCAAAAAGCAAACAAACTAGCCAAAACTGCAGATGGCCAAGTAATAATATACCACAAACGTTTGCTCATCAATTTGTATTGATTTTGTAAAATATGTTTGGCAGCTTCTGGTTTACTTTCTGCTTCTACATGGTAAATAAATAAACGAACTATATAAAATAAGCCTGCAAACCAGGTTACTACAAAAATTATATGCAAAGCTTTTATGTAGAGAAAATCCATTCTTATTCTTCAATCCATTTTACCAAAACATCTACCCAATCATCATTATCATTGATACAAGGTACTGCATAAAATTCTTTTCCACCAGCTTCTATAAACTCTTCTTTTCCTTCCATGCCAATTTCTTCTAGCGTTTCAAGGCAATCAGACACAAAAGCAGGCGTTACTACTGCTAACTTCTCTACACCCTCTTCTGCAAATTTCTCTATGGTTTTGTCTGTATAAGGTTGCAACCAAGGATCGCTACCTAGTCTAGACTGAAAAGTAGTAAAATATTGTTCTGGTTTTAAGTCTAAGTACTCTACAACTTGTCTTGTAGTTTCGTAACATTGGTGTTTGTAGCAAAACTCATGTGCAGGAGATTTTTCTGCTCTACAACAAGCAAAACTTTGGTCAGATGGGTTACAGTGGCTTTTTGTAACGTCAGATTTTCTAATGTGTCTTTCAGGTACACCATGGTAAGAGAACATAATTTTATTCCAATCTTTGTCTTTTAAATAGTTTTTAATGCTATCTCCTAGTACCTTAATGTATTCTTCTTTGTTGTAAAAAGCTGGTAAATGCGTAATGTTTAATTCTGGAAAAAATTCTTTTTGTAAATCTTCTGCAAGCACCAAAATTGTTTCTGTTGTTGCCATTGCAAATTGAGGGTACAAAGGAACTAGTAATACATCTGTAACTCCTTTATCTTTTAGCTCTTGCAAACCAGCTTTCATAGACGGATTTCCATAACGCATTGCTAAAGCAACAGGCAACTCTGTTTTTGCTTGTACTTTTTCTTGCAATCGTTCTGATAATACAATTAAAGGAGACCCTTCTTCCCACCAGATTTTTTTGTATGCTTTTGCAGATTTTTTGGGTCTAAAATTCAAAATTATGCCACGTACAAGCAAAGCACGTAATAAATAAGGAACATCTATTACGCGTTTATCCATTAAAAATTCGTCTAAGTATTTTTTTACATCTTTTGTAGACGTACTATCAGGAGAACCTAAATTAACAAGTAAAACACCTTTCATTTATTCTATTTCTTTAATTTGATTTGTAACTTCATATAAGGTTATTGCTAAGCTATGAATAACATTCATACTAGAATTTCTGCCATACATGGGTATTGCAATTGTATAATCTATGAAACTAGTATCTTTAATTCCATTGCGTTCGCTTCCCAAAAGTAAAACGATTTTTTGGTGATTTTTAAAATTAAAATCTTGAATATTGATACTTTTATCAGTTATTTCAATTCCGATAATTGTATTGCCATCTAGTTTTAATTTTTGTAACGTTTGCTCAAAATTTTTGTAGAAACTGTAGTGGATTTGTTCTATTGTATTCCTCGCAGTTTTAGCAACTTTTCTGTTGGTAATATGTGGCGAATTTTCATGCAAATACATTTTGCTTACCCCAAAACTCTCTGCAATTCTAAAGCACATTCCAATATTTTCTGGAGTTCTTATTGCATCACAAACTATAGTAATTGGAAATTTTTTTTGCGTGTTAGAAATATCGTAATGTGTTAACTGTTTCAATTCTTGTTAGCTAGCTTTAAGATTCATTACATATTTTTTTGGAGTAATTCCAAATTTCTTTTTAAAAGCAGCAATAAAATGACTTGCAGTGCTATAGCCAACATGAATGCCAACTTCATTTACATTGTATTTATTAGTTTCCAATAGTTTTCTGGCATGTTCTAATTTGTAATCGAGTAGAAAACTATATACGGTATCTCCATAGATTTGCTTAAACCCTTCTTTAAGTTTTTTTAAATTTAAACCCACTTGGTTAGCGAGTTCTTGCAAAGTAGGAGGCTCTGTCATATTATCTATTATAATTTCTTTTGCCTTGCGAATTCTCAATACATTTTGTTCGTCTACTAAGAACGGGCAAAACTCTGCATCACTATTTTCTTCTTTTTCAAAATGAAGACTAAGCAATTCATATACTTTACCTTTTAAATACAAATTGCGAATGGAGCTATTTACATTTGTATTTATAATTTGTTTTAAAACTAAGGAAACAGAAGGTTTTATTTCTGCATCGTCATAATATTTTTTATTGCTGTTTTCATTACTTAAGAAAGGAATATAAGACGATTCGTTAGAAAAAAGAGCGTGAAATTTTTCGATAGAAATAAGTAAAGATACTAGTGTTGTTTTGGGTTGAATTTCTAAATTGATAGGCAATGTTATCTGCGGATTGTATAGTAGTATATTTTTGTTATCCAATACATCAAAAGAATATGCCCCTCCATTAAATAAGAATTTTGATTTTCCACGTAAACAAAAATGTATCTGTATGTAAGTTTGATTTATTTCTTTTTCAAAAACCTCTAAATCATTGCTTTCGTTTTGAAAATGAAGTAAATAAAAACCTTTTTCTAAAGTAATTTCCTCAATAGTACTTTTACCGATATTTTTAAGCATTACACTCTTTTATTTAAATTAACTTTATTTAGAATTATTCTAAAGAGTTTTAGTATTTCCCTTTATTATTCAACAAAAATAGGTAATTTCTAAATTTATTGTCTAAAAAAATATTTAAAAAACTAAAAGCGGTATAAAAAGTACTTTTAGCGATATTTTTTATTATTTATCCTTTTTAATTTTGCTGTGTTAAATTATAACTGTGACAAATAAACAAACTAGCTTTTACAATATTGGTGTTAATTACACAAAAGCAGATGCCCAAACAAGGGGTAAGTTCTCTTTGAGTAATGATAACCAAGTGGCTTTACTAAAGAAAGCAAAAGAATTAGGTATTGAAGATTTGTTTGTTATTTCTACATGCAACAGAACAGAAGTGTCTGGTTTGGTAGAAAGACCTTGCCAACTTATAGAATTATTGTGCGACTTTTCGGAAGGTACCATAGAAGAGTTTTCATCTATTTCTAATGTTTATAAAGATAAGGAAGCTATTTACCACCTTTTTAGAATTGGTACAGGTTTAGATAGTCAAATTCTTGGAGACTATGAAATTGTTGGTCAGTTAAGAAAATCGTATAAACAAGCAAAAAAATTAGGAGTTACTGGTGCCTACACAGAGCGTTTGTTAAATAGTGTGCTGCAAGCTAGTAAGAGAGTTAAGAACGAAACCAGACTTAGTTCTGGAACAACTTCTGTTTCTTATGCAGCAGTACAATACATAATGGATAATGTTACCGATTATAACTCGAAAAACATTCTTGTTTTTGGTTTGGGTAAAATGGGGAAACATACCTGCAAAAATCTTGCAGAATACACCAAAAATAAATCGGTTTGTTTAATTAATAGAACAGAACAAAAAGCTACAGAATTTGTTAACGAACATCCCTCTATAAGAAAAGCAGTTATTGAAGATTTAGCTAAAGAGGTTAATAAAGCAGATGTTTTAATTGTTTCTACTGGTTCCGACAAACCAACAATTACTAAAAAACACGTTTCTAAAAATAAAGAGTTGTTAATTTTAGATCTCTCTATGCCAGAAAACGTTTCTCATGAAGTTGGAGATTTCGAAAACGTTACTTTAGTTAATGTAGATTCGCTTTCTAAAATTACAGATAAAACACTTACTACTAGGCAAGAAGAAATTCCTGTAGCAGAAGCCATTATAAAATCTCACAAAGAAGAATTTAATAATTGGGTAAAACACAGAAAATTTACTCCAACTATAAATGTGCTTAAACAATCTTTAGAAGTTATAAAAAATGATGAAATTAATTTTCAAAAAAAGAAAATTAGTAATTTTGATGAAAATCAAGCAGAAATCTTAACTTCTCGCATTATACAAAAAATAACAACCCAGTTTGTAAAGCACTTAAAAGACGAAAATACTTCTACATCCCAAAGTATAGAGGTTATTCAGAAAGTGTTTCAACAACAATAACATTTCATGCAAAAAATTATTAAAATAGGTACTCGCGAAAGTGAATTGGCTCTTTGGCAAGCTAAAAAAGTACGCAGAGAGCTAACCGAATTAGGATACGAAACACAAATTGTTCCTATAAAATCTACGGGAGATATTGTTTTAGATAAGCCACTTTATGAAATGGGAATTACAGGTGTATTCACCAAGAATTTAGATATTGCCATGTTAAATGGTAGTATAGATATCGCTGTACATTCTTTAAAAGATGTGCCAACCAAACTACCAAAAGGTATAATACAAGGCGCAGTGCTTAAAAGAGCTAATTATAATGACATTCTAGTATTAAAAGATACCGAAGAATTTTTTGCACAGCCTAACGCTACCATTGCAACTGGTAGTTTAAGAAGAAAAGCCATGTGGTTAAATCGTTACCCAACTCATACTGTTGTAAATTTAAGAGGTAATGTAAATACAAGGTTACAGAAATTAGAAGATAATAATTGGAATGGAGCTGTTTTTGCAGCTGCAGGATTAGAAAGAATTGGTAAACGCCCAAAAGGTGCTGTTAATTTGTCTTGGATGGTTCCTGCACCAGCACAAGGAGCAATTATGGTTGCATGTTTAGAGAATGATGATTTTGTAAAAGATGCTTGCGAACAGTTAAACCATTACGAAACACAAGTTTGTGTAGGGATTGAGCGTGAGTTTTTAAATCGATTAGAAGGAGGATGTACTGCACCAATTGGGGCTTTGGCTTATGTAGATGAAAAAACGGAAGAAATAAATTTTAAAGGCGTACTTCTAAAAAAGGATGGTTCTAAGAAAATAGCGGTAACCAAAACAGCAAAACTTGGACGCCATAGATACTTAGCGAAAGACTGTGCAGACTATGTTATAAATAGAGGAGGAAAAGAATTAATGATGGAAGATGAAGATGTTTCTGTAGTGAAGCATCACATATACTCTACAAAAAAACTTTCTGAAGCTCAGAAAAAAATAGTGCCATCGCATATAGGTATTACAGACAGTGATTTTATAAAAATTAGATTTAATAGAATTTCACCAAACGTAGTAAAATCTCCTGTAGAGCACGCCATTATTACCAGTCAAAATGCAGTGGAGTCTATTCTAAACTCTTTCACAAAAGAAGAACTTTCTATTAAAAATATTTATTGTGTTGGCAGAAGAACAAAAAGACTAATCGAAAAAAAGATTGGAAAAGTAACGTTCTCAGCGTCAAATGCAGCTAAACTTGTTGATTTCTTAGTGCAGCAAAGCAATATTAAAGAAGCTACCTATTTTTGTAGTAATGTTAGGTTAGATACCATTCCAAATGAATTGGCTAAAAAAGGAATTGATTTATATGAAGTAGAGGCATATAAGACAATGCATAGCCCAGCTAAAGTTGATGCCAATGTTTTGGGGGTTATGTTTTTTAGTCCTTCAGCAATAGAAAGTTATTTAGGACAAAACGAGACCGATGTAATTGCATTTTGTGTTGGAGAAACAACTGCAAAAGTTGCTAGAACCCATTTTGAAAAAGTAGAAGTTGCAAAAATACCCACTGCAGAATCTCTATTAGAATTAGTAAGCGAACATTACAAAAACTAAAAATGTTTAGAACAAGAAGACTAAGAAAATCTGAAGGTATAAGAAGATTAGTTAGAGAAACAAAACTATCTGTAGACGATTTTATATACCCACTATTTGTAGAGGAAGGAGAAAGCATAGAAAAAGAAATAGCCTCTATGCCTGGCATTAAAAGATATTCTTTAGATACCATTTCTAAAGAATTAGACGAAGTTGTAGCATTAAATATACCTGCAGTTTTACTTTTTGGTATACCTTCTCATAAAGACGATGTAGGAACAGAAACTTGGAACGATAATGGTATAATGCAAAAATCAGTTCGCTTTATCAAAAAACACTATCCAGAGTTATATGTAATTACAGATGTATGCTTTTGCGAGTATACTTCTCATGGTCATTGTGGTGTAATTCATGAAAATGATGTAGATAATGACGCAACACTAGTTAATATAGCCAAACAAGTCATTTCTCACGCTAAAGCAGGGGTAGATATGGTAGCACCTTCTGGTATGATGGATGGAACTATAGATATGATTCGTCAGTCTCTAGACAATACAGGTTATCCAAATTTGCCAATTATGGCGTATTCTGTTAAATATGCTTCTGCATTTTACGGTCCATTTAGAGATGCTGCAGATTCAGCGCCAACTTTTGGAGACAGAAGAACCTATCAAATGGATCCTTCTAATAGAGATGAAGGATTAAGAGAGGCAACTTTTGACGACCAAGAAGGTGCAGATATTTTAATGGTGAAACCAGCTCTTTCGTATTTAGATATTATTAGAGATTTAAAAAATAATTTTGATAGGCCAATTGCATGTTATAACGTAAGTGGCGAATATGCAATGGTTAAAGCAGCAGCAGAAAAAGGCTGGATTGATGGAGAGCGTGTTATGATGGAAAGTTTACTATCTATGAAAAGAGCAGGTGCAGATATCATTATTACCTATTTTGCCAAAGAAGCTGCAAAAATATTAAGTAACAGAACGTAGTATTAAATGAAGATAGATTATGGAGTTTAAAAAATCACAAGAATTATACAATAAAGGATTAAAAAACCTTGTAGGATCTGTAAATTCACCTGTAAGAGCATTTGCTTCTGTAGGTGGAAATCCTTTGTTCATAAAAAAAGCAAAAGGAAGTAAAATTTATGACGTAGACAATAACGAATACGTAGATTTAGTTCTTTCTTATGGGCCTATGATTTTAGGGCATCGTCATAAAAAAGTAGAAAAAGCAGTTAAAAAAACGCTTAAGAAAGGATACTCATTTGGCGCTTCTACCAAAAACGAAATAAAGCTTGCAAAAATAGTTTGCGATGCTTTTCCAGGAATGGATAAAGTTCGTTTTGTAAACTCAGGAACAGAGGCTGTTTTAAGTGGTATACGTTTGGCAAGAGCGTTTACTGGAAAAAATAAAATTATAAAATTTTCAGGTTGCTATCATGGGCATCAAGATTCTCTTTTAGTAGCTGCTGGTTCAGGCTTAGCCACCTTAAGTTTGCCAGGTTCTGCAGGTGTTCCAGAAGGTGCTGTTAAAAATACTTTGGTAGCAGAGTATAATAATTTAGAGAGTGTAAAAAAACATTTTGAAACCCATGATGATATAGCTGCTGCTATTATAGAGCCTATTGGTGGTAATATGGGGGTTGTTATACCGCAAGATAATTTCTTAAAAGAACTAAAAGAATACTTGGCTTCTAAAGGAGCATTATTAATTGCAGACGAGGTAATGACAGGTTTCCGTTCTAAATTTGGAGGTGCACAAGAATTACTAGGTGTACATGCAGATATTACTTGCTTAGGTAAAGTTATTGGTGGTGGTTTTCCTGTTGGAGCTTATGGCGCTAGAAACGAAATTATGGAAAAAGTTGCACCATTAGGACCAATGTATCAGGCAGGTACGCTAAGCGGAAACCCAATTGCTATGGCAGGAGGTATTTCTACTTTAACAGAGTTAAAACGACAAAATCCTTACGAGCAGTTTAATGAAACTGCAGCAATTTTAGAGGTAATTTTATTGGAAACTGCTAAAAAATATAATGTTGATTTAGTAGTGAATCGTTTTGGATCTATGATGAATCCATTTTTCACAAAAAGCAAAGTCACCAATTTTAAAGAAGCGCAAACCTCAGATACAAAAAAGTTTGCAGTTTTCTTTTGGGAAATGATTAAGAATGGTGTGTTTTTACCACCATCACAATTCGAAGCGTGGTTCTTGTCATCAGCAATCACAGATAAAGATATAAAAGTAGTGGCAACTGCAACAGATAAAGCAATGCTGGCAGTTTCAAAAATGTAAATATGATTAAAAACGACTTATTCTTAAGGGCTTTAAAAGGAGAAACTGTACATAGACCACCAGTTTGGATGATGCGTCAAGCAGGCAGGTATTTGCCTGAATTTATGGCGATTAAAGAAAAATATGATTTTTTTACAAGATGTAGAACTCCTGAATTAGCCTCAGAAATTACAGTGCAACCTATTCGCAGATATGGAATGGATGCTGCAATATTATTTTCAGATATTTTGGTAATTCCACAAGCTATGAACATAGATGTAGAAATGAAACCAAATTTTGGGCCTTATTTACCAAATCCTATAAGAACCCAAAAAGATTTAGATAATGTTGTTATTCCAGACGTACATGAAGAGTTGGGTTATGTAATGGAAGCAATAAAAGCTACCAAAGAAAAACTGAATAACGAGATTCCGCTTATTGGATTTGCTGGCTCTCCTTGGACTATCTTATGTTATTGTGTACAAGGACAAGGTTCTAAAAATTTTGATAAAGCTAAGCAATTATGTTATACAAATCCAGTTGTAGCACATAGTTTACTGCAAAAAATAACAGATACTACCATTGCTTATTTGAAGGCTAAAGTAGAAGCAGGTGTAAACACAGTCCAAGTTTTTGATTCTTGGGGAGGAATGTTATCCCCAACTGACTATCAAGAGTTTTCTTGGCAGTACATTCAACAAATCATAGACGCTTTAAAAGAGGATATTCCTGTAATTGCATTCGGAAAAGGATGTTGGTTTGCTTTAGGAGAAATGGCAAAATCAGGCGCATCTGCTTTGGGTGTAGATTGGACCTGTTCTCCTAGAAATGCTCGTTATCTTTCTGGAGGAAATATTACCTTACAAGGAAACTTTGACCCTTCTAGATTATTCTCTCCTCCAACGGAAATTAAAAAAATGGTAACGCAGATGATTAATGAGTTTGGTAAAGACAAATACATTGTTAATTTGGGGCATGGAATTTTACCTAATATACCTTTAGATAATGCGAAAGCTTTTGTAGATGCTGTAAAGGAATACAATGCATAAATGGCATTTTTTCAAATTGTAAAAGGTTTAAAATTTAGTTATTTATTACAAATATTTTGGGTGTCTTTGCAACACCCTTTTTTTGCTTGGGAAACATTTTGGGCAACAAAAAATACCTTTAAAACGGTTCAAGAATTATATCCTGGTATTCACGGCAAAGAAAACGCAGCAAACGCTTTTAGACATGCTTTGTGGAATATGTTTATTGCCAAAGGTTGTATGCGTTATACTAGCAACATAGAAAAAGCATTAAACTGGGCAAAAAAAATCACAGATTTACACGAAGAACTTGCGCCTAACAAACCAATTTCTAAAGCTATGGATTTAAAGAATAATGCACTTGGTAGAAATTGGATGCGAAATAATAATTTTAAGACAAAGAAGCAGGTATTACTTTTTTTAAAAGAAGAAGCAAACAAAGCAATAAAGGTTGCACGTATAGAAGATATTAAAAAAGCAAATCAATTAGTATATTTAGAAGATTAAATTAACCTTGTACAATGCTTAAAGAAATTTTAATTGGTATTAGAGAATATGCAGGTGCTTTTCAGCTTATTTCTAAATTAAAACTTTGGAAATATTTTGCAATTCCAATCTTGATAAGTGTTTTAACAGCTATTTTTATTGCGATAGAAGCCTATGTTTTATCAGATAATATAGGTGTTTATATTTCTAAAATATGGATTTGGGAGTTTGGTAAAGAAACTTTTGCAGCCATAAGTAATTTTATAGGAGGATTATTTGTTGTTATTATAGGGTTGATTTTATACAAGCATATCATAATGGCGTTATCTGCTCCTTTTATGACCCCAGTATCTGAAAAAATTGAGCAGCATTTTTATGGCGATTTAAAATATTTACATAGAAAAACATCAAACACACAACAATTATTAAGGGGTATTAAAATTAATGCAAGAAACTTGCTTAGAGAATTGTTAATTACATTACCCATCTTATTATTAAAATTAATACCTGTAGTTAATATCTTTTCCACCCTCTTATTATTTTTAGTACAAGCATATTATGCTGGTTTTGGTAATATTGATTATACGTTAGAGCGGCATTACAATACAAAAGAGAGTATTGCTTTTGTTAAAAATAACAAAGGCTTTGCAATAGGGAATGGTTTAGTATTTATTCTTTTTTTATTAATTCCTGTTATAGGTGTAATTTTAGTATTACCGTTATCGGTAACTGCTGCCTCTAAAAGAACAGTACAATTAATTCACGGAAATTCGGAAATTATTTATGAAAAATAAGTTTTATAATTATATTGAAAATCTTCAAGATCAGATAACAACTGCTATTGAAAAGGCAGATGGTGAGGCTGTATTTAAAGAAGATAAATGGAAAAGAGCAGAAGGAGGTGGTGGAAGAACACGTGTTATAGAAAACGGAAAAGTTTTTGAGAAGGGGGGTGTTAATATATCTGCCGTTCATGGTGAATTACCTGAGCCATTAAGAAAGCAATTTGGTGTAGAAGAAGGCAATTTTTTTGCATGCGGATTAAGTTTGGTTTTGCACCCACAAAATCCGTTTGTACCTACTGTGCATGCTAATTGGCGTTATTTTGAAATGTATAATTCTAATGGTGAAATTGTAACGCAATGGTTTGGTGGAGGTCAGGATTTAACGCCTTATTATTTGTTTGAAGAGGATGCAGTACATTTTCATAAAGTTTGTAAAGAAGCTTGTGAGAAACATCATCCAGATTTTTATTCTGAGTTTAAAAAAGCCTGCGATAATTATTTTTGGAATTCGCACAGAAACGAAGCTAGGGGAGTAGGAGGTTTATTTTTTGATTATTTAAAAGAAAACAAAGAATTTACCCTACAAGAGAGGTATGCTTTTGTTACCGAAATTGGAGATAGTTTCTTGAATTCTTATTTGCCAATTGTGCAAAAGAGAAAAAATATTTCATTTGAAAAGAAGCACAAAGATTGGCAAGAAATACGAAGAGGCAGGTATGTAGAATTTAATTTGGTTCATGATAGAGGAACCTTATTTGGTTTAAAAACCAATGGTAGAATAGAAAGTATACTAATGAGTTTGCCGCCAACTGTACAATGGCAATATAATCATCAACCTGTAGAAGGTTCAGAAGAAGAGAAACTTATAAAAGTATTAGAAAATCCAGAAGATTGGGTATAAAAAAAGGCTGCATTTGCAGCCTTTTTTATTATTCAAATAATAACTTAGAAACTAATCAAAGCTTCTAGAACAAAACCATTCATTTCTGCTCCAGATAATATGGCAGGTGTCCAAGCGTTTGGAGACCAAGCATTCATATCTGAATTGTATTTTTGATTTACAATTTCTGCTTTCATCAAGATGTTTTTAGTCATAAACCATCCAGCACCAAAGTTTGTTCTTGTAATTTTTTGTTCGTTAGGTTGTGTTGCTCCAGAAGCAAAGTCTGCGTTTCCTTTAACAGAATTAAAACGTCCACCCAAATAGAATTGGTCGTTTTTACCAAATCTATAGATTAATTCTGTACCAAATTGAGTGAATTTACCATCTGTATTACCTTCTGCTTTGCTTCCTTTACTTACTTCGTAAATTCCGAAGAATTCTAGTCCTTTGTGTTTAATAAACGGATTAAATTGGTAGGAAAAGTTTTTTCTAAATCCAGGGTTAAACCTTCCTGCAAAGTCACCACCAGCTACGAACTCACCATTGTTATTCCAGTTAAAAATGTTGTAATATCTACTACCAGCTCTATCACCATTATACAAATGATCTCCATTATCAAATCCAGGCTCACTAATAAAAGATCCTGTAAAACGAACTCTTAAATCTTTATTTATCTGTTTATCGATACCTAATTTACCATAAAAAGTAGCTTTTAGGTCTTTTTCACCTACAATAGTTGTTTGTCTCCAAGGCGTAACTACATTATTAACAGTTGGGTTTAAAACTCCGTTAGATAAACCAGCTACAATGATAAAATCTTTTGGTTGTAAGATTAATTCAATAAAAGGCTCTACGGTAAACGCATCCATAATGTAGTTTCCAACAAAAGGATTGTAAATTGCCATCGCGTTATCAGATCTTCTAAAGTGAGCGTCACCATAGTTTAGTTGATCTACACCTATTCTGATGGTACCAATATCCATTAGACCTTTCCAAAAATCTTCAGAAATAAAGTCTAGTTTATCCATTTGAATGTAACCACCTTTTACCCATGCTTCTGTATGGTGTTTAGAAGATAAATAAGTTCTTAAGTGCATACGAACCCCATCTGCTAATTGTACATCTAAATTTAAGTTGGCAGTAGGTAAGTTTACGTTAGATCCAATTGCGGTAAGATTATTCATATCGTTAGAATGATCTAATCCTTGAAACTGAATTGCAAAATCTCCTCCTACTTTTACAAATAGGCCGTTAAACTCTACAGTATTAGACTTTTTCGTTTCAAAAACATTTAAGCCATCAAATCCTGCTTGTCTAAAGAATTGAAGGTCTTGTGCGTTGGTGCTTAAGCCAACCAGCGCAATGGCCATAACTAATAAAACATTTTTAATTGATTTCATAATTTCTGTTTTTTGGTTGATTTTTATTGTTGTGTTTTTTTAAAATTTTAAACTAAAATCTATAGTAATTTCATCTCCAGTTTTTATGGTACCTAAAAGAGCTTTTGGTGGATCTATACCGTAAGTTGTCATTAATAACTTATGGCTACCAGTAAGGAAAACGTCTTTACCTTTTCTATTAATTTTAGTCAAAACATTTACATTTTTAGTAACTCCAGCTATTGTTAAATCTCCATTTAATTCTAAGTTTACAAAATCACTGTTTTTATCGATAAGTTTTCCAGCCTTAAAAACAAATTCAATTGTTGGAAATTCTTTTGCTTTTAAGGCCTTGTAAGTGAGTTTGTCCATTGTTTTTTTACCACTTTTAATACTGTAAACATCTACAGTTACATTTAAAGTTTCTATTTTTAATTCAGAACGATCTGCAAATGTTATGTTTGCGTCTGTCTTTTCTACAGTACTTTCCCAATCATGTAAAGTTGATGTGCCTATTATTTTAACAGAACTAGGAAGTTTAATATCTAAATTATTAGGAGTGTTTTCTGAATCTTGTGCCTGACTATTAAAAAGAAGTCCAATAAATAATACTGTGGTTATAAACGTTTTTGTTTTCATTGATTTTATGATTTAAGAACGTTGTAAAAGTAAAAGAGTTGATTATGTTAAAACATGATTTTTCTCATGTCAATATTATGAATACTGTAAAGAAACTTCAATTTCGCTATTGTTTACTGAAGATATGGTAATTTATTTAACAATTAAAAGAGTTTATAATAATGTTTAATGAGAGTTATAAAAGTTATTAATGTAAATATAAACGAGAACTTTAAGTAATTGTCTTTCTATTAAGAATAATATAATTAAATTAGAAAAACTATATTGTGGAATGAAATTATCATAATAAAAGCAAGGTATTAATGCATTTTTGATAAAGAAGTTCCGTTTAAAATTTGTTAAAAAAGTGATTTTCCTAAAAAAATAAACGCTATTTTTTGTATTTTTGCACGGCTAAAATTCATACCAAATGGCAAAATTTGAACTAAAACTCCCAAAAATGGGAGAAAGCGTTGCAGAAGCAACCATAACCTCTTGGTTAAAAGAAGTAGGAGATTCTATAGAAATGGACGAAGCTGTTGTAGAAATTGCAACAGATAAAGTAGACTCTGAAGTGCCTTCTGAAGTAGAAGGTACATTAGTTGAAATTTTATTTGATAAAGATGAAGTTGTGCAAGTTGGCCAAACTATTGCAGTTATAGAAACAGAAGGAGAAGATAGCGGAGAAGCCGAAATAACTACTTCTAATATGGAAGTCGTTCCGGAAGTACAAGAGATAGAAAAGGAAATAGAAAAAGCAGCAGCTGTAGCTTCAACCTCTATCGCTAAAACATCAGAATCTGGTAAATTCTATTCTCCTTTGGTAAGAAGTATTGCAGAAACAGAAGGTATTTCCATGCAAGAACTAGAATCTATTTCTGGAACTGGAAAAGATGGTAGAGTTACTAAAGACGATATTTTAAGTTACTTAGAAAATAGAAACACTTCAACATCAAAAGAAACTACAAAACAACAAGTTGCATCACCAAAACCAAAACAAGAAACTGTTACTAAACCAACACCAGTATCTGTAAATGGCGGTGATGAAATTATAGAAATGAGTAGAATGGGTAAACTAATTGCGAAGCATATGGTAGACTCAGTACAAACATCTGCTCATGTACAATCTTTTATTGAAATAGATGTCACAAATATTGTGAATTGGAGAAATAAGGTAAAAGATGCGTACTTTAAAAGAGAAGGAGAAAAATTAACGTTTACACCTATTTTAATGCAGGCGGTTGCTAGTACCCTTAAAAAATATCCACTATTAAACATTACTGTTAGTGGAGACAATATTATAAAGAGAAAGAATATCAATTTAGGTATGGCAGCTGCTTTACCTGATGGAAACTTAATAGTACCTGTAATTAAAAACGCAGACCAATTAAATTTGGTAGGTATGACAAAACAAGTTAATGACTTGGCAAGTAGAGCTAGAAATAACGCTTTAAAACCAGATGAAATTCAAGACGGTACTTATACTGTTACTAATGTAGGTAGTTTTGGGTCAGTTATGGGTACGCCAATCATCAACCAACCACAGGTAGCAATATTAGCTTTAGGAGCAATTAGAAAAGTGCCAGCTGTAATTGAAACACCTGAGGGTGATTTTATAGGAATAAGACAAAAAATGTTTGTATCACATTCATATGATCACAGGGTTGTTAACGGTGCTCTTGGAGGGATGTTTATAAAAACACTTAAAGAATTCTTAGAGTCTTGGGATGTAAACCAAGATTTTTAATAAGTATAGATGTAAAATTATTTGAATAAAAAGCTTGGGTTTTCCAAGCTTTTTTTATGCCGAATAATTACCTTAGCAACTAATCTAATAGAAATTAAAAATTATGAAAAAAATAGTATTTGCTATTGTTTGTTTATTAACCGTTAGCGCTTTTGCTCAAGAAACCTTATTACGATATAACCCAACTGAAGGCGATGAGTTTAAGGTAACCATGAAGATGACTCAAGAAATGGGTGCTTTTATGGCGCAGACAGTAAAATCTACTGCATCTTTAAAGGTGGTTTCTGTAACCGATTCTAGTATTGTAAATAATATGAAAATAGATAGGATGTCTATGAATATGATTCAGGGAGAAAATGTTATTAATTACGATTCTTCTAAAAGCGAAGCAGAATTAGACGATACAGGAAAAATGATGAAAGCTCAAATAGATCCTGTATTATCTACTGTTATTACTACTACCCAAACTAAGTTAGGTGAAGTTACTAATTTTACCATGGAACCAAATGTTATGCAAGCTGCTCAGATAGCCAATCAGAATTCAGTTGCTGTTTATCCAAAAGAAGCTGTAAAAGTAGGAAGTACTTGGACAGAAGTAAAGGAAGATAATGGCATGAAAATTAGTACAACATACAAAGTAGAAGCTATTGAAAGTAATGTTGTAAATCTGTTGTTAACAGGAGAAATTTCTGGAATGGCTACTGGAGATTTATCTGGAAATATTTCACTAAATAAAAATACGGGTATGCCTGTAACCTCTAAAATGAACATGAAAATGACCATACAGGGTATGGTTTCTAACATGGTCATATATATAGACTACCAAAAGAAATAAAAGTAACGATAAAAAAATCCCAAGCAGTGCTTGGGATTTTTTTTTACGATTCACTTTCTGTTTTTGTTTTCTTTGAGCCTTTTTCAATAGAAATTGTTAGCGAATTTTTCTCTTCATCTAAATCCATGATAATAGTATCACCATCCGCTAATTTAGCATTCACAATTTCTTCTGCTAATGCATCTTCGATATATTTTTGAATTGCTCTCTTTAAAGGTCTAGCACCATATTTTTTGTCGAAACCTTTATCGGCTATGTAATCTTTCGCTTTATCACTTAATTTTAGTGTGTAACCCAAATCAGAAATTCTGTGCAACAACTTATCTAGTTCGATATCTATAATTAAATGAATATCTTCTCTCTCTAGTGCATTAAAGACAATAACGTCATCAATTCTATTTAAAAACTCAGGAGCAAAAGATTTCTTTAATGCGCTTTCTATTACAGATCTAGCATAATCGTCTGCTTGTGCAGCTTTTGCTGAAGTGCCAAAACCTACACCACCACCAAAATCTTTTAATTGACGTGCACCAATATTAGATGTCATGATGATAATGGTATTTCTAAAATCTATTTTTCTACCTAAACTATCTGTAATAAAACCATCATCTAATATCTGTAAAAGCATATTAAATACATCTGGATGTGCTTTTTCTATCTCATCTAAAAGCACAACAGAATATGGTTTTCTTCTTACTTTCTCCGTTAATTGTCCTCCTTCTTCATAACCAACATAACCTGGAGGTGCACCTATTAATCTAGATATTGCAAATTTCTCCATGTATTCACTCATGTCTATTCTAATTAAAGAGTCTTCAGAGTCGAACAACTCTTTAGCTAAGACTTTTGCAAGCTGTGTTTTACCAACACCAGTTTGCCCTAAGAAAATAAAAGAACCTATTGGTTTGTTTGGGTCTTTTAGGCCAACTCTATTTCTTTGAATGGCTTTTACAACTTTAGAAACTGCTTTATCTTGCCCAATAACCTTGCCTTTTATCATGCTTGGTAATTCGTGCAATCTATGGCTTTCTGCTTCTGCAACTCTATTAACAGGTATACCAGTCATCATAGAAACTACTTCTGCAACATTATCTTCTGTAACGGTTTCTCTGTTAAGTTTAGAATCGTCTTCCCATTGTTTCTGAGCAGAATCTAAGGCAGCTTCCATATTCTTTTCATCATCTCTTAATTTTGCTGCTTCTTCGTATTTCTGACCGTTAACTGCTTTCGTTTTTCGTTCTCTTATTACTTCTAATTGCGTTTCTAACTCTAAAACCTGTTTAGGAACAACGATATTAGTAATGTGAATTCTAGATCCTGCTTCATCTAAGGCATCTATAGCTTTGTCTGGTAGATATCTATCTGTCATATACCTATTAGTTAATTTTACACAAGCTTCTATAGCTTCATCTGTAAATTCAACATTGTGGTGTTCTTCATATTTGCCTTTGATGTTGTGTAAGATTTGTACAGTTTCTTCAACAGATGTAGGGTCTACAATTACTTTTTGAAAACGTCTTTCTAAAGCACCGTCTTTTTCAATGTTTGTTCTATACTCATCTAAAGTAGTAGCACCAATACATTGAATTTCGCCTCTAGCTAAAGCTGGCTTTAGCATGTTTGATGCATCTAAAGAACCAGTAGCACCACCAGCGCCAACGATGGTATGAATTTCATCGATAAATAAAATGATGTCGTCATTCTTTTCTAATTCGTTCATTAAAGCTTTCATTCGCTCTTCAAATTGTCCTCTATACTTTGTTCCAGCAACTAAGCTTGCTAAATCTAGAGAAACAATACGTTTGTCAAAAAGAATTCTAGAGACTTTACGGTCTACAATGCGCAGAGCTAAACCTTCTGCAATAGCAGATTTACCAACACCTGGTTCACCAATTAACATTGGGTTATTCTTCTTTCTACGACTTAAAATTTGAGAAACTCTTTCAATTTCTTTTTGTCTACCAACAACAGGATCTAATTTGTCAGCTTCTGCCAAAGCAGTTAAGTCTCTACCAAAATTATCTAAAACAGGTGTTTTAGACTTTTTAGAAGTTTTTCCTTTTTTAGATTGTTCAAAAGGATTGCCTTTTTCTGAGGAAAAATCGTCATCAGATGGCGTCTGAGCAATTGGGTTTGATGGTAGGTCATCACTAGAATCATCTACGTGTAATTGCTTGTACAATGCTTTTGCATCGTCATAATTCACATGGTATTTGTGAATTAGCTTTGTTGTAGGGTCGTTTTCGTTTCGTAAGACACATAAAAGTAGGTGTGCAGTATCTATAGCATCACTTTGGTAAAGTTTAGCTTCTAAAAATGTGGTTTTTAAAGCTTTTTCTGCTTGTCTAGTTAAACGTAAATTAGGTTTATCTGAATGCTCTACAAATGCAGGATTTGCAGGATTTAATTGTTCTAATTTTTTTCTAAGTAATGTAAGATCTACGTCAAAAGCGGTCAAAATTTCAATTGCTTTGCCTTCACCTTTTCTTAATAAACCAAGTACTAAATGCTCAGTGCCAATTGCATCATGCCCTAAACGTAAAGCTTCTTCTTTACTAAAAGTGATTACATCTCTTACCTTTGGTGAAAAATTATCTTCCATATGTCTCTCTCTATATTGATGTAAATTTAATTCTTTTTTAATCAGTAACACAAAAAAGATGCCATTAGCTTTTGAGTGTCAAAATGACTTGCATTCCAAAGTATAAAACTATAGCATACCTACCAAATAATTACTTGTTAAAAATTATCAAAAAATGTTGATAACTATACCTTTTTAGAGACTATCTAATCTTTGTTAAAACTGACAGAAATGCTATATTGCCATGTTTTAAAATATTCAATTAATCGTAAGAAAATATATATATGACTGAGGGCGAAAAGTTAATTCCGATTAACATAGAAGAACAGATGAAATCGGCTTACATTGATTATTCAATGTCTGTTATCGTATCTAGGGCATTACCAGATGTAAGAGATGGTTTAAAGCCCGTACATAGAAGGGTTTTGTATGGTATGCACGAATTAGGAATTAAATCTACAGGAGCGTATAAAAAATCTGCAAGAGTAGTAGGGGAAGTTTTAGGTAAGTATCATCCACATGGAGATACTTCTGTTTACGATTCTATGGTAAGAATGGCACAAGATTGGAGTGTGCGTTACATGATGGTAGATGGGCAAGGTAACTTTGGTTCTGTAGATGGTGATTCTCCTGCAGCAATGCGTTATACAGAGGTTAGAATGCAGAAAATATCAGAAGATATGTTATCTGATATAGAAAAAGACACTGTAGATCATAGTTTAAACTTTGATGACACTCTGAAAGAACCAACAGTTTTGCCAACAAGAATTCCAAATTTATTGGTAAATGGAGCTTCAGGTATTGCTGTAGGTATGGCTACAAATATGGCACCACATAACTTAACAGAAGTTATTAACGGAACTGTAGCATACATTGATAATAGAGATATTGAGATAGATGAGTTAATGCAGCATGTGAAAGCACCAGATTTTCCTACAGGAGGTATTATTTATGGTTATGATGGTGTAAGAGACGCTTTCCATACAGGAAGAGGAAGAATTGTTATGCGTGCTAAAGCTAACATAGAAGAGGTTAACGGAAGAGAGTGTATAATTGTTACCGAAATACCTTATCAAGTTAACAAAGCAGATATGATTAAAAAAACTGCTGATTTAGTTAATGAAAAAAAATTGGTAGGTATCTCTAATATACGTGATGAATCTGATAGAAATGGAATGCGTATTGTGTATGTTTTAAAAAAAGATGCAATATCTAATATAGTACTAAACAAACTATACAAATATACGCAGCTTCAGACTTCTTTTAGTGTAAATAATATTGCCTTGGTAAATGGCAAGCCACAGCAATTAAACTTAAAACAGCTTATTCATTATTTTGTAGAGCACAGGCATGATGTAGTTGTTAGAAGAACTAAATACGAATTAAACAAAGCAGAAGCAAGAGCGCATATTTTAGAAGGGTTAATTATAGCTTCTGATAATATTGATGAAGTAATAGCCTTGATAAGAGGTTCTAAAAATGCAGACGAAGCTAGGCAGAAACTTATAGAACGTTTTGAGTTAACTGAAATACAAGCAAAAGCCATTGTAGAGATGCGTTTACGTCAGTTAACAGGACTAGAACAAGATAAGTTAAGGGCAGAATATGAAGAAATCATGTTAACCATAGCAGATTTAAAAGATATTCTTGCTAACGAAGCTAGACGTTACGAAATAATAAAAGAAGAGCTTTTAGAAGTCAAAAATAAGTATGGAGACGAAAGAAGGTCTGTAATAGAGTATGCTGGTGGAGATATGAGAATCGAAGATATGATTCCGAATACCAAAGTAGTAGTAACGATATCTAATGCTGGCTATCTTAAAAGAACAAACTTAGACGAGTATAAAGTTCAAAATAGAGGAGGAAGAGGTCAAAAAGGGGCAACAACTAGAAACGAAGACTTTTTAGAGCATCTATTTGTAGGTACTAATCACCAATACATGCTATTCTTCACCCAAAAAGGAAAAGTATTTTGGATGCGTGTTTATGAAGTTCCTGAAGGAGGTAAAAACACGAAAGGAAGAGCCATGCAAAACCTCATAAATATAGAGCCAGATGATAAGGTTAAAGCATTTTTAGTAACCCAAGACTTACGTGATGAAGATTACATAAACAATCATTACGTAATTATGGCTACTAAAAAAGGTAAGGTAAAGAAAACATCTTTAGAGCAATATTCTAGACCAAGAACAAATGGTATAAATGCTATAACTATTAACGAAGGGGATGAACTCTTAGAGGCAAAACTAACAACAGGCGATAGTCAAGTTATGCTAGCCCTTAAATCTGGAAAAGCAATTCGTTTTGAAGAAGCTAAAACTAGACCAATGGGAAGAACTGCTTCTGGTGTTAGAGGTATTACCTTACAAGATGATAATGATGAAGTAATTGGTATGGTAGCTGTTAATGATATGGAAAGTAACATTCTTGTGGTATCTGAAAAAGGGTATGGTAAACGATCTAGTTTAGAAGATTACAGGATTACCAATAGAGGAGGTAAAGGTGTAAAAACTTTGAATATCTCTGAAAAAACAGGTAATTTAGTGGCCATAAAAAATGTAGACGATAATAACGACTTAATGATTATTAACAAATCAGGATTAACCATAAGAATGGCTATAGAAGATTTAAGAGTTATGGGGCGTGCAACACAAGGGGTTAGGTTAATTAACATTAAACAAGACGATAGTATTGCTGCAGTTGCTAAAGTTGTTCATGAAGAAGAATCTGATGTTGAAAATGAAAATGGCACAGATATTGAAAACCAAAATAACAAGTAAGAATACATAAATTAACAAATAAAATGAAAAAACAAGTTTTAGCAATTTCTTTAGGGCTTTTTTCTTTGGGTTTATTTGCTCAGAAAGACCAAATTAAAACCATAGAAAAGGCACTTAAAAAAGAAGATGTAACCACAGCAAGACAAGTAATTTCTGAATTAGAAACTAATGAAGATGCTATAGAAGAAAAATACAGAGCAAAATATTATTTTCTTAAAGGGCAAGCTTATGGCAAATCTAATGTAGAAAAAGCAGCGAATGCATACCAACAACTTTTTGCTTATGAAAAAGAGGTAGGTAAAGAGAAGTATACAAAAGATGCTGAGCCAATGTTAAACGAATTAATACAATTTGTTTCTGAACAAGCTATTAATTTATACAATAACGATAAAGACTATAAAAATGCTGCAAAGAAGTTTTACATGACATTTGCGCTTAGTCCAAAAGATACTATATATTTATACAATGCTGCAGTAAGTGCATCTTTGGCACAAGATTACGATACTTCTTTAGATTACTACAAAAAGCTTCAAGATATCGGCTATACAGGTATTACAATGCAATATTTTGCTGTCAATAAAGAAACTGGAGCAAAAGAAAACTTAGGCTCTAAACAAAATAGAGATTTACTTGTAAAAGCAGGAGGATATTCAAATCCGACAGACGAACCAACTGAATCTAAACAAGGAGATATAGTTAAGAACATAAGCTATATCTATATAAATCAAGGTAAAACTAACGAAGCTATCGTAGCTATTACTGAAGCGAGAAAATCTAATCCTAAAGATTTAAATTTAATCTTAAATGAAGCACAATTATACGCAAAGCTTGAACAGATGGATAAGTTTGCTTCATTAATGGAAGAAGCAATTGAGTTAGACCCAAAAAATCCAATTCTATTCTTTAACATTGGCGTTGTTAACCAAAATGAAAATAAGATTGATAAAGCAATAGAATACTACAACAAAGCCATCGAATTAGATCCTAATTATGGAGATGCTTACATGAATATAGCAGTAGCTATGCTTTCTAAAGAACAAGCAATAGTTGAGGAAATGAATAAAAACTTATCTAATTTCAAAAAATACGATGAGTTGCAACTTCAACAAAAAGAATTGTACAAGAAAGCTTTGCCATACCTAGAGAAAGCAGATGAAATTTCTAGATCTATGGATACTGTAAGGTCATTATTAAACATTTATGATGTTCTTGAAATGACAGATAAAGCAAAAGCGATGAGAGAAGTTTACAATAAAATGAGAGGATAAACAATTTTTATCAATAAAAAAAAACCGAAACATATGTTTCGGTTTTTTTATATAATTTTTTTAATTACTCTAAGTTTATGAGTATGCTTTTGGAGATTAGTATTAAATATACCACTATGATCTAAGGTATCTATCCTAACTTTTCCGTAAGAATGAATTATGTTATAATCATTTAAAATTATACCAACATGAATAATTTCTCCTTCTTCATTATCGAAAAAGGCTAAATCACCAGCTTCACTTTCTTCGATAAAACTAAGAACTTCACCTAATTTAGCTTGGTTTTTAGCCATCCTTGGTAATTTATAACCACACAGTTTATAAACCATTTGTGAAAGACCACTACTATCTATACCAAAAGGAGTTTTACCACCAGAAAGGAAAGGAGAATTTAAATACATAAAAGCAGCTTGTACTAATTCAGTTTTAGCTAATTTATTATTCAATACTTTACCCTCAAACACAAAATTTTTACCATTAAAAGTGCACGTTTTATTGATATAGTTTGGTAAACAAGCTCCTAGAGGAATAGTGA
The DNA here is from genome assembly GCA_964477255.1 of uncultured Polaribacter sp. Classification (GTDB taxonomy): domain Bacteria; phylum Bacteroidota; class Bacteroidia; order Flavobacteriales; family Flavobacteriaceae; genus Polaribacter. The sequence continues at coordinate 30,284 of CAYZDK010000027.1, forward strand.
ATAGTTCAGTATTGTTGCCAGTAACATAATCAATAATTTCTGCAGAGATATCTACCTTGCTAGATAGTAAATTTGTATAGTCTTGCTCAGAAAGATACTCAAACTGTTTATTATCGATAAATCCTTCTGTTAAATCATCTAGCTGAATTTTGCTCCAACGTTCAACTTGTTCGATTATCAGAAAAGATTCTCCAAATAATAGTTGGCTAAGCATTGCAGAATTTTCGTCTGCATCTTCTCTTATAGCTACAATACTAAGATTACAAATACCGTACAACAAAAAATTACTTTTAAATACTTTCTATAACTATTGCACTTGCACCACCACCACCATTACAAATAGCAGCAGCTCCAATTTTTGCATTATTTTGTTTTAAAATAGAGGTTAAAGCAATAACTATTCTTGCTCCAGAAACACCCAATGGATGACCAAGAGAAACAGCACCTCCATTAACATTTACTTTACTACTGTCTAAATCTAATAGTTTCATATTTGCTAAACCAACAACAGAAAAAGCTTCATTTAGTTCAAAGTAATCTACATCTTCTATGCTAATATTTGCTTTTGCAAGAGCTTTTGGTAATGCTTTAGCAGGTGCTGTTGTAAACCATTTTGGTTCTTGAGCAGCATCAGCGTAACTTTTAATTTTAGCAAGTGGCTTTAAGTTTAGTTCTGCTGCTTTTTCTGCAGACATAATAACTAGTGCAGCACCACCATCGTTAATAGTAGAAGCGTTTGCAGCAGTAACAGTTCCGTCTTTTGTAAAAGCTGGTCTTAGACTTGGAATTTTTTCCAACTTTACATTTTTAAACTCTTCATCTTCTGCAAAGATTATTGGCTCTCCTCTTCTTTGAGGTATTTCAATTGGTACAATTTCATCTGCAAATTTACCATCAGACCAAGCTTTTGCAGATCTGTTGTAAGATTCTATAGCAAAGTTATCTTGATCTTCTCTAGAAAACGCATATTCAGTTGCACATTCATCAGCACAAACTCCCATTGCAACCTTATCGTAAGCATCTACTAAACCATCTTTTTGCATGCCATCTTCTAAAGTAACAGGGCCAAATTTAGCTCCTTTTCTTGCATGTTGGTAATGAGGTATCATACTCATATTTTCCATACCTCCAGCAACTACGATTTCTGCATCACCTAATGCAATTGTTTGGGCAGCTAACATGATAGACTTCATTCCAGATGCACATACTTTATTAACTGTTGTACATGGTACAGTATCAGGAATTCCAGCAAACATAGCTGCTTGTCTTGCAGGTGCTTGTCCTAGTCCTGCAGATACTACATTGCCCATAAATACTTCTTCTACCAAGTTAGCATCTAAGTTAATCTTTTCTAAAGCTCCTTTTATTGCTGTAGCTCCTAATTTTGGTGCTGGAATATTAGACAAACTGCCCAAAAAGCTACCAATTGGAGTTCTGGCAACAGAAACAATTACTACATCTTTCATTTCTTAAAATCTTTTAATTATATGGTGTTTAAATTTGTGCTAAAATAATCAAATTATAGCAAATCAAATTCTTAATAGAACTCTAATTTTAAAGCTTAAAATTTTTAATGTAAGTTTGTTTAGTAAGGTAAACCAATGAATGATTTAATAAATAAAGTATACAAAAACAATGCAATGATATATAAGGTAATCTTATTTTTGATTACCACAACTGCTATTGTTTATTTATTTCCAAAGGGAGTTCAATTTAAATACGACTTTTCTAACGGGCAACTCTGGAAGTATGATAATTTTTATGCTCCTTTTGATTTTGCAGTTCAAAAGACAGATGAAGAGATAAAAAAAGAAGAGGGGGAGATTAGAGACAATGCGAAAAAATATTTTTTATACGATCAAATTGTATACAAACAAGTTCAGAATCTTTTTGAGGAAAGAATGAATCAAATTAGCATTTCTGATTCTATTACTACCCAAGATATTTCATTGTTAAAAAAAATTGGACTTGATGTTATAGATGAAGTTTATGATTCTGGTTTTTTAGAAGTAATAAGTGAAGATGTTGTAAAAAATGGAAACGAACTTGTAGCATTACGCAAGCAAAACTTGGTAGAAGATATTGTATTTAAAAAATTACATACCTCTAAAGAAGTATTAGCAATTATAAATAACTCTTTAGATAATGCATTTCTAGATAGTACTAAAGCAATTCTTCTTAATACGTTATCGGGTATTTTAAAACCCAACGTTTCTTACGATAAGGAGTTTACAGAACGTATTATACAAAGGCAACTTAATACCATTTCTTACACCAAGGGTAAAGTTTCCGAAGGTGAATTAATTATACTTAGAGGTGATATAGTAGAAGGAAATAAACTAGCTGTACTAAATTCCTTAAAAAGTGAATCTGAATCTAAAGTTTGGACAGAATCTAACTACAATTGGATTGTATTTGGGTACACAATTTTAGTTGCACTAGCATTATTAATGCTTTTATTATTCTTAAAAAAATACCGATTAGAAATTTATAATGATAATAATAAGATATCTTTTATTTTCTTTAATGTTTTGGGTATAATTTTTATTCAAACTCTAGTAGTAAAATACAATTCAGATTATTTATATGTAGTGCCATTAAGTATTTTACCAATAATATTAAAAGCTTTTTTTGATGCAAGATTAGGTCTGTTCACCCATGTATTAACCGTACTTTTATTAGGGTATATTGTTCCTAACAGTTTTGAGTATATTTACCTTCATATCATAGCAGGAATAGTAACAATTTTAACTGTATCAGAACTGTACAAAAGAGCTAATCTTTTTATTTCTGTTTTTCAAATTACTTTAATTTACATGCTTACCTACTTTGCTTTTTCAATTTTAAAAGAAGGGAATGCAAGTCAGATTAATTTAAATTACTTCTTATTGTTTGGAGCAAATGGTTTGTTGTCGTTTTTAGCAATTATATTAATTTATATATATGAGAAAATTTTTGGATTAGTTTCCGATGTTACTTTATTAGAACTTTCAGATACCAATTCAAAACTACTTAGACAACTTAACGAAAAGGCACCAGGAACATTTCAACATTCCATGCAAGTTGCAAATTTAGCTGAAGCTGCAGCAAATGAAATTGGGGCAAACTCAATGCTAGTTAGAACAGGAGCTTTATATCACGATATAGGAAAGATGTTAAATCCTATGTATTTTACCGAAAATCAAACAACAGGTGTAAATCCGCATAACGATTTATCATCAGAAGATAGCGCAAAACTGATCATAAATCATGTTATAAAAGGCGTAGAGCTAGCGAAAAAAAATAATTTACCAGATAGAATTATTGATTTTATAAGAACACATCATGGTACCACCACAACCTACTATTTTTATAAGAAAGAACAAGAGCAAAACCCAGATGAACTAGTAGATATTTCAAAATATCAGTACAAAGGACCAATTCCGTTTTCAAAAGAAACTGCTATTTTAATGATGTGTGATGCAGCAGAAGCTGCTTCAAAAAGTTTAAAAAAACCCACAGCGCAATCAATTAATGAACTAGTAGAAAAAATAATTGCCAAACAAATAAAAGAACAACAATTTGTGAATTCAAATATAACTTTTAGAGAGATTCAACTGATACAGAAAGTGATACAAAAAAAGTTAATGAATATTTATCATCTTAGAGTAGAATACCCAGAATAAATATTAAAAATTAAGAAAAAAACGCTTGTTAAATTGTAAATCTAATGTTACATTTGCACTCGCAATTTTAATGTTAGTTTTTTTTAACGAACATTTTGGAGAGGTGGCAGAGTGGTAATGCAGCAGATTGCTAATCTGTCGACCTTAATTGGTCGCCAGGGTTCGAGTCCCTGTCTCTCCGCAAATTGCTTTCGGGGTGTAGCGTAGCCCGGTTATCGCGCCGCGTTTGGGACGCGGAGGTCGCAGGTTCGAATCCTGCCACCCCGACTTTTTAAGAGTTACTGGTCGCGTAGCTCAGCTGGATAGAGCATCTGCCTTCTAAGCAGACGGTCACAGGTTCGAATCCTGTCGCGATCACTACAGCACTAATAAAACAGTGAAAAATCCTTGC
>CAYZDK010000028.1:0-34140 GCA_964477255.1 uncultured Polaribacter sp.
CAATAAGCATACAACGCATGCTCATTTCTATTAAATTATTTGCATCTGCAGGATTAGTTCGCTGCCACAATGTTTTAGGTACAACTCCAAACATTGCACCACCATCTAACTTAAAATTACCAGTTTCTATTGGATATATTTTCATAAAAAAATTGCTTTACATCAAAGGTCACAAATATGTTAAAAATAAAGGTTTTTTATAGTTAATAAAAGTGTAAAAGAAGTAAAACTACCTAATCCAATTATTTAACAAAAATTATTAAAGTTAGTAAATTCTATTGCTGCTTTGGCCTATTATTTGTACCTTAGTTTTTCTACTTCGCTATTAGAAACACTTATAGTTTTTGTATTTATCTACTATTTTTCACTATTTATACTAGCATTTTTTTAAAAATACACTAGTATATTTAAGTCATTATTCTAGTATATGTTAAACATGCCTGCTGAGGCATGCAAAAAAATTTCTTGTGCCATGCAACATCGCGTAAAGACAGAGGCAAAAGTTTATCCTGACGCAAGTATGCCTGGCTACCTTTGCCGATAGTTCTATGCAAAGCTATGTCTATCCCCCATTGCTGGTGCGCGAATCTTTCGCGTACCCAACAGAACTTCAAATGGAATGCTGAAATTACACTTTTAAAAAGTAATAAACTAATTTTTCAGTACCACACGAAAGGATTCGTGCGGTAGCGGCGGAAATTACTGTGTAGAAAAGCTGATATTAATAAAAACATAGGATTACATACCCTTCGTCATAGCATTGCAACACACCTTTTAAAACAACAGATGTCTATCTATCAAATTAGTGAGTTCTTAGGACATAGCAGTTTATTAAGTACTCAGATCTATACCCATATTGATTATGAATAAGTTTAAAGCGTATCTTCAAAATAAAGGGTTTGCCGATAGTTCTATTCAAAGCTATGTCTATCATACTAAAAAGTACTTAACGTTTTTAAAACATCGGAAAATCACTGTTAGAAAAGCGAAATACAAAACGGTAATTGCTTTTATAAAATACCTTCGAAGAAATAACAATGATCAATCGATTAATAGCTATTTGATTGCCATACGTCATTATTACAATTTTCTCAATGTAGACAACAATCCCATTAAGATAAACCTAAAGAGAAAACCAACTATGATTGCCACTGTCTCTATGAGTGAAGAGGATTTGATTGCGTTATATCACAATTTTAAAGTAACCGATTCCAAACAAAGTGTAAGAGACAAAGTGTTGTTATCGCTGTTTTTATTCCAAGGAATTCACAGCTATGAGGTAAAAGCTATCTCTATGGATGATATTGATTTAAAACAGATGAAAATCACTATTAGACAAAGTAAATTGAGTAACCAAAGAGTATTACCCATCCATATTCACCAACTAATTGACTTAAAACACTATATGGAAAATGTAAGGAGTCAGTTTTGTAATAAGAGTGATCTGTTGATTGTAACTGATAGTGAAACCAACTGTGTTAGAAGCATTCTCAACTCATTAAGTAAAAAAATAACAAAGCAAAATACCTCTTTTACCCATATTAGAATTAGTAGAATTAAACTGTGGTTAAAAGCGTTTCATCTGAGAGAAGTACAATACCTCAGTGGTCATAAATTTATTAGTAGTACAGAGCGGTATATTACTACAGATATACAAAAACTAAAGGACAATATCGTTAGATATCATCCTTTGTAGATTTGATGGGTTATTACTGTTGATTATCCATAGTTGATTCATCCTTTTATCTGATTTTGATCATTTGGATTTAGTATAGAAATTGAATCAAAAAAAGTACTTTTTTCCTTTTCATCAAAATCATTAAAGTCAAAATAAATAGCACAATATTGAATCCCATTTAAAAACATAATTATAGCCTCTCCAATTTTAATTTCACTTGACTCTAATCTAAATGTATGTTTCACATACTCAAAATTATGGACTAGAAATCTATTGGTATCTTTTAAAACTATATTATTTTTATTAAAGCCTTTAATTAAAATTTCAGAATAACGTGAATAGGCCAATCTTAACTCCGCTTTATTTTTAGGCAAATTTTTTAATAACCTCCCCTTATTGTCAATTGGAACTGATCTTATAAACAAAAAAGATCGTTCATTGTTTTCGGCAAAAAATGTTGTAACATTAGTATCATTTTCATTAGAAACACTTTTTTGAATAGGAAAGGGAAATTGAACAGAAATAACTTCATCAATTTTTGTTTGACTATTAATAGTTAAGGTAATTAAACCCAAAAAATACATTAATCTCATTTATTTAAATATTTTGCTAAAAGATAGATTGTCATAAAAAAACTTGCTATTATCATCCCAGTGCTAGTCACTAAAACCTTAAATCTTATGGGAGATTTCGTTCTTTTGTATGATTGATAATCATCTCTTATTTGAAACATACAGTAAATACCATAAGCTATAAATAATACAAAAAAATAATCTACTTTATCCATAATTGATAAATACTATTCATTGTCTTCTTCAGTCTCAGAAGAGCTAACTTTGTCAAAAACATAGTTAAATAAATTTTCAATAGTTAATGATACAGTTTTAGCTCCCTGCTCAATCTGCTTAAAAATTTGACTATCTAAATTCTCTTCTTCTACATATTCTGATAACTTTTTTAGAACAGTTCTATTAAGTACAGCGGGAACTAAAATTGCAATTCCATCGCTTTTTATCTCTTCTCCTTCCATTAACAAAATAGATGATCCGAAAGAAACAACATCCGCAGCAGTACTTACTGTTTCTGCTCCAGCAGTCAATAAGGCAGTTACGGGATTACCCGTTGTAAAAGTTGCAACACCTAAGGTTCCTTCAGCAATTCCCGCTCCAACGCTTATGGATCGTGAATATTCTCTTACTCCTCCTACAACATCTTTATACATTTTTCCCCACGCTGGCGCTCGTTTGTAACGAGTGCCTAAAATTACTATTACCCAATAAATCCAATCTCGTCAATTTCTAAAACCGTATAGTCTTCCTGAAAATTTCTAGCACTAGAATATTTCCAATCTATTGGGTCAACAACATAACCGCTCTCTACAGGGTTTTTGTGAATGTAATCTATTTTCTGCTTTATTACTTTTTCGCTCCATAACTCTATAGGTTTATTATGATGTTGCCAAAATTGATAATTACTTGTACTTGCATTTTTACTTCCAGCTCTTTTAAACATCCATAATAACCATTCCTTTCTACTTTCTTGGGGGTTATTTTCTATTGCCTCTAAAGTTTTCTTTGCCGTATGACGTTTAAAATCTCTTAATAACTCTGAAGGCTGTGCATTAGCACTTCTAAATATAAAATGAATATGACTTGGCATAAAGCAATAACAATATAATTCTAGTCCTTTTGCTTTTCTACAATAATTTACACTGTCTGCTAAAACATCTAAATAAATTTGCCTTGTAAAAACGTCTATCCAGTTTATTGTGGCAAAACTAACAAAGTACAAACCAGTTTTGTTATGAAACTTATATTTCCTACTCATAGCGATGCTAATATACAAAAGCTATCGAATATTGTATAACCTTTTATTAGACATACTTTTTTCTGTACTAGCACATGCTTGCACGAATGGTTAATTGTTACACTATTACAAAATTGGTAGCTCTTTATTATTCCTAGCTTTTACGGCACTAGTAAATACTAGCGCTAGCGGGGTAAAAAGCGTTTAATCTTAGAGAGGTACAATACCTAAGTGGTCATAAATTTATTAGTAGTACAGAGCGGTATATTACTACAGATATACAAAAACTAAAGGACAATATCGTTAGATATCATCCTTTGTAGTGTTGATGGGTTCGTTCTTTGTTAAAATTGCTTAATCAATAATTTAACTAAGCTCCAATCTTTCAACTTGAAGATAAGATTTTATAAATAATTAAGATAATCCCTCCTATTATGACGCCTAGATTTCTAATGAATATATTATATTCTAAATAATGTTTTGACTTTTTATATTCTCGATAATCCTTTCTGATATTAAAAAGATTATAAACAGCAAAAATTACAACTAAAACAATAACTATATCTAAACTACTCATTTTGATCTATTTTATTTTCTTCATTTTTTCTTTTTGCTTTTTCATTTACCAACTCTTTAACTGGAAAACTGGATACTTTTATTGTTACATCCACTGCTGATTTAGCTGCATCTTTTAATGGTGTCGCTTTTATTTCCTTTGACAAACTTTTTTTAACATTTTTGGCAATTGTTACATTTAGAAATGCTGGTAAAGTAATATTAAAAGCGTCTAAAGCTATTTCTTTTTCTTGATTTAAGGTTGTACTAATAGCTAAAGATGTTATATCACTTGCCAAACTAATTGTTTCTGCAGCCCCAGCAATAACACCAGTAATAGGCGAAGCTGAACCACCAGAAGATATAGTTGCAACTCCCATAGCCACCTCAACTGCACCAGCACCCATACTTAAATTTCTTACAAAATCTCTCGATTTTTCCAGTACTGGTTTTATAGAATTACCAATTTTTGTCATTCTATTTTGGACAGCTCTAGCAATTCCCTTACCCCAACCTTGAAAAGGATTAGGCCACATACCATCGGGGTCTTGGAAATAAATTGGGTTATTGAAAGAGTGATTATATGGGCTCCATCTTCTTCCATTCTCCGCCAACGGATCGACATTCATCCATCTACCTAAAGCAGCATCATAATTTCTAGCCCCGAAGTCATACCAATTGATATTAAATTCATCATTGAGTTGTTTACCGTTGTATTTGAATTTTTCAGCGATGTCGTTAGCGTTAGCAGAAGCGTAGTTATTATACCCTTTATGTTGTAAGCCAAATGGATAGTAGTTGTTCTCGGAAATGATTTCCGAAGAAGTGTTTATACTGCCATTAGCATTTGCATCTGAGTAGGATAATTTAAGCTTACAATTGGCACTCGATTGTAATGAAGAGTGATAAAAATTTGTATGGCTAGTCGTAATTGAAATGTTCATGGATAATTACACGCATTTAAAGCAATGTAAGAAAATGAAACGGATTTTATGGGTATAAAATGGCTTTTTTTTCTTTTCAAAAGACCTTCACCTCCCTGAAAGCAAATTATTCATTTCGCCTTAAAACTTCATTTATACCTTGTTTTCCAACTATAGCCATAATTTCTACACTATTTCCATTTACTTTAAAAAAAATACTATCCACTCCGCATACACAACGTCGGTACTCTTTTTTTATATGATCTACTGATTCAAAGGAAAAAGGATGTTCTGCAATGCGATCGAAATATTGAAAAAAAGTATTGAAATAACTATCAGCTTGCGCCATGCCAAATCGTTTAACACCATATTGATGTATCCTAATTAAATCGTTTTTTGCCTCATTGCTTAATTTGTAGCTAGCCATTAAGCAAAGCCTTTGATTGCGCTAAAATGCTTTCTTGAGTATCAGGGGTAAATCCATTGCGTTCGGCTCTTTCTAGCTTAGCTCTAATCCAATCAATTTGAACTTGTTGCTTTCTAGCTTGTCGTATCAAGTCATTCACTAACTCACTTTTGCTTGAATATTCCTGATTTTCTACTTGCGCCTTTAACCAATCATCATTTGGTTTTGTAAACGATATGCTTTGTCTCGACATTGTATTAATTTTTGATGTAAATATACACCAAAAACGTATCAATCTCTAAATAAGTTCACTTTTAATTGACAAATTGGTTGGTTCTTTAATGTCATTCCTTCTAAAAAATTATTTTGATTAGTGACTTTACTCTTTTAAAAAGGGATAAACTATTTTTTAGTACCACACGAAAGGATTCGTGCGTTAGCGAAGCGATATTGGAAGTTTTAAGTTGCTGCTAAAGTTTTAGTTATCTTCATTTTTTTTGTAGCTTTAACCAATAACATTAGATAAACATTTCTAAAATAAACAAAAACTAGCTATACGCTATTCATATAAACTTACAAGAAGTATAATTAACTTCTTCTTACCTTACTAAAATGAAAAAAACAAAACACCGCTTCTTTCTATTTGTAGTATTTCTTTTCGTTTTTTGTACACCTAACATATATGCGCAGCAAGACAAATTTATTCTAGAATACTTAGAACGACTACAAAAATCAAAACAATACTTATTACTTGTAGCTGAAATGATGCCGGAAAACAAATATGCATTTAAAGCAACGCCAGAATCTCTGAGTTTTGCAGAAAATTTTATGCACATTGGTTGGGCAATGGATTGGCATAGCCAAACTTTAATGGGCGGACGTAAAGCAAGAGATTGGAATACGGATACAGAATTAAAAGTACATACAAAATCTAAAAAAGAAATGATCGAGAAAATTAGCGCAACATTTAAGACTACCATAGCGTTTATTTCCAATTTTGACACGAATAAACTCGAAGAAAGACTAGAGTATTTTGGTGCAAACAGAACTAAAAGACAAATTTTATTATTACTTGCAGATCATATAACGCATCATAGAGCTCAAATGCTAGTATATTTACGATTAAACGGAATAAAACCACCTAGGTACGTGTTGTATCAATAGCTACCAATAATAGTAAACATGCTTTATCTAACGCTAATGTTCTCTTTAGTTTTCTATTTAATTATTAATGAATACCTTAGCCTAAGTTAAAGAATAAACCTTTTAAAACACTTATATACATCTTTTTGTGTCTCTTAATAAATCAATAATAACTGAAATTTTTAACAACATTTCTTTAACAGATAAAGAAATCTATTATGTAGAAAAGAAACTTAAAAAACTTACTTTACCAAAAGGAGGCACCTTACTAAAAGCAAACGATAAAGTAGATTACCAATACTATGTTTATACAGGATGCTTAAGAACGTACTTTATAGATACCTCTGGCAAAGAACATACGATACAATTTGCTATAAAAGATTGGTGGATTAGCGATTATACTGCTTTTTTTTCTTCTTCTAAAGCTATTATGCATATTGAAAGCATTCAAGAAGCCATTTTATATAGCATTTCTAAAAAAGGTATGGAAGAAGTGTTTGAGAAGATACCTGCTTTAGAAACTTTTTTTAGAAAAAAAATGGAGAAAGCTTTTGCAAGATACCAACACAGAATTTTAGCAAATTTAGCACAATCTGCTAAAGAGCGATACCTTGCTTTTATAAACACCTATCCTAATATAGAACAGAATGTTAAAAACTACCACATCGCTTCGTATCTAGGAATTACTACAGAAAGTTTAAGTAGAATTAGAAAAGAATTATCTGTATCTTAGCTTTATTATCATACATCAATTTTTGCTTTTTGTATAGACACTATTTTTGTCGAAAATTTAAGTACTAACAAAGCAAAAAAACAATGAAAAACGTATTATTTGTATTAACTAGTCATGAAAATTTAGGAGATACTGGTATTAAAACTGGTTTTTGGATAGAAGAGTTTGCAGCTCCGTATTACATTTTAAAAGACAAAGGAATTGCAATTACTTTAGCATCACCAAAAGGGGGGCAACCTCCTATAGATCCTAAGAGTAACGAACCAGATTTTCAAACGCCAGCAACGGTTCGATTTAATGAAGATTCAGAAACACAAGAGTTACTTTCTAAAACCATAAAATTAGAAAACGTAAATGAAGCAGACTATGATGCAGTATTTTATCCAGGTGGACATGGCCCTCTATGGGATTTAGCCGATGATAAAAACTCCATAGCGCTAATAGAAGATTTTTATAAAAACAACAAGCCAGTCGCAGCAGTTTGTCATGCACCTGCCATATTTAAACACACCAAAAATACGAACGGAACGCCTTTAGTTACTGGTAAAAAAGTAACTGGGTTTACAAACGGAGAAGAAGAAGCTGTACAATTAACTTCTGTGGTGCCGTTTTTAGTAGAAGATATGCTAAAAAATAATGGAGGGCTTTATTCTAAAAAAGAAGATTGGCATCCTAATGCAGTAGAAGATGGATTATTAATAACTGGGCAGAATCCTGCTTCATCAGAATTAGTTGCAAAACTTTTGATAGAGAGACTTCAGTAAAAGCACTTTACATACCCCAACTATAAGATATTGCGATTGGAATTTAAATTCTAATCGCTTTTCTTTTTTATTTTGTACATTACTACAAAATTTCTACATGTTGCCTATAATAAGTGCCACTTAACTAACCTACTTTTTTTTAAAAATGATAAAAGGACTTTACGAAACACATTTGTATGTATGCAATTTAGAGAAATCTATGGAATTTTATTCGAAAGTTCTTGGTTTGAAACAATGCCGTTTTGATGCAGAACGAAGAGCAACTTTTTTTTGGATTGGAAAAGAAAAACAAGCAATGTTAGGTTTATGGGAAAGACCCAAAGAAGAAATTGATTTACGCCATTTTGCTTTTGAGTGTGACCCCAAATGGATAATAGAGGAATCTGTAAAATTTTTAGAATCGCATAATCTAAACTATTGGAATTTCTTACAAAACAATAATAAAACGCCAATGGTGTTTTGTTGGATGCCTGCTGTTTCTATTTATTTTAGCGATCCAGATGGTCATTATCTTGAGTTCATTGGTTTGCTAGAAGGCACTTCGAAATCTAATACAGAAAAAAGAGTTGTAACGTATGAAGAATGGCTTGCTATTAAGACAGCAAAGTAAATGACAATAGACTACACAGTTAAAGATCACTACATTATATATGGAGCCAAGAATAGAAACCTTACAAGAAAAAAAGTTAATTGGGTATTCGCTAAAAATGAGTTTGGCAAATAATACTACAGCCAAACTTTGGGGGCAATTTGCACCAAGAATTAAAGTAGTTAAAAATAGATGTACAGAAGACAAAATTTCTATGCAAATCTATAGTGCTACGTATTATACGAATTTTAGTCCAACAACCGAATTTGAAAAATGGGCAGCTGTAGAGGTAGAAGATTTTAATCATATTCCTGAGAAAATGAATTCTTTTACGCTACAAGGAGGTTTGTACATTGTTTTTAGCTACAAAGGCTCTAGCAAAGACACCAGTATTTTTCAGTATATTTTTAGAGAATGGTTTCCGAAATCACCCTACCAGATAGACAATAGACCTCATTTTGAGATTTTAGGAGAAAAATATAAAAATAACCATCCAGACTCTGAAGAAGAGATTTGGTTTCCTATTAAGGAAAAGTAATGTGAAAAAGCTATTTGTATAATAGATGTTTATTAAAAATAAATGCAATTAGTTTGGTAACTCATTTACAAAAATCAAAGTCCCAAAAACATCTGCATTAATATAACCTTCGTCATTATTAATGCCATGTGTTTTTTTAGAACCCATAAAATTCTCGCGAATTTTCTTTCCGTCATTATCACCATAAGCAATTGAAAAACCAATTCTTTTATTGTTATGGATAAATACAGGTTTGTTATTTGAAGCAGTTTCGTCAAATTGATTATCAAAAAGTTTAATTGCCATTTCCCAAGTATAAACATTCTCCTTTTTAGAACGTTTTACAGAAACGTGGTCGTCTAAGAATATTGCTTTTTTCGAAGTGCTTAAATCTATGGCATGCCCTTCTGTAGAAACATGGTATGCAAATGCCTGGTGATTATATTGGTGATTTCCTCCAGAAAGATCTTCATCAATAAAAACCTCTACATAATCTCCTTTCCAATAATTTTCAATACCATCTTTTAAAGTGGGTTGTAAATAATCGTCTATAACCTTTACTAAAACATACAAATATTCTCGGTCCCAAGCTAGCTTAAATTGTCCATAATAGTCTATGGAATCTACAGTTTTCCCAATCCAAACATTATTCATATCGTACCAAGGTATATTACCCCAGATAAAATCTTTGCTATACCCATCTACCAACAATGGCAAATTTGTTTTATATGCTTTTAACCAGTCTTTCTGATTAAAATGATTGGAAAGCTGTATCTTCTTCGAATTAAATTTATTAGAATTGGTACAACTAAATAGAAACAATAAGAGTATGGGCAAAACAACGTTTAATAAAACCAAATGCAACTCCTTCTTAGTTAACTTTATAGTACCTTTACCTAACAGTTTAATCGGATTTAAAGATTAGTTAATTATTTCTCTTTGTGTAAAGTAAAGAATTAATACCTAATAAATAAGTCAAAATCTATTCTTTTGGTTTATTAGAATTATTTTATTGTAGTATTCTAGAATTTTTACTTGAGTAATCTTCGTTGACAAAATAACTCATAAATTCTGCACAAAATATATATTAAAAAAAAGGAAATGAATATAAATTCAAATATCGCAGTCTTAATAGATGGCGACAACATACCTTCTGCTCATGTAAAAGAAATGATGGAAGAAATTACCAAATATGGAAACCCTACAATTAAAAGGATCTATGGAGACTGGACAAGACCAGGTCTAAACAAATGGAAAAATTTACTATTAGAAAATGCAATAACTCCAATACAACAATACGGATATACTAAGGGAAAAAACGCTACAGATTCTGCGATGATAATTGATGCGATGGATATTCTTTACAGCCAAAAAGTAGATGGCTTCTGTTTAGTTTCTAGCGATAGTGATTTTACTAGATTGGCAACAAGACTAAGAGAAGCAGGAATGCAAGTGATTGGTATTGGAGAAAAAAAGACACCAAACCCATTTATTGTAGCTTGCGATAAATTTATTTATATAGAAATCTTAAAGAAGCAGTCTGAAGAAAAAATAGAAAGTAAAGAATCTATAGAAACAGAAATAGACAAAATAACCAAAAAAGATGTAAATCTAATAGCAACTACGATTAGGGATGTATCTGATGATGATGGCTGGGCTTTTCTAGGAGATGTAGGGAGTTTGATTCAGAAAAAACGACCCAACTTCGATTCTAGAAATTACGGTTTTGATAAATTAACACCGTTAATAAAATCTATAAACAGTTTTGAAATTGAACAACGGGAAAACCCTAAAAGTAAACACAAACTAATTTTTGTTAAAAATAAAGAAAAGCGTACCATAAAAACAAAGAAGAAATAGTACTTTACATTGTATTTAGTAACCTAAGAAAAACAAATATTTTTATTAAAAAGTCTTCAATAAAAAAAGCACTCCTTTAAATAAGAGTGCTTTTTGAGGTGCCGAGCGGATTCGAACCGCTGTAGATGGTGTTGCAGACCACTGCCTAGCCACTCGGCCACGGCACCAAATTAGGAATGCAAATTTACTATTTTTTACTTTTACTACAAGTAATTTTAAAATTCATTTTGTTTTTAACGCTCTTTTGACATTTGTATAACCACTTCTGCCACATTACCTCCTATTGGTGGATTAATTTTTGCAACATCTACTGTTGCTTTATCTATCATCGGAATTTCTTTAAAAAAACGATCTAGTATTCGTTGGCAAACTTCTTCTAGTAACTTAGAGCGTTTAGCCATTTCTTCTTTAACTATATGATTTAAATGAACATAATCTACGGTATCATTTAAATCATCTGATATTGCAGATCTACGTAAATCTGCGTATACTTCTACATCTACTCTGTAAGGAGAGCCTATTTTAGCTTCTTCTTCCAAGCAACCATGAAATGCATAAAGTTGAATATTATTTACACGAATAATCCCCATAGTTATAATTTTATTCTTCGGTAACTTTTTCCCACATTTTGTCTGAATTTAGACGAAATGACCCAATAAAGTGAAAACTACATTGGTCTGGAGCTATGATTGATAAAAAATTTTCTTCTTTTTTGTTTTTGTACAAATGGTAGATTTCGCCAATATTAGGCTCAAAGCTAAACTTGGCATTATATACCAAATCATTGTACTGAAACTTCTCCATCAAATACTCATATTCTCGTTTTACCTCTTCAAATTTAGATTTCAACTGTTTGTTAACACGCTGTATTCCATCGTTTTTCCAACCTGCAGTATGCAGAGGCTTAATAACAGGAGAACTTGCAGAAGTACCATAAGGCTTTAATGCAGCATCGTACTTCTCTGTTTCTTCATTAAAAACAACCAAATCTGGTTTTTTCTCTTCTTTCTTCATACTGCAAAAATACGACAAAAAGAGAAGTTGTATTGGCGTAAAATGCTAATTAATTGGTAAAGAAATCAAACACGTTACTTATTGCACTTGTTTTGGTTTTGTAAAACTCGGTATAGGTGCAACGTTGGCAAGTAACACTGGTGTACTTTTCTGTCTGTACGTCAAATATTTTGGATAAAATGCCTCCAGTAGCTCGCATCTGTCCGAGTTTATAGGACTTATTAGCACATTTTGGACAGGTATAATTTCTAATTTGTGTACTCATAATTTTTGCTTTATTAATTAGTAGATCAATTTACAATTTTGTTACAAACACAGATTTGCTTAGAAGTATTTTATGTAATTTTGTAACGAATCTTATTGAAGAGTTTAACAATGTCAGAAGCAAACAAATCGCTTAATTTTATAGAGCATATAATAGAAGAAGATTTGGCAAACGGAATGCCAAAAGAGAAACTACGTTTTCGTTTTCCGCCAGAGCCTAATGGATATTTACACATTGGGCATACCAAAGCTATTGGAATTAGTTTTGGATTAGGAGAAAAATACAATGCTCCTGTTAATTTACGTTTCGATGATACTAATCCTGCAAAAGAAGAGCAAGAGTATGTAGATGCAATTAAGAGAGATATTTCTTGGCTGGGCTATCAATGGGCAAACGAATGTTATTCTTCAGATTATTTTCAACAATTATACGATTGGGCTGTGCAACTAATTAAAGATGGTAAAGCCTATGTAGATTCGCAAACTTCTGAAGAAATGCGCATCCAAAAAGGAACTCCTACAGAACCAGGAACAAATAGTCCTTACAGGGATAGAAGTGTTGCCGAAAATTTGGAGTTATTTGAGGCAATGAAAGATGGAAAATTTAAAGAAGGCGAACATACACTTCGTGCAAAAATTGACATGAGTTCTCCTAATATGCTTATGCGTGATCCGTTAATGTATAGAATCATGTATAAAAGCCATCACAGAACTGGCAACGATTGGTGCATTTACCCTATGTATGATTGGACGCATGGAGAAAGTGATTACATCGAACAAATTTCACATTCGCTGTGTTCTCTAGAATTTAAACCGCACAGAGAATTATACAACTGGTTTAGAGATAATGTGTATGGATACAGTGCTTCTGAATTTCCATTACCTCCAAAACAAAGAGAGTTTTCTCGCCTTAACTTAAGCTATACTATTATGAGTAAGCGTAAGTTGTTAACCTTAGTAGAAAAAGGAATTGTTTCTGGTTGGGACGACCCAAGAATGCCAACGATTTCTGGCTTACGAAGACGTGGCTATACACCAGAATCTATTCGCAGTTTTATCGAAACTGTTGGTGTTTCTAAACGTGAAAATGTAATTGATGTTGCGCTTTTAGAATTTAAAATTAGAGAGCACCTAAATAAAACTGCAAATCGTGTAATGGCAGTATTAGATCCTGTTAAAGTAGTAATTACTAATTATCCAGAAGGAGAAGAAGAAATGCTACAAGCAGAAAATAACCAAGAAGATGATAGTGCAGGTTTTAGAGAGGTGCCTTTTTCTAGAGAACTATACATAGAAAAAGAAGACTTTAGAGAAGAAGCAAATAAAAAGTTTTTTCGATTAAAGTTAGGAAAAGAAGTACGTTTAAAAAATGCATATATCATAAAAGCAGAAAGTTGCACAAAAGATGATAATGGCAACGTTATTGAAATACAATGCACCTACGACCCTTTAAGTAAATCTGGTAGTGGTACTCCAGAAAGTACCAGAAAAGTTAAAGGAACTCTACACTGGGTTTCAGTAAAACATGCAGTTAAGGCAGAAGTAAGAGCTTACGACCGTTTGTTTTTAGACGAAGCACCTGACGCTCATAAAGACAAAGACTTTATGGAGTTCTTAAATCCGAATTCTTTAGAGATTATCAATGCATTTGTAGAGCCAAGCTTACAATCTTCTAAAATTGGCGATCGTTTTCAGTTTCAACGACTTGGTTATTTTAATGTTGATGATGATTCTACTCCAGAGAATCTAATTTTTAATAAAACGGTTGGTTTACGAGATACTTGGGCAAAAGCTGAGAAAAAATAAATAAAAAAAGGAGCAAGTTGCTCCTTTTTTTTATCGTACAAATCGATACGTAAGCTTTATCAAAAAGGTGTCATTCCCTGGCGCTCTAAATGTTTGTTCGTTTAAACTATCTACCAAGCCATCATCTACATCTGCATTTCCTCTAGAGCCTCTAGCCCAAACTAAAAATAACTCAGAACCTGGTATATACTCCCATCTTGCAACTAAATTGGTTTGTAATTGCACAAAAGAAAAGTCTGGATTCCCAAATTGATAATCAACTATAGAATCTTCATTTTCGTCTATTTGATACAATACATTACCACTTGTATCTGTTGTTCGCAGTAATTGTTGATCATTATAAATATTTACACGATCTGTAAAACGTTCTGCAGCAGCAATATTAACATATTTTAGATCCGAAAAACGTCCTCTAGAAATAAAAGGCTGACCATAAAATTGAATAGACATATCAGGATTTATACTATAGGTAAATCGTAATGTAGTTGTAAGCTCATCATTTTTCATGGTTCCTAATATGTATCTGTTTTCGCTTCCAAAAGTTCTTGTAGAAACATATTGAGATCTATCTTTAGTTAGTTCTAATTGATTTTCTAAAGAAATATTAAATGCATCAAAAGGTTGCCAGTTTACACCTACAGAAAAACGGTTTCTAGCAAACACATCTTCATCTGAATGCACATTGGTATATGAAATTCCGTAACTAAATTTTTTACCATTATCTGAGTTAAAAGAAGCAAAAATATACCTACTATTTGCAGAACGCCATCTAGGGCCACCTCGTAAAAAGAAGTTATTAAACCTACTAAAGTTTGCGCCCATACCTAAACGTGTTCTAGAATTGTCTATCCAATTTACATTTCCAGCCAACTCTACTCGTAAACGATTCAAGTTACCCTCAAAATCGTATTCTGTAGACTGTTCTGCATTGATAGACATGTTTCTGTACGTTTCTGTAGGAACTAACCATAAGTAATCGACATTTAAAAACTGAATCATTTGATCGGTACTTCTTAGAAAACCAACATCATTTAGTTCTAGCTCTGGAGATCGCCAAATAAAACCAGTATTGTATCGTAATTTTTGCCCTCCTGCTCTTCCAAATTCAATTCTACCTCCAGTTCCTGTTAAAGAAGTTCTAGTAGGATCTATTTCTACGTGTGATGCTCCAGGTCTACCAAACAAACGAGTAATAGAACGTTGGGTTCTTTCTATGGCTTCTTCACTACCTAAAACATGAGACATAATTACATTACCATCTATATAATATTCTCTGTTTTTCCAGTTGTGATTAAAATCAATTCCTCCTGTATAAGCAGCTTTATGAAGTTCCTTAAAATCACCATTTAGATTTCTATTTGTAGCAGTAAAGATACCTCCAATAAAAGAGTTCCTTTCGTTGAAGTCTTGCTGTAATCTAGCAACGAAAAAGTTAGTTAATGGCTCTACAATTTGCTCTCTTGAGCTTCCATCTACTTGCCTAATTTCTGCAAATTCGTTAGCAGTAATACTTTCTAAAACCCCAATAGACAATCCTTTTCTTGTTTTTCCTGAGAATTTAGCGGCTGCTAATATTGTAGAATTCTGAGGTGTTCTCGCAAACTCACCTTCTTGAAGGTTAGCCCTTCTGTGGGGATTTCTTCCAATTCTTCTGCTGTAAAATATATTATCGCTGCCATTGGCAAATTGAAAATCAAAGATGTTTGAATTTTCTACAAAGAATGGACGCTGTTCTCTAAAGAAAATCTGAAATCCGTCTAAAGCAATAGCCCCTGGATCTGCCTCTACTTGTCCAAAATCTGGATTTACCGTTAAATCTAAAGTAAGATCATTAGTAATACCGAATTTTGCATCTAAACCTGTTGCAGTGGTAAAATCACTTCCATCTCTAAAGGGATTTCCTTGCTCTGCAGGATAGCTATTGTACTGGGTAGTAACATAAGGTTGAACCTCTAATTGTTTTTTTGGATTTAAATCTACCAAACCATGTAACTCTCCTGCTTCACTAATAAAACCTGCCTGATCATTTGGAATTCTCTGCCAGAGGGAACGTTCTTGAAACCTAAATATAGTTCTGTTTACGTTAAGCCCCCAAATTTGTTCTTTAGATTTTCCAAAACGAATTTGTGTAAACGGAATTTTCATTTCTGCTGTCCAACCTTCTTCATCTATTTGGGCATCTGTATACCAAACAGGATTCCAACTTTCATCCCAATTCTGCCCATTTTGCGATGCAAACTCTTCCCCTTTAACTCCTGCAGCTGTTGTAGTAAAAACAAAAGCGGTTCTTTTATCGTGGTAACTATCTATGATAACATTAATTCGATCTCCGGCAAAACCATCTCTTCTACTTAATCTACTTTCTATTTTTTCAGGCTCTGCATCATATGCTCTTAATGCAATGTACAAGAATTTCTTGTCGTATGTTATTTTAAACTTTGTTTGGTAAGCAGGTGGTGTTCCTTCATCTGGATCTTTTTCCACAAAATCAGAAGTCCACTCTACAATATTCCATGCTTCGTCAGAAACATCGCCATCAATTTCAATTTGCTTACCATTTTCTAAGGGCTTTGTAGTATATATTCTTTTCGGAATCTTACTATTGGCAGTTTCTTGGGCATTTATTCTTGTCATCATGCAAAAGATGACAAATAAATAAATGGGAAATCTCATATGTGATGTATTTAATGCTTGTTAAAAGGCGTGGCAAAAATAGTTTTCTTAACCGTTATAACTATGTTAATATTGTTTTAAACTTTTTATTTTTTTAAAGAAACCAAAAAAACTAACAGTTATTTGTCAATCAAATATTTAGTTGTAAATTTGCACTCCTTTTTTAAGGAAAAAATTAAATATTAATAATTGAACAAAAACTAAGTGTAATGAACACATTAAGTTACAAAACAGTATCAGCAAACAGCGCTACCGTTAATAAGGAGTGGGTTTTAGTTGATGCGGACGGGCAAACGTTGGGTCGTCTAGCTTCTAAAGTAGCTAAGCTAATTAGAGGTAAATACAAACCAAATTACACTCCTCATGTAGATTGTGGAGATAACGTGGTTATTATCAACGCAGAAAAAATTAACCTAACTGGAAAAAAATGGACAGAGAAGTCATACATTAGACACACTGGCTACCCAGGAGGACAAAGATCGTTAAGTGCTACAGAAATGTTCGAGAAAGATCCTACAAGATTAATCGAGAAAGCTGTAAAAGGAATGTTACCTAAAAACAGATTAGGTAGTGCATTGTTTAGAAACTTGTATGTATATGCAGGTACAGAGCACAAACAAGAAGGGCAAAAACCAAAAGCTATTAACCTTAACGATTATAAATAATGGATACAGTTCACAAAATTGGTAGAAGAAAAACTGCTGTTGCACGTATCTACCTATCAGAAGGAAAAGGAAATATCACTATTAACAAGAGAGATTTCAAAGAGTATTTTACTACAGGTACTCTACAATATAAAGTAGTTCAGCCATTACAACTAACAGACAACTTAACATCTTATGATATTAAAGTGAATGTTTACGGTGGTGGAGTAACAGGACAAGCAGAAGCAATACGCTTAGCAATTACTAGAGCTTTAGTATCTATTAATGAAGAGCATAGAGCTGTATTAAAACCAGAAGGCTTACTAACACGTGACCCAAGAATGGTAGAGCGTAAGAAATTTGGTCAGAAGAAAGCACGTAAAAAATTCCAGTTCTCAAAACGTTAATATACTGTACTCATTTCGGTTTTTTGCTGCAAATGAGACAGTGTTTTTTTAGAGAGCTGTTATACAATTATAATAACAGTTTAGTATCTAAATAGTTAAGACTCCAAATAAAGACTACTTAACTATTGGTTAAAAACAGAAAGTAAACACATTTAAAATGGCAAACGTAAACATTAAAGAATTATTAGATAACGGAGTGCATTTTGGTCACTTAACAAGAAAGTGGGACCCAAACATGGCACCATACATTTATACGGAAAGAAATGGTGTACACATCATTGATTTGTATAAGACTGCTGCAAAAATTGAGGAAACTTCAGAAGCTCTTAAAAAAATAGCTAGCTCTGGTCGTAAAATCTTATTTGTAGCTACTAAAAAGCAAGCAAAAGATATCGTTGCAGATAAATCTAAATCTGTAAACATGCCTTATATCACAGAAAGATGGCCAGGAGGTATGTTAACAAACTTTGTAACTATTCGTAAAGCTGTTAAGAAAATGGCCTCTATTGATAGAATGAAGACTGACGGTTCTTTTGACGCATTATCTAAAAGAGAAAAACTACAAATTAACCGCCAAAGAGAAAAATTAGAAAAGAACTTAGGTTCTATTGCTGATATGACTCGTTTACCTGGTGCATTATTTGTAATTGATATTAAGAAAGAACACATTGCTGTAGCAGAAGCGCAAAAATTAAATATTCCAATTTTTGCAATGGTAGATACAAACTCTGACCCAAGACAAGTAGATTTTGTAATTCCTGCAAACGATGACGCTTCCAAATCTATAGACAAAGTTTTATCTTATGTAACTGATGCTATTGCAGAAGGGCTATCAGATAGAAAAGCTGAAAAAGAAAAAGCAAAAGAAGCAAAAGAAGCTCCTAAAAAAGAGGAAGCAAAAGCTGAAGTAACTGAAAACGCAACTGAAGAAAAAAAATAAGACAATGACAAAGATTAGCGCTGCTGACGTAAAGAAATTAAGAGAAGCAACTGGTGCTGGAATGATGGACTGTAAAAAGGCATTAGTTGAAGCAGAAGGTGATTTTGATAAAGCAATAGACATTTTACGTAAAAAAGGTCAGAAAATTGCTGCAAAAAGAGCGGATAGAGAATCTACAGAAGGTGTAGCTGTAACAAGAATAAACGACGATAAAACTGTTGGTGTTTCTATAGTATTAGCATGTGAGACAGATTTTGTTGGTAAAAATGAAAAGTTTGTTGCTTTAGCAGGTGAATTTGCAGATATTGCATTAAACTACACAAATAAAGAAGATTTCTTAGCTGCTGATTTTGGCGGTATCACTGTGGCTGAAAAACTAGTAGAACAAACTGGTGTTATCGGAGAAAAGTTAGATATTACTTCTTTTGAAAGAATAGAAGCTGCATACGTTGGTGCTTACACGCATATTGGTAAAATTGCTGCTCTAGTTGGTTTAACTGCTGCTGTAGATAATGCAGACGTTTTAGCAAAAGATGTAGCAATGCAAGTAGCATCTATGGGTGCAACCACTCTTTCTTATAAAGATTTTGATCCTGCTTATGTGGCATCTGAAACAGAGGCTAGAATTGCAGAAATCGAAAAAGAGAACATAGAATTAGGAAGATTAGGTAAAACTTTAAAAAATGTACCTAAGTACATTTCTATGTCTCAAATTACTCCAGAAGTTTTAGCGCAAGCAGAAGTAGATGCTAAAGCTGAGTTAGCTGCAGAAGGAAAACCAGAAAAAATCTGGGATAGAATTTTACCAGGAAAAATGGATCGTTTCATTTCTGACAATACTACTTTAGACAAAGAGCAATGTTTATTAGACCAAACCTTTATTAAGGATGAAAAGAAAAACGTTGCTGAGTATGTTGCTACTTATGGTGAGGTAGAAATCTCTACATTTAAAAGAGTAACTTTAGGGTAATAACTCTAAAAACAACATATACAAAAAACCTCGCAAACTTGCGAGGTTTTTTTATGGGTAAAATTTCTTACTCATAAATAGTAACTAATATAAGAAATCGCATAAAAGCTTTCTTTATTCAATACAATAAATATATTATTGTTGCCAGATTTTAGCTTTTTTTAAAGAATTATTTTCTTAAACTACATCACTTATTGTTAAGTTCTACTTAAGCCTAAAATCTGAATACTAACATGTAGTATTTTGAATATGTGCTATTTAGTAATTAGAGAGTAATAAAAAATTATAAAAATTAATAACTTTAAATTAAAATAATTTTTGTAAATTGCTTCACTGTTGTTATATTTTAACAATATACTTCACACCCTTAAATCTATTTACAACAAATAATATTAATTATTTTTTGTAATCACCCCTTCATAGTGCAACCCCTCTTTAATGATTACCCAAGTGTTAATTATTACAAATAGTATCCCCTAGTTTTAATTTTTTTCAAAGAAACAATTATAAATAAGAGTGTATACTCTTCATATTGATATAAAATTTTACTAACTAAACAAACTCGTCTATGAGAAAAATTACTTTCAATGTAAACTTTTTAACAAAACTAGTTTACAGCATTATGTTTGTATTAATTTCTGTTCAAACTTTTGGACAAACTATTAGCATAAGTGCACCAAGTTTGGCTGATACAAACTCAGGACCGGTAACCTATACTATCACTTATTCTGGCGCTGATGCAATTACATTAGTAAATAGCGATGTAACCTTAAATAAAACTGGCACTGCCGATGGTAATATTGCTGTTTCAGGTTCTGGTACAACAGAAAGAACTGTTACTATTTCTAATATAACTGGAGAAGGTTTGTTAGGAATAAGCATTGCTTCAGGTACAGCTAATGATAACTTAGGTAACTCAGCAGCAGCAGCTGGCCCAAGTGCAACCTTCAATGTGGATAGTACACAACCAACTAATAGTATCAGTGCACCAAGTTTGACGGATACAAACTCAGGGCCAGTAACCTATACAATCTCATACTCTGGTGCTGATGCAATTACATTAGCCAATAACGATGTAACCTTGAATAAAACAGGTACTGCTGATGGTAATATTGCAGTTTCAGGTTCTGGAATAACGGAAAGAACTGTTACCATTTCAAATATAACTGGTGATGGTACCTTAGGTATTAGTATTGCTTCTGGAACAGCAAATGATAATGCTGGTAACTTATCGGCAACAGTTGGTCCAAGTACAATCTTCAATGTAGATAATACAGCTCCTACTAAAACTATTAGTGCACCAAGTTTAACGGATACTAACTCAGGACCGGTAGCCTATACTATCTCTTATTCTGGTGCTGATGCAATAACATTAGCCAATAACGATGTAACTTTAAATAAAACAGGTACTGCTGATGGTAATGTTGCTGTTTCAGGTTCTGGTACAACAGAAAGAACTGTTACCATTTCAAATATAACTGGTGATGGTACCTTAGGTATCAGCATTGCTTCTGAAACAGCAAATGATAATGCTGGCAACTTAGCAGCAGCAGTTGGTCCAAGTGCAACCTTCAATGTTGATAATACAGCTCCTTCATTATCTAACGTAAACATCATATCAGATAATGCTAATCCTTTATTTGCAAAATCTGGTGATCAGATTACTTTAACTTTTACTTCTAGCGAGACTATTAATACACCTACAGTTACTATAGATGGTAAAAATGCTTCCGTTTCGAATACTTCTGGCAATAATTGGTCGGCTACTATTACTACTGATGGATCAGAAAATGAAGGTCTTGCTGCATTCCAAATCTCTGGTATAGAAGATACTATTGGTAACACTGCTGCTAATGTGGCTACCTTATCTAATGGTAATACTGGCGTAACTATAGACTTTACACCTCCCTCAGGTTATTCTTTCAACAATATAACAAACCCAATTAACATTGCTTCTGTTGGTAATTTCTCTTTTGAAATTTTAGGTTTAGAAGCAAATGCAACATATAATTTTACTATTTCTGACGCAGATGGAAACACGAATGATGTAACTGGCAATGGAACGTATAATGGTGTAGGGCAAGTAGTTCTTTCTCCCGTTATTTCTAGCCTTACAGATGGGGTAAATACAATCGATTTAACTTTTTATGCTACAGACGCTGCTGGAAATCAAGGACAAAACATTAATGGTAACACCAGTAAAGATACCCAAAAAGCAGTGATCACACTTATTGGTGATAACCCTCAAATTATTGATAAGGGAACACCTTATATTGAGTTAGGAGCTACTGGCACCGATAATTTAGATGGAAATATTACAGGTGCTATTAGTATAGACATCTCTGCTGTAGATATCAATACGGTAGACTGCTACCCTGTAACATACACCTATACAGACAATCACGGTAATACAGCTACGGTTACTAGAATTGTTTGGATTTTAGAACATGCAAAACCATATGCAAAAGATGATGTAGTATCGGTTTCTAAAAATAGTACTAACAATACAATTGCAATTCTAAACAATGATAGTTATGGTTTAGATGGTGCAAATACGCAGCATGCTATTTCTGGTTTTAATTCCTATACAGATCTTGGTGGTAAACTAGATTTAGTTGGTAACAATATAATATACACGCCAAGAGTAGATTTTATAGGAGTAGACACATTTAGCTACAAAATTACAGACGGTAGTGGTGATGCTTCAACTGCTATTGTGACCATTAATGTAAATGAATTAAGTGTTCCTACTGCATATGATGATGTAGTTGATATTGTTCAAGCAACTACAAGTAATTCAATTAATGTTTTAGCTAATGACTTCTTTGGAGCTAATGGCCCTGCTGCTAATGGATCTTTAACTGTAATATCTGCTACAACAACACAAAATGGATCGGTAGTAGTTAATGGAACAAAAGTTGATTATACTCCGCTTAGTTCATATACTGGTACAGATACCTTTACCTATAGAATAACAGATGCTAACGGAGATTCTTCTGATGCTACAGTTACTATTAACGTAACTCCTGTAAATCCAATAACTGTTCCTATTGCTAAACCAGACACATTTACTGTAGCTCAAAATAGCACTACTGCTTTTAATGTATTCGCTGATAATAGTAATGGAATTGATTCTTTTGGTAACGATGGACCTTTAGATAATGGATTAACTCTACCTAGCGGTAACCTAACAGGTCCTTCTGATCTTGGAGGTACTATTGCAATAAATCAAAATGGTACGGCAAACCCTACAGATGATACAATAACCTACACACCTAAGGCTAACTTCTTTGGGACAGATTCCTTCAAGTATATGATTACTGATAGTAATGGAGATACTTCTATAACTGTTGTAACCATAAATGTTTTGCAAACGGATAGTCCTTTAGCTGTAAACGATAACTTAAGTGTTACTCTTAATAGTACCTTAATTGCTATAGATGTTTTAGATAACGATACTTTTGGAGCAGATGGGCCTGCTACCACAAATCCATTAACAATTGCTTCTGCTACAAGTAGCCAAGGAGGTACAATTGCAGTGAATAATGGCAAAATAGACTATACACCTGCAAATGGATTTACAGGTACGGATACATTTACCTACACCATTACTGATTTTACCAACGATTCTGATGTAGGTACAGTTACTATTCAAGTTGGTGCTAACGTTGTAGACAAACCTACTGCCCAAGATGATACGGTAACAGTTATACAAAATAGTACCAATAACGATATTGAAATTTTAATAGACAATGGTAATGGTACGGATAGTTTTGGTACAGATGGACGTAATTTAGACCACCCTATTTCTTTAACTTCTTTTTATACAGATCATGGTGGAGAATTAGTTCTAAACGGTGATATAGTTGAGTATACACCTGCTAGTAATTTTACAGGCACCGATACATTTAATTATATCATTACAGACGAAAATGGAGATGCAGACAGTGCTACAGTAACAATTACTGTAAACCCTACAACTACTATTACAGTTACTAATGACAGCTTTACTGTATCTCAAGACTCTTCTAACAACTCATTAGATATTTTTTCAAATGATATTGGGGTTAGAGACGGTAATGGAGATCCTTTAGTAGCTATTACTGGTCTTACTATTGATGGTATAGCTTCAGTTGGGCAAGCACTTGCTATAACTGGTGGGATAATTCAACAAATTGATGGTGGAGTTAATAGTTTTAACGACGATACTTTTAATTTTACACCTACTGCAGGAACTTCGGGACAAGTACAAATACCTTATACTGTTAGTTATGCTACTGGCGCTAGCTCTGGTACAATCACAATTAATATTACACCAAAAGTAGTTTTAGATGTACCTATAGCTAAACCAGATGCATTTACGAATGTACCACAGAATAGCACGGATTATATATTAAATGTTTTGGCAGATAATGGAAATGGCACTGATGAATTTGGCTCAGACAATGCTTTAGATAACGGTCTAACGTTACCTAATGGTACATTAACTGGCCCTTCTGATTTAGGAGGTACGATTACTGTAAATCAAAATGGTACATTAACAACTTTAGATGATGTTATCGAATATACACCTGCACCAAATTTCTTTGGTAATGACGGTTTTAAATATATGATTACTGATGGTAATGGAGACACATCTATTACTGTAGTAACCATTGTAGTTACACAATCTAATGTGCCTAACGCTATTGATGATGCAATTACTATCAATCAAGATAGCGGTGCTACTACCATAGATGTTTTAGCTAATGATACATTTGGTGCCAATGGCCCTGCTGCTGCAAATTCTTTATCTATTACTGCTGCAACTAGTGCTCAAGGAGGTACAATTGTAGTACATAACGGTAAAATAGACTATACACCTCTTGCAGGTTTTAATGGTCCAGATTCTTTCTCATATGTCATAGAAGATTTTGATGGAAATACTACTTCTGCTAACGTTACTATTACCGTGTTATCTGCTACTGCTGCTGACTTCCCTACTGCATATGATGATGTTGTTACAGTGGTACAAAATAGCCTTTCTAATGTCATTAATATTTTAAATGATAATGGAAATGGGGCAGATACTTATGGATCAGATGGCCCTAACCTTGGACACCCAGTATCTTTAACTGCATTTTTTACAGATAATGGTGGAGAGTTAGTATTAAATGGAAATACTGTAGTATATACACCTGCTACTGATTTTATTGGTACAGACTCATTTAGGTATATTATTACTGATAAAAATGGGGATGCAGATGATGCGACAGTTACAATTACTGTGCAAGATCCTGCTTCATTACTAAATACCCCAACAGCTAACAATGATGCTTTTTCTGTTGCAGAAGATAGTACAAACAATATATTAGATATTTTAGATAATGATAGCTTTGGCACAAATGGACCTGGTTTTGTAGTGTTAGGTGCTCCTTCTGTTGGAAATCTGAATGTGGATAATAAAGGTACCGCAGATCCTTTTGATGATGTATTTACCTACACTCCTCCAGCAAGTTATAATGGAGTAGCTACTTTTAATTATACTATAGAGGATAGTAATGGAAATGACAATAATGCTACAGTTACCATTACTGTAGGAAACACACAAAGCCCTGGCCCTGTTGCTTTTGATGACGATGTTTCTGTAAATGCAAACTCTACTGATAATATCATCAATATTTTAAACGACAATGGAAATGGGGCAGATACCTATGGTGCAGAAGGACCTAATACAGATCATCCTATTACCTTATTAGGAACTCACTCTGCAAAAGGTGCTAAAATTGACTTAGTTAATAATACTGTAAAATATACTCCTGTAGCTGGTTTTATTGGTACAGATAACTTCTCTTACTTTATTACTGACGCTAAAGGAAATGGTAGTAATACCGCTACTGTTACTGTGACCGTTGGTACAGTTGTACCTAAAGTTGCTAATACAAATAGCATAGAAGTAGATGAGTTTACAGCATATCCTAATCCTTCTAAAGGGTATATTAAAACAGAAATTAAAAGTACTAAAGCTACTAAAGCCAGCATATACCTTATGGATCTTTCAGGTAAAGTAGTCTTTACATCTGAAGTTAACTTATCCATTGGTAACAACTTAATGGAATATAACTTTAATATTAGCCCTGGTATTATGCTACTTAAAATTATTAGTAAAGACACTAATTTTGGTGTACAAAAATTAATTTTTAATTAAATTTCTATATAAAACAGTAATTTGAAAAAAAGCAGTTATAACTATAACTGCTTTTTTTCGTTACTATACTTTTTTCTATATTGTAAAATATTATTTATGAAATTAAAAGTTACATTATTATTTGTTGTATTAGCAACGGTAACGTTTGGCCAAAAAGCTATTGTCTCATCTGGAGGTTCTTTTAATAACGGTTCTGGTTCTGCTAGCATTACTGTAGGGCAAACATTTTCTAATTATTTCGCAGGAAGTAATGGCTCAATTTCTGCAGGAGTTCAGAAAAGTATAGAAATATATACTTTATCAACCCCAGAATCTACTCCAATCTCAATAAATGCAGTTATGTATCCTAACCCGTCAAAAGAGTTTATTAATTTAAAAATAGAATCTTCTAGTATTATAGGGCTGTCATACACTTTATATAATATAAATGGGAAAGAGTTAAAGAAAGGAAAGCTAGCCAAACAAAACACACAATTAAACTTAAAAAATTTTAAAGCTGGCATTTACTTTTTAAGAGTTATGAAAAAGAATAAACAGATTAAAGTTTTTAAACTTATAAAATCTTCGTTATGAGAAACATTTATACCTCAATATTTTTGTTATTAATTTCTATACCTATCTTTTCTCAAACACCAGAGAAGATAGCTTATCAGGCTGTTGTTAGAGGTGCAGATGGAAATATAATAAGTAATACTTCTATAGGATTAAAGATAAGTATACAAAAAGGGAATAATACTGGTGATATAGTATACGCAGAAACATTAACCCCAACTACAAATGAAAACGGTTTATTTACAGTAGAAATTGGAACTGGCACTGTAAATTCAGGTGAATTTTCCTCTATTAATTGGTCTTCTGACACCTTTTTTATTAAATCTGAAATAGATATTGAAGGTGGTTCAAATTATACAATTACTGGTACTAGTCAGCTCTTAAGTGTACCTTATGCACTACATGCGAAAAGAGCAGAAAATGTACCAAGCTTCAAAATAGGCGATTTTGCGCACGGTGGTATTGTTGTATGGGTAGATGAAACAGGACAGCATGGTTTGGTATGTGCAAAAGAAAACCAAAGTACCTCTGTAAGATGGTTTGCTGGTACATTTGGTGTTACTAATGCAAAAGGAGATGGGATTTACGCTGGCAGATCTAATACTACCATTGCTAGTGTTGCAAATATTGTTTTAGGGGATGATGGTAATAATAACGCAATTAAATTATGTAATGAATTAGAAGTAGTTGAGAACAATATACTATATGGAGATTGGTATTTACCAAGTGCTTTTGAACTTAAACTTATTTCTCAAAGTTTGGCTATTATAAACACTACAGCTCAAGCAAATGGCGGTGATGCTTTGGTAAGTAATTTCTATTGGAGTTCCACAGAAGAGAACAACAATAATGCAAAGATTGTAAACTTAGCAAACGGACAGGAAAATATTGTTTTAAAAAGTAGTCAGAATCCTGTTAGGGCTGTAAGAAGATTTTAATAAAAAACCTCGCAAATTTGCGAGGTTTTTTTATTTTATTTTTAGGAATCTAATCTTCCTACTGCACAACTAACAAATGATTTAGCTTTGTGTGCAATTGTATTTTTATCTCCAACCTCTGGATATCCCATCTTAGATAGTTTTTCTCGCACTTCTTTTAAATTAATTGCATCAGTTGTTATGCTTACTGAAGATTCTTCTACATTAACTTCTATCTGTTCTACGCTTTCTAGAGCGTTTAAACCCTTTTTAATTGTAGAAGCACAGCCACCACATTTTAAATTTTCTATTTGAATTGTCGTTGTTTTCATTTTTCTTTATTTTCAGATTTCCATTTATTGTAGCCACCAATAATATTAACTGTCTTATACCCTTTCTTTGTTAGGAGTTCAGAAGCTTGTCCACTTCGGTTTCCAGTTCTACAATACAAATACACTGTTTTATTTTTATCAACTATTTTATCTAATTTCAATTTGAAATTAGCATCGTAAAAATTAACAAACTTGGCATTTGGTATAAAACCTTCTTTTACTTCTTCTGGTGTTCTCACATCAATAATTTGAATATCATTGTTCTTTTCAATTAATGCTTTTAACTCTGTTGTTGTTATATTCTGATTATCCTGAGCAATAGTATTACAACAAACTGTAAATAAAAGCAATAATAGGATAAATGAGAATTGTTTCATATTATTTTAGAGTTGAAGGACATATTTTAGCGGTTCTTTTTATAGCTGTTTTTGAAATTGCATCGTAACCTCCTGCAACGTCTATTACATTATGATAACCTCTTGCTTTTAATATTGACGCAGCAATTACAGAACGGTAACCTCCTGCACAATGTACATGAAAATCTTTATCTATAGGAAACTCTGAAAAATGATCATTTAAATAATCTAAAGGAGTATTAGTAACATTTTCTATGTGTTCACTCGCGAATTCACCTGGTTTTCTTACATCAAAAACAACAGCATTTTCTTTTAACTTTTGCTCTAAGGTTTCTGCAGAAATAGATTCTAAAGTATCTATTTCTTTACCTGAGTTTTTCCAAGATGCAAATCCACCATCTAAGAAGCCTAAAACATTATCAAAACCTACTCTAGATAACCTAGTAATGGTATGTTCTTCTTTTCCTTCTGGGGTTATTAACAAAATTGGCTGTTTTATGTCTTTAATTAAAGCGCCAACCCACGGTGCAAATGTGCCTCCAAGGCCAATAAAAATAGATTGCGGTATAAATCCTTTTATAAATTCAGACTGATGCCTTACGTCTAATAATACGGCTCCTGATTCTTCAGCAACTAATT
Source organism: uncultured Polaribacter sp. (assembly GCA_964477255.1). Lineage (GTDB taxonomy): Bacteria > Bacteroidota > Bacteroidia > Flavobacteriales > Flavobacteriaceae > Polaribacter. The sequence continues at coordinate 28,676 of CAYZDK010000028.1, forward strand.
CAAATTCTTCAACAGACAGTGGCTTTGCTGCTGCTTTAATTATCTCTTCAACATCTTTATAACCTTCTTTGTTTAATTTAACATTAAGTGGAAAATAAGCAGGAGGTGGAGTTAGACCATCTGTAACTTCTTTTATAAATTCTTCTTTGGTCATGTTAGCTCTTAGAGCATAATTGGTCTTTTTTTGGTCTCCAATCGTTCCTACAGTTTCTTTACTTAGATTTTTACCACAAGCAGATCCTGCTCCATGAGCTGGGTAAACAATTACATCATCTGCAAGAGGCATAATTTTATTTCTAAGGCTATCATATAAATATCCTGCTAAATCTTTCTCTGTAATATTTCCTTTTTGCGCTAAATCTGGCCTTCCAACATCTCCTAGAAACAACGTATCTCCACTAAAAATAGCATGATCTTTTCCGTTTTCATCTATTAATAGATAACAAGCGCTTTCCATGGTATGTCCTGGTGTATGTAAGACTTTGATTGTAATTTTTCCTATTTTAAATTCTTGATTATCTTCTGCAATTATGGCATCATAATTAGTTTTTGCTAATGGGCCATATACAATCTTTGCTCCTGTTTTTTCTGCGAGCGTTACATGACCACTTACGAAATCTGCATGGAAGTGTGTCTCAAAAATGTATTTGATTTTCGCATTATTTTTTTCTGCTTTATCTATGTAATTTTTTACTTCTCGCAAAGGATCTATTATTGCAACTTCTCCATTACTTTCTATGTAATAGGCACCTTGTGCAAGGCAGCCTGTGTATATTTGTTCTATAATCATAATGTATTAATTATAAGATTGATGTATATATTTTGAATATTTTTCTTGTTGTTCTCTATTTCCTGTTTGGTAATAAACTACAGCGTCATTCGCTCGCATAAAGAAATGATTTAAATCTATCACATCTAATAAACCTCCTTTAAACAAAGAGTCTCTTAATGGGCCTTTGGCTCCAGCAAAATAGAATTTCACTCCCTTTTTTTGGTAAAACTTAACTCTTTCCTTTAACATCTCTACTCCAGTACTATCAATTCTGTTAATACTTTCAGAGTCTAATACTATCAGCTTTAATGCTTCTCCTTTTTTTTCTGCCATTTTATCTAAATTATCTCTAAAGTAGTTGGCATTGGCATAAAATAATTGTGCGTCGAAACGAAATACTAGAATATCGTTTGTTATAATAACTTCTTCGAACCTATTTTTATTTCTATAAAAATTAGATTCCGGTACTTTTCCTAGTTCAGTGATATATGGTCTTGAAGTTCTGAAAATTAAAATGATTAATGATAAACCAACACCTATTACAATACCAAACTCTATGCCTAAAAGCAGAGTTGCTATAAAAGTAGATATAAGTAACCAAAAATCAAATTGATTTGATTTCCAAAGAAATACCGCTTCTTTTATATTCACCAAACCAAAAACAGCTACAATAATTATAGCAGCTAAAACTGTTTTTGGCAAGTAGTAAAATATGGGCGTTAAAAACAATAATGTAAAAACTACCATTACTACAGAAACTAAGGCAGACATTCCTGTTGTTCCTCCACTTTCTTGATTAATTGCAGAACGTGAAAAACTTGAAGTAGAAGGGTATGCTTTAAAAAAAGAGCCTACAATATTACTTAATCCTAGTGCAATTAACTCTTGATTAGGTCTAACTCTGTACACATCTTGTTTACTTTCTAAAGACTTACCAATAGAAATTGTTTCTAAATAACCTACCATAACTAAAGTAAAAGCAATTGGAAGAAGTTCTCTAATTTGATCGAAATCTATTGTTGGTAAGCTAAAGCTTGGTAAACCAGAAGGTATATCTTTAACGATAGAAACCCCTTCCAATTGATTTCCAAAATACTTCATGGTTACTATTCCAAAAATTACAACAATTAATGCGTTAGGCAACCTTTTATTAATTCTTCGAAATAACAATATTACAGCTGCAGAAAATAAGCCGATAGCAGTAGTGTTCCAGTTTAAGAATTGTATGTTATGCCAGATATCTTTTAAAACAAATTGTATTTGATCGCTTTGTAAAAAATCGACACCAAATAAATTTCTAAATTGATTTAGACCTATAGTTAATGCTACTGCAGAAGTAAAACCTACAATAACTGGTTTTGGTAAAAAATTTACGATAAATCCTAAACTAAATATTCCAAGAATAAATTGTATGACTCCAACTATTAAGGCAAGAAGTATAGCAATTGCGATATAGCTTTCAGAACCTGCTAACGCTAATGTAGAAACTCCTGTTGCTACTATTAATGAATCCATTGCAACTGGGCCAATGGCTACCTGTCTAGAAGAACCAAAAATGGCATACATTACTTGTGGTGCTAAAGCACAATACAATCCATAAATTGGTGGTAATCCTGCAATTAGTGCATAGGCTATTCCTTGTGGAATTAAAATGATACTTACTGTTATTCCTGCTATTAAATCTCCTTTAAATAAGGAAAAATTATAGTTGGGCAACCATTCTAAAATAGGAAGTATCTTTTTAATATTCATTATTAAAACAGTTCTCCTTGATTTGGTTTTTTTGTTCTACCTAAATGCTTGTACGCTAGCGAGGTAACTTCTCTACCTCTTGGTGTTCTCATTATAAAACCTTGCTGAATTAAGAAAGGCTCGTATACTTCTTCTATAGTTTCTGGATTTTCACTTACTGCAGTCGCAATTGTAGTTAATCCTACAGGACCACCTTTAAACTTATCTATTATAGTAGAAAGTATTTTGTTATCCATTTCATCAAGTCCAAAGGCATCTACATGTAACGCTTTCAATGCATATTTAGCAATAGTAACATCAATTTTACCATCTCCTTTAATTTGAGCGAAATCTCTAACTCTACGTAAAAGGGCATTAGAAATTCGTGGTGTTCCTCTACTTCTACCTGCAATTTCTATAGCAGCTTCCATTGTAATGGGAACTTTAAGAATCTTTGCACTTCGTTGAATGATTGTGGAAAGAAGTTCTGTAGAATAGTAATGTAACCTGCTATTAATACCGAATCTTGCTCTCATAGGCGCAGTTAATAGTCCAGAACGAGTAGTTGCACCTACTAATGTAAAGGGTTCTAGATTTATTTGTACTGTTCTTGCATTAGGACCAGATTCTATCATTATATCAATTTTATAGTCTTCCATTGCAGAATATAAGTACTCTTCTACGATAGGACTTAAACGATGAATTTCGTCTATAAACAATACATCTCTTTCTTCTAGATTGGTTAATAAACCTGCTAAATCTCCAGGCTTGTCTAAAACTGGTCCAGAGGTAACTTTTATACCAACATTTAATTCATTTGCTAGAATATGTGCTAAGGTTGTTTTTCCTAATCCTGGAGGACCATGAAACAAAGAATGGTCTAAAGCTTCCCCTCTTAAATTTGCAGCTTCTACAAATATTTTAAGATTTTCTAAAGCTTGATCCTGACCTGTAAAATCATTAAATGTTAGAGGTCTTAACTTTTTCTCTAAATCTAACTCTTCATTGGAGTAATTGGTATTATCAGGATTCAAATTTTCATTCATAGTTACAAATATACAGCAATTTGGAAGAGTAAGTATGTAACCTATATTACAAAAAAAACCTTTCCAAATTGGAAAGATTTTATAAGATTGTAGTTTTATAACTTTAAAAGTTAAAATCCAGGATCTATAAGAGGTCCAGTAGTTGTTCGTTTACAATCACCATCTGGTGCTTGAGGAGGTGTACCTTCTGGTCTACATTTTGTACAGTAGTCTCCATTTGGGATACATCCACCACCACTTGCACAAGCTACAGTTTCACAAACTGTATTTCCCGTTACGTAAAAATTATCGGAATCTTTAATTAAAGCTACTGTAGATACAGTACCATTTCTACTATATAAACGAAGGTAATTCTTATTCTCTATGTTTATAATTTCGAACGTTTCTGGTTCTAGAGACTCACCATACTTTTTGCTATAGTTTGAAAATGTTTTTAAAATTTGTTGTTTAGATACATTAATTATTAACTCCCCTTTACTTTCGTAAGCAATTTTACTACCTGTAAAGTCTTTAAAACTGAATTATTCTATGCTGTTTTTCTAGATTCGAATCATCATTTGTACAGTCTACAAAAATGAAAGTTAGTAATAATAAATAGATAATCTTTTTAATAATAAGCTTTAAATTGATAATCAAATATATAAAATAATTAAACATTAATTCATTTCTATGTTATAAGCAAAAAAAAGCCTTTCCGATTTATGGAAAGGCTTTTTTATTTTATTTAATTAAGCTCTATGATTGCTCTTCTCCTTCTAAAAGTGGAGTTGTTTGTAATACAAAGTCTTCTCCATGCAAATAGTCACTATCATCATCATTAGGGTCTACACGCTTACTGTAATCGTAAGCCCATCTATGAACTTCAGGAATTTTTCCTGGCCAGTTTCCATGAATGTGTTCAACTGGTGTTGTCCACTCTAATGTGTTAGATCTCCATGGATTTTGACTTGCAACTTTACCTCTATAGATAGATATAAAGAAATTTGCTAAGAAAATTATTTGTGCTAAACCTCCAATTAATGCAAATACAGTAATTACAACGTTTATATCTGCAATATCATCAAACATAGGAAAGGCAGTATTTGAGTAGTATCTTCTTGGTAAACCAGCTAATCCAATAAAGTGCATTGGCCAAAATACTCCGTAAGCAGATACTATTGTGATCCAGAAATGCCAATAACCTAAAGTCTTATTCATTAATCTTCCATACATTTTTGGAAACCAATGGTAAATACCAGCATACATCCCAAAAATTGCAGATACACCCATTACTAAGTGGAAGTGTGCAACTACAAAATAAGTATCGTGAATATTAATATCTAATGCTGAATCTCCTAAAACTAGACCTGTTAAACCTCCAGTTACAAATGTAGATACTAAACCAATAGAAAATAACATTGCAGGGTTTAACTGTAAGTTACCTTTCCATAATGTAGTTACGTAGTTGAACGCTTTTACTGCAGATGGAATAGCAATTAATAATGTTGTAAATGTAAATACAGATCCTAAGAACGGATTCATTCCTGAAACAAACATATGGTGACCCCATACAATTGTTGATAGAAATGCAATTGCCATAATAGACATTACCATAGCTCTATATCCAAAAATTGGTTTTCTTGAATGTGTAGAAATTACTTCTGATGTAATTCCTAATGCCGGTAATAATACAATATATACTTCTGGGTGTCCTAAGAACCAAAATAAGTGCTCAAATAATACTGGCGAACCTCCTTGGTAGTGTAATACTTCACCAGAAATAAATATATCCGATAAATAGAAAGATGTACCAAAGCTTCTATCAAAAACTAATAATAACGCTGCTGATAAAAGAACAGGGAAAGATACAACACCAATAATGGCTGTAATAAAGAATGCCCAAATTGTTAATGGCAATCTTGTCATTTTCATTCCTT
>CAYZDK010000029.1:0-31642 GCA_964477255.1 uncultured Polaribacter sp.
GACCTACTTTACACTTTATTTAACAATTGAAAATAATCAAACTTGATGCCATTGAATCTACCAATTCTTTTTTAAAGGGATTGAAAAAAAATAGTGGTGCAAATAATTTTACAGTTGTAGTTGCTAAAGACCAAACAAACGGAAAGGGACAAAGAAATAACAATTGGGTTACAGAACCATATAAAAACTTAACTTTTAGTATCTTATACACTCCAATAAATCTTTATCTTGAACACATCAAGTACTTAAATTTTAGTATTTCTTTGGCTGTTTTTAGATCGCTTAATGATATAGAAATCCCCGAAATTAGTATCAAGTGGCCAAACGACATAATGTCATGCGGCAAAAAAATTTGTGGAATATTAATTGAAAATAGTTTAAAAAACAACCTTGTAAATTATAGTATAATTGGAATTGGATTAAATGTTAATCAAACACAATTTTCTAAAGATTTATCTCATGTAAGTTCTCTTAAAGGCATTACCAATAAAGAATATGATTTAGATGATTTGCTAAATAAAATTCTTACGAATATTAAATTTTGCTTGGAAGAATTAAATTCTAAAAAATTTAAAGTTTTAGAAGAGGGATATCTCTCTAATCTCTACAAAAAGGATATGACAACTCTATTTAAAAACAAAAATCAAGAAAAGTTTCTAGGAATTATAAGAGGAGTATCTAATTCTGGAAACTTACTTATAGAAATAGAAGATAAAACTATTAAAGAGTTTGGTTTAAAAGAAGTTACAATGCTCTCTTAAATTTTTTCTAAGTTATCTGTTAGAGTTTCAATAAAAGAAGTTAATGGCTTTTTTATCATCATTGCCATCATCATATTAAACTCGCCATTAAATTCTAATTCAACTTCGCAAGAATCTTGATCTATTGCTGCAATATCTGCAATCAATTGAAAGTCAAGCTTACTACTAGCTGCTCCAAGTGTAACATTATTAAACTCTGTTTTGTCTTTTAAAACAAGGCGTATTTCTGGCATTCCTTTTAATCCGAAAATAAAAGAATCTCCATCTACCTCGAACTTCTGAATGGTTTCTGGCATTAATTGCTCAAAGTTCTTTAAATCAGACAAAAATGCAAATGTTTCTTGTTGAGATTTTTCTACTACAACTTTATTTCCTTTAATATTCATCTTGTTATTATTTATTGATTCCAATCACTTGGATTATTTCTCCAATCTTGTAAGGTTAATAATTCTTTATCTGAGATATAATTACTATCTAATGCTTGCTCAAGTAAGTTTTCATAATTACTTAGAGTTAATAAATTTACATTACTTTCTTTGAAGTTTTGTATGGCTTTATCAAAACCATAAGAGAAGATGGCAACCATTCCTTTAATAACAGCGCCTTGACTCTTTAATGCCTCTACAGCATTTAAACTACTTTTTCCTGTACTTATTAAATCTTCTATTACCACAACATTCTGACCACTTTCTAAGTAACCCTCAATTTGGTTTTTTCTACCATGCTTTTTAGGCTCTGGTCTAACATAAACAAAAGGCACTCCCAAAACTTGGGCAACCAAAACTCCTATTGCAATTGCTCCTGTTGCTACACCAGCAATAACATCTGGTTTACCATACTCTAACTCAACAATTTTAGCAATTTCTTCTTTTAAAAACACACGAACAGGAGGATAAGATAATGTTACTCTATTATCACAATATATTGGTGATTTCCATCCAGATGCCCATTGAAATGGTTCTTGTGTATTTAGCTTAATAGCCTTTACTTGCAAGAGAAGTTCAGCTGTTTTTTTTGCAGTATCTTTGTTCATAATCATGCCACAAATGTATAAAGTTTTTATTTATGATTCACCAATTATCATTACTACTTCTGTAAATAATGAACAAAACTTTTTAACAATCGATTACAAAAGAGCTAATGTTAGCGACTTACTTTTTAAACTTGAACAACAAAAATTAAATGGTGTCGTATTAATTTCTGAAAATCTAGATTTAGATTGGAAACATTTTACTTCTCACTTTAAAGTAATCTCTGCTGCAGGTGGTTTGGTTAAAAATATCAAAAACGAAACATTATTTATTTTTAGAAATAATTTTTGGGATTTACCAAAAGGATGGATTGAAAAAGGAGAAACTATTAAAGAAGCAGCAATCAGAGAAGTTGAAGAAGAATGTGGCATTTCTGATTTAAGAATTGATAAAAAACTTATTACCACATACCACATATACAGAGATAAAGAATTATGCCTTAAAGAAACACATTGGTTTTTAATGTTTTCTGATTACAACGGTAATTTAGAACCTCAAATCGAAGAAGGAATTTCTAAAGCAGTATTTAAAGATTATAAAAATGCAAAAAAAGCACTAACAAACTCATTTGCAAACATTAAGCTTGTATATGAAAGTGTAAAATTATAATCTGTTTTTAAAAAATACTTCTATCTTTGCCGACCTTTAAAAAGCAATAACTTATTTATGACCGAGTTTATTACAAAACGTGTAAAAAACGTACAAAACGATATTTTTTCTGGAATAACAGTTGCCCTAGCTTTGGTGCCAGAAGCAGTAGCATTTGCATTTGTTGCAGGTGTAGACCCTTTAGTTGGGCTGTATGCAGCATTTATGGTAGGGTTAATTACTTCCATTTTTGGCGGAAGACCTGGAATGATTTCTGGGGCAACAGGTGCATTAGCGGTTGTGATGGTATCTTTAGTTTCTGAAGGAAATGCAATGGGTAATCCAGAAGACAACCTTGGTTTATACTACCTTTTTTTAACGGTAATTCTAATGGGTATCATTCAATTTTTAGCGGGTGTTTTTAAACTTGGAAAGTTTGTAAGGCTAATTCCGCATCCAGTTATGATGGGATTTGTTAATGGATTAGCAATTGTGATATTTCTATCTCAATTAGGTATGTTTAAAACAAACAAAAACGGAGAACAAGTTTGGCTTGAAGGATCTAACCTTTTTTTAATGATTGGTTTAGTTGCCCTAACCATGTGTATTATGTGGGGTTTACCAAAAATCAAAGCCACTAAGAAGTTACCAGAGGCTTTAATTGCAATTTTAGTGGTTTCTGGAATTGTAATTTTTTCAAATTTAGAAGTTGCAACCGTTGGTTCCTTTATAAGAGATGGTGGTGGTGAAGGTTTAAAAGGAGCTTTTCCAACGCCAGTTTTAGAAACTTTTACCAACATACCATTAAACTGGGAAACCGTAACATTTATTTTTCCATATGCTTTAATATTAGCAGCAATAGGTCTAATAGAATCGTTAATGACATTAAATTTAATTGATGATTTAACAGAAACTAGAGGAAACACCAATAGAGAGTGTATGGCGCAAGGAGGTGCTAATATTATTACAGGTTTATTTGGAGGAATGGGAGGTTGTGCCATGATTGGTCAATCTATAATCAATATTAAAGGTGGTGGAAGAGGAAGATTATCTGGTATAACTGCAGCAGTTTTTTTATTGATGTTTATACTTTTTGCGTCCACTTACATAGAGCAAGTACCAATTGCAGCTTTAGTTGGCGTAATGTTTATGGTTGTTATAGGTACATTTGCATGGTCTAGTTTTAGAATTATGAATAAAATTCCAATAACAGATGTCTTTGTTTTAATACTTGTATCTTCTTTAACTGTAATTTTTGATTTAGCCATTGCAGTTGTTGCAGGAGTTATCGTTTCTGCACTAGTATTTGCTTGGGAAAATGCAAAACGAATTCGTGCAAGAAAACGGGTTAAAGCAGATGGAACTAAAGTCTATGAAATTTGGGGGCCTTTATTTTTTGGAAGTATTTCTGCTTTTAATGATAAATTTGATGTTAAAAATGATCCAGAATACATAGAAATCGACTTTGTTGAGTCTCGTATTTCTGATCATTCTGCAATTGAAGCAATTTTTGCATTAGTAGAAAAATACCAAACAGCAAATAAAAAAATTGTTCTTAAGCATTTAAGCGAAGATTGTAAAGTACTACTTTACAAAGCTAGTCCAATTTTTAAAGATATCATTATTGAAGACATAGAGGATCCTCGCTATCATTTAGCTGCAAATCCTGAAGACTTTCCTAATCCTATTGGAGATTATAATTTTTAAAAAAAGCCTGCATTTGCAGGCTTTTTTTTTTTTTAAGATATTATTCCTTCATCAATTAAAGGTAAACTTCGATATCTTTTTCGTGTGGCATTAAAAATTGCATTACAAATTGCAGGCGCAATAGGTGGCACTCCTGGTTCGCCAACTCCTGTTGGTTTTTCTTCCATTTTATCCATAATATCAATTACAATATTAGGAGAATGCTTCATTCGAGTCATTTGATAATCAAAATAATTATTTTGCTCTACAGCACCTTTTTTAGTTGTTATTTTCCCAAATAAAGCTAAAGACATACCAAATATAGCAGCACCTTCTAATTGGTTTTTAATATTGTCTTTGTTTAATGCTAAACCACAATCTATTGTTGTCCAAATGTTTTCTACTTGTAAAGAATTGTTGTGCATAGAAACTTCTACAGCAGTAGCTACATAACTATAAAAACTGTAATGTATTGCTATTCCAATTCCATGATTATTAGGAAGTTCTTTACCCCAATTCGAAATTTTAGCAGTGTTCTTTAAAACCGCTTTCATTCGTTTAGAATCGTAAGGATATTTAGATTTCCCTTTAACAACTCTGTCTTTCCCAATTAACTTTAAATGAAATTCTACAGGATCTTTTTTTGCCGCAAATGCCAATTCGTCTACAAAAGAATTATTTCCAAAAGCACTATGAATGTGGACTACAGAACGCATCCAACCAATTCTTAAATTAGACTCTGCTTTGACATTTTCTAATCTAAAATTATCAATTTCATAAGGGTTATTTGTAAATCCTTGATTTAATTCTAAACCAGATGCATAATTAGACATAGGTTTAAATGAAGAAACAATAGAAGGCATTGCCAAACGTTGCAACCAACCAGTTAAGTTGCCTTTATTATCTAAACTTCCTTTTAAATATTGAGCACTTGTTGCATGATAAAAACTATGTTTTATATCGTCTTCTCTTGTCCAAACTACTTGCACAGGAGCATTAATTTTTTTTGATAATGCAACAGCTTCTACCACAAAATCTGATTTTGATTTTCTACCAAAACCTCCTCCTAAAAATGTAACATTAATAGTTATATTCTCTTTAGGAGTTTCAAAAAAATGAGCTAGTTCTGCCCTTGCTGTTTGCGGATCTTGAAGTGGTGCCCAAACTTCAATTTTATCTTCTTGATACCATGCTGTTGCATTTGGCACTTCCATTGGCGCATGCACTAAAAAAGGAACGTGATAGGTTGCTTCTAAAAGGTTTGTTGCATTTTTAAAAGCTCTAGAGGTATTTCCTCTACTACCTGGCACTAATTTTCCGGTTTCTTTAATTCTCTCAGAAATTGTATTCTTAAAGACATCTGTATCAAAGTTCTCGTTTTCTCCATTTTTCCACGCAATATCTAGAGCTAATTTCCCCTGAAATGCAGACCATGTATTATTAGCAATAACAGCTACACCTCCTAAAGCACCAAAGAATTGACCTGTTGGTGGAACAAATCTTTCTATAGAGAATACCTCTTCTACGCCTACTACTTTTTTTGCTTCTTTAGCATCAAAAGACTTAACAGTACCAAAAGTGACAGGACAACGAGCAATTGCTGCAAATTTCATGTTGGGAATCCTAATATCAATTCCATAATTTGCTGTACCTTTTGTAAAATCTTCTAAATCTACACTCTTTAAAGTTTTCCCTATAAACTTAAATTGATTTGTAGATTTCAGTTGAATTTCACTATCTGATGGTATTGGTAATTTTGCTGCGATTTCTACTAAATCTCCGTAAAATAATTTTTTATTTGTTGCGGTATTTATAACATGATGGTTTTCTGCCTTACAATCTGCAATGTCACAATTCCATTGTTTTGCAGCAGCAGAAAGCAACATTAATTTTGCTGTAGCTCCTATTTTTCGCATTGGTTCTAAACGCGTTCTTACACTTCTAGAACCATCTGTGTTTTGGTTACCATATTTTTCATGGCCTATTGCCTGGTGCACTTCCACCCTATTCCAATCTGCTTCTAACTCATCTGCTATAGCAGATGCTAAGGATGTTCTAATTCCTTGGCCCATTTCTGACCTTGACGCAATAAGAATTACCTTGCCATCTGTATTGATTTGTACAAATAGATTTGGTTGAAAAACACCCTGTACTTTTGGTATAAATTCTTTATTGTCTGAAGCAACTGAGCATCCAAGAATTATTCCTGAAGAAGCTAACCCAAAGAGTTTTATAAAATCTCTTCGATTTACGTGTTGAATACTACTCATTATTGTTCATTTTTTATTGCAACTGCTCTATGAATTGCTTTTCGTATTCTTGTATACGTACCACACCTACAAATGTTATCGCTCATTGCGGTATCTATATCTTTATCTGATGGATTTTCATTTACATCTAACAAAGCTGTAGCAGCTATTAGTTGTCCTGATTGGCAATAACCACATTGTGGCACATTACCTTCTTTCCAAGCTTGTCTTAAAAACTCTAAGTTTTCTGAAGTTCCTTCTATAGTTATGATTTCTTTTTCTAGTCCATAAGAAACCGGAAAACTACATGACTTCACTAAATTTCCATCAACCAAAATAGAACAAGCACCACATTGCGCTACACCACAACCAAATTTTGTACCTGTTAGCCCTACAAAATCTCTAATTGCCCAAAGTAAAGGCATCTCTTCTGGGACATCTATTTGGTAGGATTTCCCGTTAATTATTAATGTATTTTTCACACTTATTATTTAAAAGCATGAAGTTAAGAAATTTTAAAGGGATTCTAAAAAGGGAGACTATCTTATCTTGAAAATAGGCAAACGTTTATGCGCTGTTTCGTAGTACATTGAATTTTTATGTATAAAATCTAATTGCATTCTAGGATTTTTTGCAAATGTTTTATTGGATTTCATTTGCATTTCGAATTTTGCCTTTAGTTTTGGATTTTCTATAAGTAATTGCTCTGCAATATCTTCAAATACATAAGCAGAATAGCCCTCTTTTTGTTGAAGAATGGTATCAAAAAAGTTCCAGTTAAAAAAAGAATCTGTTGCTTCTGCTTCTAGAGTTTCTAATAAATAACGAATACCTTCTTGTTTGGTTGGTATGTATAAATCTCCTGCTCTAAATTGTACCTCTTCTATTTTTTTAGTTACTGTTGTGTTATAGTGTAAATAATGCCCTTCGTAAGCAGAAGGTCTAGTTTTAAAGTTATCTATATGATTAACTTCTACGTTAATTATAGTGTCTTGTGTAAAAGTTGTATATTCTATATTATTATTTTTTAATCTGTCTACAACATCATGCCAACCTTGTTGTAAAATATACGCTTTTGGAATTTCAATTTCTTTGGTAGCAATAAATTCGTCATAATATGCAACTTCTTTTGTAAAAGGTTTGCTTCTGTCGTAAAAAAGGCGTTTGCCATTGGTAACTTTACTATCTATGTAATTTGACTCATATCCTTTAAAGTTAAATGTTCTAAAATTATTTCTATTCACTTTAAATTGAATTGGATATGTCTTTTTTGCGAGTAGTTTATCTTTGGCATTTTTTCGTAACTCTTTAATTTTTTTTGCGTTTAGCTCTGTAAAATCAAAAACAGAAACCATTAATTCGTAGGTTTGTTCTACTCTAATTTTATAAGGTTTTAGCATGTGTGTTTCTACCATTAAACCTAACGTATTAAAAAGTGTCGTATATCCTGTTGAATATCTTGGCGAATCGAAAAATTGAGACCACCCTTTTTCTGGAGTAGAACCCCAAACATTTACATATGGAGTTATACTAATGCCTTTTTCTTCTAAAGATTCTTCTATTGCAGGACGCATTTTATCTTGTAAAAAGGGCCCTAAATCACCTCCTAATTTATTATGTTGTGTAAATAAATGAGTTATTGCATATTGATAATCTGCACCATTACTTACATGATTATCTATAAAAACATCTGGATTTACAGCATGAAATATTTTTGCAAAAGCAGCAGCGTTTCTAGAATCTTGTTTTATAAAATCTCTATTTAAATCGTAATTTCTAGCATTTCCTCTAAAGCCATATTCTAAAGGACCATTTTGATTTGCTCTAGAATGTGCATTTCTATTTAAAGCCCCACCAACATTATATACAGGTATAAAAGCCAAAATTGTATTTCTGTATTTATTTTGTAATGAATCGTTATGAACAATATCTCTCAATAATAGCATAGAAGCATCAATTCCGTCTGATTCTCCTGGGTGAATTCCATTGTTAATTAAAATTCTGTTTTTTGTGGAGTTTTTTATTTCTTCTATATTGTAAATACCTTCTCTATTATACACTACAAGATGTAAAGGCTCTCCGGAATCTGTTTTACCAAAAGTAAATAATGAAACTTCGCTGTAGGTTTCAGACATGTCTTTGTAAAATTGTATTACTTCCTTGTATTCTGGTGTTTCTAGACCATTGCTTTTTTCGAATGTTGTAGTAAAATCTACATTTTCTTTTTTAGAAGTGTTGCATGCAAAAAAATGAAGTGCAAGAAAGCATAGAGTAATTTTTTTTATTGTGTGCATATTTTAAATTATAACAGATTTTGGAACAAGTTTAGTGTAATCGCCATTATTTCTAACAATATCTCTAACTATAGAAGAAGATATATAAGAGGTTTTTGGTGAAGTTAAAAGAAACACACTTTCTAAACCAGCAAGTGTATTGTTGGCATTTGCTATGGATTTTTCGAATTCAAAATCTGTTGTATTTCTTAAACCACGTAAAATAAAATCGACATTATTTTCTTTACAGAAATCTACCGTTAATCCTTTATAGGTTGCAACCTTTATTTTTGAATTATCAGCAAAGCAAGCTTCTATAAATTGCACTCTTTGTTTTAAAGAAAACATGTATTTTTTATCTGCATTTATTCCGATAGCTATAATAATTTCATCAAATAAATTAGCACCTCTTTCTATGATATCTATGTGTCCTAGAGTGATTGGATCAAAAGATCCAGGAAAAATTGCTTTTTTCATAATTACGGTTTTAGCGCCATTGTTATAGCGTTATCAAACAAAGCTTCAAGAGATATACCTGCTGCTCTTGCTTGTTGAGGCAAAATACTTTCTTCTGTTAGGCCAGGTACTGTGTTCAATTCTATAAAATGTGGTTCATCAGCAACAATGATAAATTCTGATCTGGTAAAACCTGACATATTTAAGATTTTATAAATTTTCTTTGCAGTTTCTTCAACTTTACGAAGTTGGATTGCTGAAATTCTAGCTGGCGTTATTTCTTGCGATTTTCCTTCGTACTTTGCTTCATAGTCGAAGAAATCATTTTCTGAAACTATTTCTGTTAAAGGCAAAACCTTTATTTGATTATTCCACTCAATTACACCACAAGAAACCTCTGTTCCATCTAAAAAAGATTCAATTAAAATTGCATCGTCTTCTTGATAAGCTTTTTCTATTCCTTTTAAAATTTCATTTGCTGTATAGGCTTTAGAAATTCCATAGCTAGAACCAGCGTTATTTGGCTTAATAAAACAAGGTAAATTAACGGTTTTTATAATGGTTTCTATATCTACAACATCGCCTTTATTTAAGAAAATAGATTTCGCAGTTTTAATTCCATATTGACGAACTACACTTAAGGTATCTCTCTTATTAAAGGTTAAAGCCATTTGATAAAAAGGCGCTGAAGTATGCGGAATTTTTAATAGTTCTAAATATGCTAAAAAAGCACCATTTTCTCCAGGACCTCCATGAATTGCATTAAATACACAATCAAACTTTACTTCTACATTATTGTAATAAAAAGAAAAGTTTGCCTTGTTTACTGGATGCTCTTTTAAAGCATCATCTACAACCACCCATTTATCTTTTAATATATGTACTTGATAAGCATTATATTTCTTGGTATCTAAATTTTGGTACACTACACTACCACTTTTTAGAGAGATTTGAGCTTCAGAAGAATACCCCCCCATTATAATGGCGATATTTTTTTTCATATCTTTTAATTAACTAAACAAATTTATCAAATTATAAATAGAAAGTACAACGTTTAGTTTTTATATATTTGTTCATCATTCAAATTGATTATATGAGTCTTTTTCGATTTATAACAAGTAAAACTTTTTTTAAACATTTAGGTTTAGCCATTGCTAGTATTATCGTTGTATTTTTTGCAATAAAAATATGGCTTTATGTGACCACAAATCACAACCAAAAAATAGAAGTTCCTGATTTGAGTAAATTAACCATAGAACAGGCAGAAAAATGGTTAAAAGAAGCCGATTTAGATTATAAAGTTTTAGATAGTGCTAGTTACAACCCAAATTATCCAAAACGTTCTGTTATAGAACAAAATCCAGAAGCTGGAGATTTTGTAAAAGAAGGAAGAAAAATCTATCTAACGTTAAATCCGTCGAAATATAGAGATATTAAAATTCCAGATTTAAACGGTAGAACCAAAAGACAAGCAATATCAGAACTTAGAGCAATTGGTTTTAAAGTCAGCGAAACGTATACCTACATAAAAGATATTGGAAAAGATGTTGTAAGAGGTCTAAAACACAACGGAAAAGAAGTTAAACCAGAAGATAAACTACCAAAAAACTCTATTATAGAGTTAATTCTTGGAGATGGTAGAAGATAATTCTATCACTAGATTATAAATAATGCAAGCGGAGAACTCCAAAGATTTAGAAAACGACGATCTGTATGAACATTACAGATTTACTGCTAGTGAAGGTCAAATTCCTTTACGTGTAGATAAGTTTTTGATGAATTTTATAGAAAATGCAACAAGAAATAAAATTCAACAAGCAGCAAAAGCAGGCAACATACTAGTAAATGATATTCCTGTTAAACAAAACTATAAGGTAAAACCAAATGATTTAGTTCGTGTAGTTTTATCGCATCCACCTCATGAAAATCTATTAATTGCAGAAAATATTCCTCTTGATATTGTTTACGAAGATGAAACCTTGATTGTGGTAAACAAACCTGCAGGTATGGTTGTACATCCAGGACATGGTAATTATTCAGGCACGTTAGTAAACGGTCTAATTCATCATATAGAAAATTTACCAACAAACTCTAATGAAAGACCAGGATTAGTACATCGTATAGACAAAGACACAAGTGGTTTACTCGTTATTGCTAAAACTGAGTATGCAATGGCACATTTATCTAAACAGTTTTTCGATAGAACCACAGAACGCCTTTATTATGCATTGGTTTGGGGCAACATAGAAGAAGATACTGGCACAATTGAAGGGCATATTGGGCGTCATTTTAAAAACAGATTGCAGATGGATGTTTTTCCAGATGGTGACCATGGAAAATCTGCTATTACACATTTTAAAGTTTTAGAGCGTTTAACATACGTAACATTGGTGCAGTGTAAATTAGAAACTGGAAGAACACATCAAATCAGGGCGCATTTTAAACATATTGGCCATACGCTCTTTAATGACGAACGTTATGGTGGAAACGAAATATTAAAAGGCACTACTTTTACCAAATACAAACAGTTTGTTCAGAATTGTTTTACTGTTTTACCAAGACAAGCACTTCATGCAAAAACATTAGGTTTTACACACCCAACAACTGGTAAATTTTTACAATTCGATTCTGAAATTCCTAGTGATATACAAGCTTGCTTAGAAAAATGGAGAAACTATTCAGACAATTCTAAAGATTTATAATTTTATTATTAAGTTAGAGGAGCAAACCGTACAAAACTTAATAAATACCATTTACAATGAATTACGGATTTTATGACGTACTTCAACTTCTAGGATCTTTAGCCCTTTTTCTTTATGGAATGAAGGTAATGAGTGATGCCTTAATGAAATTGGCAGGTCACCAAATGAGAAGTATTTTGTCTAAAATGACTTCTAATAGAATATTTGGTGTATTTACTGGTTTTTTAATCACATCTGTAATTCAATCTTCTTCTGCTACTACGTTAATGGTGGTTAGTTTTTCTAATGCTAGTTTGCTAACCTTAGTAGAATCTATAAGCGTAATTATGGGTGCTAATATAGGAACTACAATAACTGCTTGGCTAATTTCTATTTTAGGTTTTAAAGTTAGTATGAGTGTAATTGCCTTACCTCTAATAGGTTTCGGATTTGGATTAACTTTTCTAAAAAAGAAAAAAATTAAATTTTGGGGAAACTTTGTGGTAGGATTTGCACTTCTCTTTATTGGTTTGCAATACTTAAAAGAAAGCATGCCTAATATTGATAGTAATCCAGAAATGTTATCTTTTTTAACAAAATACACCAATTTAGGTTTCACTTCTGTATTACTTTTTTTATTAGTAGGCACCATCTTAACAGTAGTAATACAATCTTCTAGCGCAACTATGGCACTTACCTTAGTAATGTGTGCACAAGGTTGGATACCTTTTGAGCTTGCAGCAGCAATGGTTTTAGGTGAAAATGTTGGCACAACCATAACTGCTAATCTGGCTGCGTTAATTGCTAATTACCAAGCAAAACGTACGGCTTTAGCCCACCTAATTTTTAATATTTTGGGTGTAGTATGGTTACTAATTTTATTTTATCCATTTTTAGATTTTGTTAGTTGGCTAACTCTACAAATTGGAGGAACCTCTCCAACCCAATCTTCACTTGCAATTCCATTTGCTATATCTTTATTCCATTCTTCTTTTAACATTACAAATACTGTTGCATTAATAGGGTTTATAAAACCCATAGCAAATATTGTAGAACGAATTATTCCTGAAAAAGAGCCCGAAAATTTAGAGTCTCAACAACCAAAGTTTTTAAATACTGAAGCGCTTCATTTTCCTGAAACTGCTATAAAAGCACTACAAAACGAATCTAAACATTTATACAAAAGAACACTTTTTGAAATAGTTGTTCATGCACTAAACCTTCATAAAAAAGATGTAATATCTAATGAAAAACCTAAGTTAATTGTAAAAAAATCTATAGACGACTTAGATACAGATGTTAGAGCATTATACCAAGATAAAATGAAAAATATCTACGGTGAAATCATCCTTTTTGCTTCTAAAACACAAAGTGAATTTGAACTTTCTCCCAAACAAAACGAGACAGTTACTAAAATAAAAGTTGCCAATAGAAAAATGGTAGAAATTGTTAAAATTGTAAAGGAATTGGGTAGAAACGTTACCAAATATATGAATAGTGATAACGCTGAAATAAAAAAAGAATACGATAAATATAGAAAAGAAATAATTAAAGTTTTACGAATTATATACTTGTTTCGCAAAGAAAGTGAAAATGAAGAATACCAATTAAAGTTAGCAGCTTTAAGAAAAAGAGCAAAGGAAAATTTATATACAGACAATAGAAGAATAGATTTCTTAATTCGTAATAATTATATATCAGTAGATATGGCTTCTTCTCTAGTAAATGATCATGATAATTACAATACCATAATTAGTAGACTTATAGAAGTTGCAGAGTTATTATATGGGCAAAATAACTTTTTAAAAGATAATCTAGAACAATAAGAATTATCAATATGTATATTGATTTTTACAAAAAAATGAAATGTATTATTCCTTCTATCCTTTGTATTTTTGATACGCAATAAAACTGATGATATGAAAATTATAATTTCGCCTGCAAAATCTCTAGACTTCGAAAGTAAAGTACCAACTAAAACATTTTCACAACCACAGTTTTTAGAAGAATCTTTACAATTAAATAAAAAATTAAAATCACTCTCTAAAAAGAAATTGTCTGACTTAATGTCTATTTCAGATGATTTAGCACAATTAAATTACGAGAGAAATCAAAAATGGAATACTCCTTTCACAAAAGAGAATGCAAAGCAAGCAATTTTTGCCTTTACTGGTGAAGTTTTTCGTGGTATAGATGTAAATAATCTTAGTGAAAATAAATTACCGCAATTGCAAAATAAGCTAAGAATATTGTCTGGTTTGTATGGTTTATTAAAACCTTTAGACTTAATGCAGCCTTATCGTTTAGAAATGGGCACGAAATTAAAAGTAGGTAGAAAAGAAAACTTATATAAGTTTTGGGATACCAAATTAGCAGAAGCTTTAAATGAAGAGCTAGAAGAAGGAGAATTATTAATTAACTTAGCTAGTTCTGAATATTTTAAAGCATTACCTAAAAAAGCTTTAAAAGTTCCAATGATAACTCCAGTTTTTAAGGATTTTAAAAACGGTAAATATAAAACTATAATGACCTATGCCAAAAAAGCAAGAGGACTCATGGTACGTTATATCATAGAAAATGATATTGAAACTTTAGAAGATATAAAAGGTTTTAATATTGAGGGTTATGCTTTTAGCCGAGATATGTCATCCGCTAAAGAATTAGTTTTTACTCGTTAACTTTTCATACTATACATAACCCAAATGTGTGGGGCTGTAACTGCAAATAAAATTACAAAAATAACGCTGGCAAAAATATTCATATCTGGAATTAAGTAGTAAACACATAGCATTCCAATTATACTGATAATCCAATATACGGCTGCACTTTTAGCGTAAGATAAAATACTTTTTTTAGTTAAATCGCCTGACAAGAATGTAACTTGATGCAAGATACTAGGTAAAGAATGCCAAAAAATAAAATAGATGGCAAAACCCAAGATTAATGAAGTAGATTTAAATACTAAAAATAGCAACAATAAATAAAAAACCTCCTTTATTATTACACTTTTTTCAACTTGTTTAAACAATAATAAATAAGCCATTAAAATCGCTACAACCAAACTACTAACCACTAATACAAAGTCTATTAATGTAGCTCTAAACTCATAACTAGAAAGCTGATACATGATTTCATTAACATCTTCTAAGTGGTTAAAAAAAAGCATAGAAAAAACTAACAAACCATAGAATAAATGGAGTAATGTATTTATAACAAATGGTAAACTTATTTTACTAGAAAAGTGTTCTTCTCCAAAATGATACGAACTTAAAACAATAAATAAAAATATAGCTGTAATAGAACTTATCCAAAAAAGCAAAACACAAACACCAATTATTGTAAGGTAAATTGTTAAATTTTTTAAGAACTTTTTTTGCTTTGATTGGCTTTTAGATAAAATCAATAAATCGTTTGCACCATGAAGAATACCAATGGTTACCACCAAAATATAAGCAACGTAATCTTCTACTACCTGATTGAATTGCACACTAAACCAAAGTAGTAGAAATGTAAAATAAATCTTAAAATTTTGATAATCTGTTAATTGTATAGCTTTCATATCTTAAATATATCAATTTTAATCCTTATTTTTGTTTAACCTTTTCTTTAAATGGTTTAACAAAATTACTAACTTAAAATTTATATTATGAATTTATCACTAAATTTTTTAGCGGTTGCTAAAATGGCTACAGACGATTATGTTGGGTTTACATTTTTTGTAGGATGTATGGCTATGATGGCTGCTTCTGCTTTTTTCTTTTTATCGATGAACAATTTCGATAGAAAGTGGAAAACATCTATCCTAGTGTCAGGATTAATTACTTTTATTGCCGCAGTTCACTATTGGTACATGAGAGATTATTGGGCATCTAATATGGAATCTCCTACATTCTTTAGATATGTAGATTGGGTACTTACAGTTCCTTTAATGTGTGTAGAGTTTTATTTAATACTAAAAGTAGCTGGTGCAAAAAAATCACTTATGTGGAGAATGATATTTTGGTCTGTAGTTATGCTCGTTACTGGTTATATAGGTGAAGCCGTTTATCGAGATCAAGCATGGTTCTGGGGCTTATTATCAGGTATAGCGTACTTTGTAATAGCATACGATATTTGGTTAGGAAAAGCTAAAAAATTAGCAGAAGCTGCAGGTGGGTCTGTATTACAAGCACATAAAACATTATGTTGGTTTGTATTTGTTGGATGGGCAATTTATCCTTTAGGTTATATGGCAGGAACTCCAGGTTGGTATGATGGTTTAGCTGGTTTAGGTCTAAACATGGATGTAATTTACAATATTGGTGATGCTATTAACAAAATTGGTTTTGGATTAGTAATTTATAATCTTGCATTACAACAACAAACTGCTGAATAATAATAGTTAAAGTTATTATGGAAAGAGGTTAAATCTAAATTTAACCTCTTTTTTTATTGTTAACAATCTGCAAGTCTTACTGTAACAGCTAGCCCTCCTTCTGATGTTTCTTTGTAGTTTTTATTCATATCCTTTGCGGTTTCCCACATCGTATCTATCACTTTATCTAAGTGAACCAAAGACTCTTTTGGGTTAGTTTCTAAAGCAATCTCTGCTGCATGAATTGCTTTAATTGCTCCCATAGAATTTCGTTCTATGCAAGGTACTTGAACCAATCCAGAAATAGGATCGCAGGTTAGTCCAAGATGATGTTCCATCGCAATTTCAGCTGCAGACAAACACTGAGCAGGAGAACCTCCCATTAGTTCTGTTAAGGCTGCTGCTGCCATTGCAGAAGACACACCTATTTCTGCCTGACAACCACCCATTGCTGCAGATATGGTTGCATTCTTTTTAAAAATACTACCTATTTCTCCCGCAGTTAGTAAGAATTTTTTAATGTGACTAAAATCTGCGTTATGATTTTCTATTACCAAATAATACATTAATACAGCAGGAATCACTCCTGCACTTCCGTTAGTTGGCGCTGTAACAACTCTTCCTAAAGATGCGTTTACTTCGTTTACAGATAATGCAAAGCAACTAACCCATTTTAAAATTTCTCGAAACTTTACTTCTATGTTTCTAATGCCTGCAATCCATTCGTCTGGCGAGTTATATTTAGCATCTTTTATTAACTTTTGATGGGTTTGAAAAGCTCTTCGTTTTACATTTAAACCTCCTGGAAGCGTGCCTTCTGTATGACAACCTAGATACATACACTCTAACATAGTATCCCAAATACGCTTTAACTCTTTATCTATAGTTTCAGCATCATTTACTTCCAATTCGTTCTCTAAAACAATTTCAGATATTGTTTTATGATCTCTTTCACAGTACTCTTCTAATTGAATTGCTCTGTTAATTGGGTAAGGAAAATTCTTTTTGTTTATTTCTATTTCTTGCTCTATAAGATTATCATCTTCTTGAACAATGAAACCTCCACCAATAGAATAATATGTTTCTGTAGATACTGGCTCTCCATTAGAGAATGCTCTAAAAGTAATTCCATTTGCATGAAAAGGTAAAAACTCTCTATTAAAACGCACAGAATTTCTTGGAAAAGCAATTACTTTTCCCCCTTTAAAATACATTTCTTCTTGGGTATTAATTCTGTCTACAATAATAAAAATATCTTCTATAGGTATGTATTCTGGATCTGCTTCACTTAACCCTAAAAGAACAGCTAAATCACTAGCATGCCCCTTGCCCGTTAACGATAATGAACCATACAAATCCACAATTACTTGATCTACTTTGTCAAAGATTTGCTCCTCTTTAATTTTTTTAACCCAAGTTTCTGCAGCTCTCCATGGCCCTAAAGTATGTGAACTTGATGGACCAACACCAATCTTCAACATATCAAAAACACTAATAAATTGCGACATATTATTCCTATTTAGTAACTAAACAAATTTAGGAAAAAGGGAGTTGATTATAGCAATTTCTTTTTTCTTTATAACGTTAATTCATGTACTTTTTTTAAACTCAAATAACATTACAAAATCACTGATTTAGAACTATCGCTTTACAAATTAACTTGTAAAATGAATGGTTTAAGGGGATTTCTTTACTAAAATTACGACATTATGTCACCTTTAAAGATAAAATACTGTCATAAAAATAGATATAATGAAATGGCATACCATTTGACTTAGGTTGATTGTAAAATTGAAAAAAGAACTTTTAAATAAATATTATGAGTAAAATTATAGGAATAGACTTAGGAACTACAAACTCTTGTGTTTCTGTAATGGAAGGTAATGAGCCTGTAGTAATTCCTAACGCAGAAGGAAAAAGAACAACCCCATCTATTGTTGCTTTTGTAGAAGGTGGAGAACGTAAAATTGGTGACCCTGCAAAAAGACAAGCAGTAACAAACCCAACAAAAACAGTTTCTTCTATAAAACGTTTTATGGGTAACAAATTCTCTGAATCTTCAAACGAAGCAAAAAGAGTACCTTATAAAGTTGTTAAAGGAGATAACGATACGCCAAGAGTAGATATTGATGGTCGTTTATATACGCCACAAGAAATCTCTGCAATGGTATTACAAAAAATGAAAAAAACAGCAGAAGATTATCTAGGACAAGATGTATCGCAAGCTGTTATTACAGTTCCTGCTTATTTTAACGATGCACAAAGACAAGCTACGAAAGAAGCTGGTGAAATTGCTGGTTTAAAAGTAGAAAGAATTATAAATGAGCCTACTGCTGCTGCATTAGCTTACGGTTTAGATAAGGCTAACGATGACAAAAAGATAGTAGTTTTCGATTTTGGTGGTGGTACTCACGATGTTTCTATCTTAGAATTAGGTGATGGCGTATTTGAAGTATTAGCAACAGATGGTGATACACATTTAGGTGGTGACGATGTTGATGAGAAAATTATTAACTGGTTAGCAGACGAATTTCAATCGGAAGAAAATATGGATTTAAGAAACGATCCAATGGCTTTACAGCGTTTAAAAGAAGCTGCTGAAAAAGCAAAGATTGAATTATCTAGCTCTTCTTCTACAGAGATAAACTTACCATATATTACAGCTACTTCTAGTGGCCCAAAACACTTGGTAAGAACATTAAGCAGATCTAAATTTGAACAATTAATAGACGATTTAGTAAAAAGAACTATAGAACCTTGTAAAAAAGCATTAAAAAATGCAGATTTATCTACCTCTGATATAGACGAAATTATTTTAGTTGGAGGATCTACAAGAATTCCTGCAATTCAAGAAGCTGTAGAAAAGTTTTTTGGTAAAGCACCAAGCAAAGGTGTAAACCCAGATGAAGTTGTTTCTTTAGGTGCTGCAATTCAAGGTGGTGTTTTAACTGGTGATGTAAAAGACGTATTATTATTAGACGTAACTCCATTATCTCTAGGTATAGAAACAATGGGTAACGTATTTACCAAATTAATTGAGGCAAATACTACCATTCCAACAAAAAAATCGCAAGTATTCTCAACAGCTGTAGACAACCAACCTTCTGTAGAAATTCATGTTTTACAGGGAGAAAGAGCTATGGCAGCAGACAACAAAACCATTGGACGTTTCCATTTAGACGGAATTCCACCAGCAGGAAGAGGTGTGCCACAAATTGAAGTTACTTTTGATATCGATGCAAATGGTATTATTAAAGTATCTGCAACAGACAAAGCAACAGGCAAATCACAAGACATTAGAATCGAAGCTTCTTCAGGATTAACAGAAGAAGAAATCGAAAAAATGCGTCAAGAAGCAGAAGCAAATGCAGATGCAGATAAAGCAGCTAAAGAAACTGTAGAGAAAATTAATGGTGCAGATTCCATGATTTTCCAAACAGAAAAGCAATTAAAAGAATTTGGAGATAAATTATCTGCAGATAAAAAAGAACCAATAGAAGCTGCTTTAGAAGAGTTAAAGAAAGCACACGAATCTAAAGATATCGCTCAAATTGATGTAGCAATGGAAAAGATGAACGAGGCTTGGAAAGTTGCTTCTGAAGAAATGTATGCTGCACAACAACAAGCAGGTGGTGATGCAGGTGCACAACAAGCGCAAGGAAATGCTGGAAACTCAGACAATGCTGGTCAAAGTGATGATGTTGAAGATGTAGATTTTGAAGAAGTAAAGTAATTCTGAACAGAATTTAAATTACATAAATAAATTAAAACGCAACCAATAACTTGGTTGCGTTTTTTTTAATTTTAAACCAGTGAAAAAATACCATAAAAATAACTTTTTTAAACATACTTTTTGTGAATTTGAAGAAGTAATAGATTTTAAGTTCCCAGAAAATAACTTCTTTAAAAGTGCTTCAAATAGTTATTACTTTTATACTAAAGAAGGGGTTTATCGAAAATCAAATCATTGGGGGAGAGTTGCTAATTGTAGATGGCGTATTATCACAAAATCAAAATACAAAAACCAAAGAATTATAGTAGGCTTTGCTAAATGGACAGATTTTGTACCACTTCAATCTAATGGTAATTTTTTTTCTATTCAAGTAAATTTCCAAGATAAAACTTCAAGAGTAGTTAGTAAAGGCAATACCACTTCCCTAGAATTATTTACATTAAAAGAAGCAACACTAAGAAATAAAGAAATTCAAAAACTGTTTAAAGAAAAGCATTGGCTTAGTTATGCAAATCATTCTAATACTTCAAAACTAGTGCAACAAGTTATTCTTGAACTAATATCTTCTACAAAATCCATAAATAAAATTAAAAGCAATACATTAAATTCAATATAAATGCACTGGCATTCTTATCTTTGTAATGGTAGAAATGATACGGAGAATTTATGGCAAAAACCATTATAAAATGCCCAAATTGTGGTCACTTCAATACAGATAAAGAGTATTGTGAAAATTGTAATGAACTAATATCTCATTCTAAAAAAAGAGAACTTCGAGAAAAAGAAGTAGAAAAAATTGAAATTGAAAGAGAGATCTTTAAAATTGAAAACCCAGGATTGGCTATTCGTTTAAAGAATCATCCTAACTTTTTTTACAAAATAGCAGGTTGGATTTTATATTCTATTATTTCTGTTGTAAGTTTAATTGGTGCAGGCCTTGCATGGATTGTTGCCATGGCTGCTGCTGGATAAACTTAGACATGAATAAAAAATTAGTGTTTTTTTGTTCTTTTTCATTCCTGTTAGGAACACTAATATATTGCCTACAAAAGAACCTTATACTTTTACCTCCACTTATTAACAACTACTTAAACGATTTTCTAATAATTCCCATCGTTTTATTTATTTGTCTTATTATTCTTCGTTGGACAAGAAACGACAAACATCTAAGTTTGTCTTTACCAATAATTATATACCTGTGTGCAATGTATTCTTTTTTGTTTGAATTCATATTTCCTGGGTATTTAGAAAGATACACTCAAGATTATATAGATATTATACTTTACTTTTTAGGAGGATTCTGCTTCTATTTCTTGCAAACTAAAAAAAAGTAATCTCTAATTCTAACAACTCATCTTGTACTTATTACAATTCGGTAATTGATTTTATTTTTTGAGATAATCTAAGTTCATCTTTGTACCATCATTATCATTAATCAATATACCAATGCGAATTTTATTCATTTTTGTGCTGTCATTTTACACTTTAAATAATTATTGCCAAACTACTATTTCTGGCAAGGTAACAGACAGTAAAAACAATCCAATAAATGGTGCAAATATTTATTTAGATGGCACTTATGATGGTGGTTCTTCTAACGAAAAAGGAGAGTTTTTATTTGAAACCTCAGAAAGTGGCACGCAAACATTAATAGTTTCTTTTTTATCTTTTGAAACATTTATAAAAACAGATGATGTTTCCAATTTGCATAAACTTGTAATAAGATTAAAAGACGATGTTAACGCCTTAGACGCTGTTACTATAAATGCAGGTATGTTTAAAGCTGGTGAAAAGGCAAAAGCAACCGTGTTAAAACCTTTAGATATTGTTACCACTGCTAGTGCTGTAGGCGATTTCTTAGGAGCAATACAAACCTTACCTGGAACAGCAACAGTTGCAGAAGATGGCAGATTGTTTGTAAGAGGTGGTGAAGCAGAAGAAACGCAAATATTTATTGATGGGCTTCGTGTATTTACACCTTACACACCAACTGCTAATAACATTCCTACTAGAGGAAGATTTTCTCCTTTTCTCTTTAAAGGAATCAGTTTTTCAACTGGTGGTTATTCTGCAGAATATGGACAAGCTTTGTCTAGTGTTTTAAGTTTAAATACTATTGATAAACCAGATCAAGAAAAAACAGAAGTACAACTCATGACCGTTGGCGTTGGTGCAGGAAATACCCAAATTTGGGGTAAAAACTCTTTAAGTATCAATACGTCGTACATCAATTTAGCTCCCTACTTAGAATTGTATCCAGATAGAAATGAATGGTTAAGTCCTTTTCAATCTTTAAATGGTGAAATGGTGTATAGACATAGTTTTAAAGATGATTCTATGCTAAAAGTTTATGGCGCGTTTAGTTATACAGATATTGCGTTAATACAAGAGGATATTAATTTTGAAGATGGCTTTGCATTTGGATTAGAAAACAGAAACTTATATATCAATAGCTCTTACAAGAATAGAATAGGCAATAAATGGTGGATAGAAACTGGGGTAAGTTTTACAAATGACGATTCTAATATGAAAATTGAAGATGATTTGATTAGAAGTCAAGAAAACGCTGCACATTTCAAACTAAAATTTAAAAAACAATTCACTTCTAGATTTCGATTTAAAATTGGTGCAGAATATTTTATAACCGATTTTAATGAAAGTTACACACCATTTAACTCTGCCACTTTTTTTTACGGATTTGATAATAATTTATTTGGTGCATTTACAGAAACAGATATATTTTTCTCTAAAAACCTAGCATTACAAATTGGTCTAAGAGCAGAACATTCTGAACTTTTACATCAGTTTACATTAGCTCCTAGAACCAGTCTTTCGTATAAAACAGGTACTAACTCTCAGTTTTCATTAGCTTATGGTCAGTTTTATCAAAATCCGAAAAACGATTACTTAAAATTTCATCAAAATTTTAAGGCAGAAAACACTACACATTTTATTGCCAATTATCAATTTGCTAAACAAGACCAAATATTTCGTATTGAAGGATATTATAAAGACTACAATGCACTTGTAAAATACGATACCAATTTACCAAGTTTTGCATCTAACTTTTCTAATTTAGGTTCTGGTTATGCCAAAGGAATTGATGTTTTTTGGAGACAAAATCAAAAAATAAAAAATACAGATTATTGGATTTCTTACTCTTACCTAGACACAGAAAGAGATTATAGAAATTTTCCAGAAGCTGCCACACCTAATTTTGCACCAAAACACAATCTTTCTGTTGTTGCAAAACATTGGATAGAAGATTGGCAAAGTCAAGTTGGTTTTGCATATAATTTTGCAAGCGGAAGAAACTATACAAATCCTAATGAACCTGGATTCTTAAACAATCAGACTAAAAATTTTAATTCTTTAAGTTTAAATTGGGCGTATTTAATAGATCAACAAAAAATACTATACCTTTCTGTTAACAATGTTTTAGGCACTAGAAATGTTTTTGGATACAACTATAGCAATACACCAAATGCCAACGGAAATTTTGATAGGCAAGCCATTTTACCAAACGCAGATAGTTTTTTCTTTATAGGATTCTTCTGGACTATTAGCGATGATAAAAAGTCGAATCAGTTAAATAATTTATAAAACACACAATTCAGCAAGTGTATTTTACAATTCGGTATTTTTGATTAGTACCTTTAATACTTAAAGTAGATATTTGAACAATAAATAAAATCATCATGAGCAAAATAATTTCATTTTTATTAGTCTTTTTCAGTGTTTCTTTTTACTCGTATTCGCAAGACAATACACATGCTTTAACCGTTTCTATAGCTGGTTTACAAAAAAATAAAGGAAAAGTGTTTGTAGCAGTTTACAATAGTGAAGCATCTTTTTTAAATGACAATATGATGACAAAAAGTGCCACTGTAGTTGTTTCAAATAACAGTGCAGAAATAACGTTTAAGAACCTTAAAAAAGGCGAATATGCAGTTTCTGTTTTTCATGATGAAAATGATAACAACAAACTTGACACCAAGATTTTTGGCATCCCTAAAGAACCTTATGGCTTTTCAAATAAAGCAAAAGGTTTTATGGGTCCTCCAGAATTTAGCGATGCAAAATTTATGCTAAGCGAAAGCAAAAAAATAACAATAACAGTTAAATAGCACTTAACCAACTTAATACCAATTAATTATGAAAAAATTATTTTTATTCATTGGGATACTTATATCCTTAACCTCAATAGCACAAAGTAAATATGAACAAGGAATGCAAAAAGCATTTCAACTTTGGGAGACTGGTAAAATGAAAGAAGCTTCTCAATTATTTGAACGCATTTCATCTGCAGAAAAAGAAAATTGGCTACCTCCTTACTATGCTGCTTACACAGAAGTTTTAACTAGCTTTAACATAAAAGAAGAGGCAACATTAAATGCAAAATTAAATAGAGCGCAAGAGTTACTAGATATGGCTAAAAGTATCTCTGAAAACAACCCAGAGATAATAATTCTACAGGCATTGCTTAATACTGCTTACATTGCTTTTGACGGACAAAAATATGGAATGTCTTTATCTGGTAAAAATTCGCAATTGTACGCTAAAGCACTTGAAATTGCACCAAAAAATCCACGAGTTTTATTAGGTTTTGCTGAATGGAATATGGGAACTGCACAGTTTTTCGGACAATCTACAAAACCCTATTGTGAACAAATACAAAAAGCTATAGACTTAAGTAAAGAAGAGAAAAATACTACAGCATTTTATCCAAAGTTTCAATTAGAAAGAGCACAAGAAGTGCTTAAAAAATGTAAAGCATAATAAAAAAAGAGCGTTGATTTTTCAACGCTCTTTTTTTATTCTTTTACAATTAAATTCACCAATTCGTTTTTTGCTTTTTCATCTTCTCCAAAGAGCCATTGCAGCACATTGTTATCCCACATGGCTTCTCGTTCTTGCTCCGTAATAATTTCTCTTTCTATTGCTAAATCTAAAATCTTTCCGGGGTAAGAAGATTGCGGGTCACTTTCCATCTCGCCTAAAGGATAAGGATCATCTAATCCCATGAGTACTTGTTCTGAACCATGATTTCTTATTAATAGTTCTAATGCACCAGTATCGTGCACTAGGGTATCAAAGAAAATATTTTTATGTCCAACCGCTTTTCTAGGATGTGTTTTACCCTCAAATAAATCTGGTCTACCATCAAAACCTTGTATTCTTCTTCCTAAATTAATTTGTGCTAGTTGTCCTCCGTGAGCAAAACAAACACGCATATTCGGATACTTTTGATACAAGCCATTTAATGTAAAAAAGTGGTATGCATCTGCACACTGTGCTAGCATCCATATTAAATGGAAACGCCAATTTTTATTTTCTAGGTTGATGAATTTTTCCCCATCATAAGGATGAATCTCTACTGCTAGATTGTACTTACTAGCCAATTCGAAAATAGGTTCGTTTTCTGCGTCAAAAATATTTCGCCAAGTACCAACAGTATCCATATAATGAGTTGGTAAGCAAAGCAAACGCATTCCTAATTCTTCTACACAACGCTCTATTTCCCAACATGCACTTTTAATTAAACTAGGATGTACAACAAAACCACAGGTAAATTTAGAAGGATTTTCTCTTTGAACTCGCGCATTAAAATCATTTTGAAAACGAAGGGCTTGTTTTAGTTCTTCAATTCGCAAACCATTACCATAAAGCTGTGATAAATTTAAAACAACAGCATGATCTATTTTATAGCGTTCCATCCAAGCTAATTTTTCATGCAAGAAAAAACTTGAATCTGTAATTGGTCTGTTCCAATCTTTCTGAAGCATATATTTACGCTCTTTGTCTACCCAAAAAATTCCTTTTTTTTGCATGAATTCTGGAATTTCCTCTGGATAAGGCAATAAATGCGAATGACCATTTATTCGTAATTTTCTTTTCATAGTTGCTTTTATTTTGGAGGTTGCATCACTGTTCCACATTTATTGCAAGTACATTTTTGTTTGTCTGCGTAATAATTATCAAAAATAACAGGCATATCTGTTTCTATATTATCTAAAGCGAAAGTTTCTCTGTACAATTGGTTTCCACAATTTTCACAATACCATTCTAAAGCATCTAAAACTCCTTTATCTCTTGGATATTCAATTACCAAACCTACTGTATTTGCCTTTCTTTGTGGAGAGTGAGGCACTTTTGCTGGCAATAAATAAATATCGCCTTCATTTATTTCTACATCGATCATTTTACCATTATCAATGATCTTTAAAACCATATCTCCTTCTATTTGATAGAAAAATTCTGGAGTTTCATTGTAGTGGTAATCTTTCCTAGAATTTGGTCCACCAACAACCATAACTATATATTCTCCATTATCCCAAACACATTTATTACCTACAGGTGGTTTTAATAAATGTCTATTATCGTCTATCCATTTTTTAAAATTTAATGGCTGTACTATTTTACTCATGATTGAATTCTTTATAAAGATTTTGTTCTTCCTCCATCTACAGGAACATTAATTCCGTTTATATATCCTGCTTTGGCACTAGCTAAAAACACAATTGCATTTGCAATTTCTTCTGGTTCTGCAAAACGTTTGGCAGGTGCTGCATTTTTCATGTTTTTTGCTACAGTTTCTGTATCAATTCCAGACTTTGCTGCCTTGTTATTAATAATCTCTTTTAGACGTTCTGTGTTGGTAGCACCAGGTAAAACATTGTTTACAGTAATACCAAACGCTCCCAATTCATTTGCCATGGTTTTAGACCAATTTGCAACTGCACCTCTAATAGTATTAGAAACTCCCAAACCATCTAAAGGTTGCTTTACAGAAGTAGAAATAACATTGATAATTCTACCATAACATTCCGATTTCATAAACGGAACAACATATTGTACTAAAACATGGTTGCACTGTAGGTGCTGGGTAAACGCGTTAGAAAAAGCATCTAAAGTTGCATTAAAAATTGGTCCGCCAGCAGGACCTCCTGTATTATTTACCAAAACATGAAAGTGTTTGTTAGAAGTTTCTAAAACACTTTTTAGAGATAGTGGATCAGAGAAATCTGCCACCAAATAATCGTGTTGTTGATTTTTGTTAGGTAAATCTGTTAACACTTTTTTTAGCTTACTTTCGTTTCTAGCAATTAAAGTTACGTTAGCACCTTCTGCAGCCAAAAGAATTGCTGTTGCCTTACCTATACCTTGTGTGCTTCCGCAAACCAATGCGTTTTTATGTTGTAATTCTAAATTCATTTAATCGTATTTAATACAAATATTCTTTGGTTCTGTAAAAAAACGTAAAGCCTCAAAACCACCTTCTCTACCTACACCACTTTCTTTTGCACCACCAAAAGGCGTTCGTAAATCTCGTAACATCCAAGTGTTTACCCAAACAATACCTGTTTGTAACTGCTTGGACAACTGCATAGTTCTGTTCAAGTTGTTTGTCCAAATGGTTGCTGATAAACCATACTTTACATCATTAGCTAAAGTTAGGGCTTCTTTATCATTTTTGAAAGACATTATCGTAACAATAGGCCCAAAAATTTCTTCTTGATTCAGTTTGCAGTTATTGGCTTTTACTTCAATTATTGTAGGTTGTAAATAATAACCATTTTCTAAATTTCTAACCACTACTTTATTTCCTCCAAATAAAATTCTACCTCCTTCTTGTTCAGCAGTATCAATATAAGATTTTACTTTTTGTAAATGAGAAGCAGAAACCAAAGCGCCAACATCTGTTGTTTTGTCTGAAGGATTCCCTACTTTTAATTGATTTACTTTTTGAATGAAATCTTTTTTGAATTTCTCGTAGATAGACTCTTCTACCAAAATTCTACTACCACATAAACAAATTTGTCCTTGATTTGCAAATGAAGATCTTACGGTAGTTTCCAACATCTTCTCATAATTACAATCTGCAAAAATGATATTTGGGTTTTTACCCCCTAGCTCTAAAGACAGTTTTTTAAACATTGGCGCAGCTGTTTTAGCTATTTCAACTCCTGTTTTGGTTCCGCCAGTAAAAGAAATCGCTTTGATGTTTGGATGTGCTACAATTGCTTGACCTGTGGTAGTTCCTAAACCATGCACAATGTTTAATACTCCTTTTGGCAAACCTGCTTCATTACAAATTTCACCTAATAAAAAAGCTGTCATTGGCGTTACTTCACTAGGTTTTGCCACTACACAATTACCAGCTGCAATTGCCGGAGCAATTTTCCAGGTAAACAAATACAAAGGTAAATTCCAAGGAGAAATACATCCTACCACTCCTAAAGGTTGTCGTAATGTAAAATTGACAGCATTAAATCCTACACTTTCATGAGATTCTGAAGAAAATTGTGTGATTGCATTAGCAAAAAACTGAAAATTACTTGCTGCTCTTGGAATATCAACTTGTTTGGCTAAAGTAACGGGTTTTCCATTGTCTTTGCTTTCAGCTTCAGCTAAAATAGCTTGTTTCTCTATGATTAGAGAAGCAATTTTTGATAAAATCTTGGAGCGTTCTTCTAAAGTAGTGTTGCTCCATTTTGGAAACGCTTGTACTGCTGCTTTGTATGCATTTTCTACATCTTCTGCATTTGAATTTGGTATCTGACCGTAAATTTCTCCATTTGCTGGATTGTAATTGTTTATCCAACCATCAGCAATAGGGTTTACAAATTCTCCGTTAATGTAATTTTTGATTTTCATACAACAAGCATAACATTAGGGTTGTAGTTTCTTGGTTATTAAAGAATCTATTTTTTTCATTTGTGTATAAGTGTTTAGAAACATATCTGAAATCTCTGCTTCCACTTCTGTTAACAATATAATTCTATTTTTAAATTTTAACGAGTTAAGGGTCTTATACGATCTAATATTTAATGAATTAAAATCTATATCGTTCTCTAAAGTTTCAAAAACATAATCGAACTTTAAATCTAAACCCTTTGTAGAAGATAGTTGTAAATCGTTCTGAATAAACTCTAATTTAGCAAGTTCTTTGGTTAAAGTAGCATTTTCTGCATTATACTTGGTTATATAGTTTTTAAGACTGCTTTGTATAAAAGTATATGCTGAAGATTGTAATATATTTCCTAAACTTTCTTGCACCAGTTTAGTATTAGCCTCAAGATTTCCTTTTTCTAATAATCTAGAGAAACTATAAAAATAATTAGGCACTTGTTTTCTTAGTTCAACTTGATCTTCAATAGAGGTAATATTTAAATAATTCTCTTCTTTAAGTTTTTTAAGTAGTTCTAATTCTATTATTTTTTCCTTTCTATTTTCATTCCAATTATTAAATTGTAAGGCAATTAGTATTCCTATTACAACTAATGCAATTTCTCCAATGGCATAGAGTAGATATTTGTTGAAACGGTTTTCAGTGAGTAGTTTTTGACGGATTTTTCGAAAGAATTTAATCACAAAAAAAGGTTGTTAGTTAATTTAATGAAGTAATATACAAAAAACACTACAAAAAAATGATTTTGCATATTTTGCAGTTATACAAAATAAGATAACAAAAAATTAAAACGGAGTATTTAAAATAGATAGACAAATTTGA
This sequence comes from uncultured Polaribacter sp., assembly GCA_964477255.1. Lineage (GTDB taxonomy): Bacteria > Bacteroidota > Bacteroidia > Flavobacteriales > Flavobacteriaceae > Polaribacter. The sequence continues at coordinate 29,327 of CAYZDK010000029.1, forward strand.
ATTCCTTGTCTTAAGTTTCCTATTCTAATATTTTCATTTGGGCTATGTTGGTTGTTATCCATATTTACCATAGGCACAATAATAGCAGGAATTTGCAACGCATTTATTGCAGGAATTATAGGCACAGTGCCTCCCATTGTGGGTATACTAACTGGTGCTTTGCCAAAAGTTTGGGTTAAACTTTCTCTTAGTTGCTGCGCAAAAAGGGAGTTTATATCGGTTTTAAAAGCGTTTACTCCAGGGTTCATTGTAAAAGTTACTATCTTAGAGTTAGACAAACGTTCTTTATCCGTTGGCGCTCTGTCTAAAACTAAAAAGCCTTGACTTTGAATGTGTTTTTTAATTTTTTGAAGCTGCTTAACTCCATCTGTTTCTGCAACCAAACGCACATCAATATCTGCTCTGGCATATTCTGGAATAACCGTCTTTAATCCTTTTCCTTTCCATGAAGTCCCTATTTGACGAACATTTAAAGAAGGGTATTGTAATGCCTCTTGATAATTTGCTCCTACTTTTTCTGGTTGATATATCAACAAATTATCATTAATTGCTTTTGTGTTGTCTGGAACATCATTTAATATTTTTTTGGCTTCTTCAGATAGAGCTATCCCTTTATAGAAATCCTTAATCAAAACTCTACCATTCTCATCTTTCATAGAACTCAACAATCTAGACAAAGTAAACACAGGATTTGGCACATAGTTTCCATAATGCCCACTATGTTGTGGTAATTTTGCGCCATAAGTGGTAATACTGCATGTAGCGATACCTCTACATCCAAAAGTTAATGTAGGTTGATTGGTATTGTGCGCAGGACCATCCATAATAATAAAATAATCTGCATCGTATTTATGTTTGTATTTTTCTAAAGTGGATAAAAATCCGTTAGAACCATACTCTTCTTCTAAATCGAATATAATTTTGATATTAAACTTTGGTGCCTGATTTTTTGATTGTAACAATTCTAATGCAGATAAAAGCATTACAATTGGCGCTTTGTCATCTGCAGCTGCTCTTGCAAAAATTCGCCATTCGTCATTTATATTCGTATTAATACTATCCCAAGAAATAGTTTTCCAAGTATTTTCTTCTTTTGCTTTTAAAACTGGTAAAAAAGGATCTTTTTGATTCCAAGCCTCTGGGTTTACAGGTTGCCCATCTAAATGAAAATAGAATAGTACGGTTTTAAAATTTTCATCCACTATTTTTTCAGCAAATAAAACGGGTAACGTAGAAGATTTTAATTCCTGAAAAGTAAAATCCAATTTTGTGTATTTCTGCTTTACCCAAGCCATATTTTCAAACATCTTTTTCTTGTTTTCAGGCAAATTAGCAATACTCACAAACTCTTTATGGATGGTAATAACCTCAGGCATTTTGTTATGAACTAGATTACTCCACTTTTGTTGCGACTGTAAGCCAGTTATACTAATTAGGAAAAGAAAGAAAAATAGTTTTTTCATTTATTGTTTTTTGTAAGCTGTAACTTTAATTTCTACAACCAAATCTGGATGTGGCAGTTGGTGTACTGCAACTGTAGTTCTAGTTGGCCCAGTTTCTTTATCAAAAAATTCTGCGTAAGCTCTGTTATAATCTGCAAAATCGTTCATGTTTACCAAAAATGAAGATACATCCACCACATCTTTTAAACTTGCACCAACTGTTTTTAAATTACGATCTATATTTTCTAAAACAGCTTTAGTTTGTAGATAAGCATCTAGTTTTTTTGTACCCATTTCATCAATAAGCTCTACACCTTCAAAGGTATTGTCTGCTTTACGAGAACTTGTTCCTGATACAAAAATAAAATCTCCTACTACTTTAACATGAGGATAAGCCCCTCTTGGCGTTACTTTTTTTTCTTTCATGATTGTAATCCTGCTATATTATCTTCTTTTAAAATTTCTTTTGTCTCCCTTTCTACAATTTCTAAAATTAATTTTAACTCTTCTTTATTCATTTCTAAATGCGTGTTTACCTTTTCATCAGCAATTAAATTCAACAAAGCCTTGTCTTGTGCTCTACCAATTTGCATGGCTTTATGATACCCAATGTTTTCGTTAAAGGTAACCATTGAATATTTAGAGAAATAGCGCTCTGGAAAATGTTTTTCTAAATCCATCTCAATCTTTCGCTTTTCTTTAAACAACGGATTAGCCACATGATCTCGCATTTCAAAGAAATTATCGATAGCCAAATCTGCAATAGCATCAGTGTCTTTTTTTCTTTCCTTTTGGTAGGTCTTAAAAACTGCTTCCCAGGACGATAAATTTCGATCTAAAATAGAATCAAAAACAAAAACATCTTCAAAAGATG
>CAYZDK010000030.1:0-31025 GCA_964477255.1 uncultured Polaribacter sp.
ACTGTTATAGAATTGAAAAAAGCTTGATAATCAGCATATTTAAGAAAATTGTATATATTTGTATTAGGCACCGCCTAACAAATAGAGGTTTTGTAGTCCATTTTTAAATAAAAATTATGACAAAATTCGGAGAGTTAATTAGCGTAGATAAGCCAGTTTTAATTGACTTTTATACAGAATGGGAAGATGTAGAGAGCAGTGTAGATACTTTACGTGATGTAGCTGCTGCGCTAGGAGATAGAGCTAAAGTAATTAAAATAGATATCAAAAAAAATGAAACGCTTGCAGAAGCACTTCGTGTTAAAGGGAATCCAACGTTTATGATTTATAAGGATGGTGAAATGAAGTGGAGACAAACAGGATTTCAAGATGCTAACACTTTAATTGGTTTAGTGCAAAAATATGTAGAATAGATTGTTTAAGTAATAAACAAAAAAAAGGCTCTGAGTTAATTCTCGAGCCTTTTTTAGTTTTGTTATTCTTCTGGAAGAATGCTTTCAAAGAGCATTAAAGTATCATTAAATTCTTCTTGTAACTTTTTTACGAATTCTTTATCCGAATCATATTGCGCTACTTGATCTATAACACCTCTGTACAAATACCTAAAAGTTACATCGAAATCTTCGAAGATTATATCGAAATCTGCCTCAGAGAATGTACTAAACCAAACTAATTTATCTCTAAATAATTTTATTAATGTTTTTGCAGCAGCTCTTGCTTTTTCTTCTTCTCCAAGCTCGTAATAAAACTTAGGATATTCTAAAGAAAGACTATAATGATCGAAATCTTTAATAGGCATTTTATCTATAGACAAGTCTAGTACTTCTTTAGCTTTTGCAGTATCGCCTTCTTTTGCAAAAGCAGAAGAAAGTCGTAGTAAACTATTACGTAAAGAAATAGCATTTCTACGAGTTTGCTCGTCTAAATAAATCTTTCCACTATTAATATTTTTCCACTCCCATTTTTTAATGTTGGCATACATTTTTTCGGTATCTATTCTACCAATATCAAATAATGTTTTTTCTCGAATAATTTCTCCAGCTTCATTAAAAGTTTTGGTTGGCGTTTTAATGGGTACCAATTTAAAAGCTACACCATCTAATTGCAGATAGTCTTTCATCCAAATGTATTCGCTATCTGTATTAGAGCCACCTGTAAAGTAAATTGGTTGCTTCCAATCAAAATTATTTAAGATATCTAGCATTAGAATAGAATTTTTTCCAATAACTCTATCAATAGTAATGTCTATATAAGGTACAATTTTATCTGCATCTTTTTGTGCTACAATTCCGTATTTTAAGACGTTTTCTTTGTTCACAGGAATTCGAATTTTTCTAGTTGGTAAAACTTTTTCTGGCACACCATCTTCCTCTAAATCATAATAAGTTCTATCACTTTTACTTTTAATCCACTTCATAAAGTAATCGAGTTCTAAAACCGAATCTTTTAACTGTGGAAATAGTTCTTGAAAATAGTATGCAGCGTCTAAACTACCATATTTGTAATCGTCATGTTCTAGTTGAGACGGAATAGGAGGTGCATCATATGTGGCACGTTTCATTTGGTCTATATACCAATCTGTTTGAAATAAACTGGTATTAATTAACTTCACATCTGTTCTTATGCCCTCTACTTCTTGCATGTACCAAAGTGGAAAAGTGTCGTTGTCTCCAATAGTAAACATAATTGCATTAGGGTCTGTACTCTCTAAGTATGCTTGTGCATTTAAACGCGTAGTAAATCTTCCAGAACGATCGTGGTCGTCCCAATTTTCGCTAGCCATTAAACTTGGTACCGCCAATAATGAAACAACAGAAACTGCTATTGCAATTGTTTTTGGGTTTGCTAATTTTTGGAAATATTCGAAAAGAGCAAGAACTCCAAAACCTATCCACATAGCAAAAATGTAGAAACTACCAACAACAGCATAATCGCGTTCTCTGGGCTCAAAAGGTTTTGGGTTGGTGTAAAAAATAATAGCAAAACCTGTAAATACAAAAAACAGTAACAATGTATAAAAGTTTTCTTTATCCCATTTTATGTGATATAACAAGCCAATAATACCTAAGATTAACGGTAGAAAATAATAGGTATTTCTCCCTTTATTTTCTAAAACTTGAGGAGGTAATTTTTCTTGCGATCCTAATCTAGCTTCATCAATAACTTTAATGCCACTTATCCAATTTCCATTAAAAATATCTAATTGCCCTTGTAAATCGTTTTGTCTACCAACAAAATTCCACATAAAATAACGTCCATACATGTAGCCAAATTGATAGCTAAACATAAATTTTAAGTTTTCTGCAAAAGTTGGGCGTCTAGTGCTATTTGCAGGAATTCCTGCAATTTTTTTATACATTTTTTCGGAAGCAGGGTTTACCATTCTAGGAATAAATCCTTTGTGTTTATCAGACCAATTAGGTAATACATCTTTGTACTTATTTACAATAACATATTTATCTTTTCCGTCAACTACCTTTTTTTCGTATTTAGGTTTATCATCTTTTGTAGGATTTTTCGGATCTTGTTGTCTGTTGTATGCATTAGAATAATACGTATCATAAAACACATTAGCATCTCCATACTGCTCTCTTTCATAATACGCTAATAATTCACGAGCACTAGAAGGGTTATTTTCATTTATGGTAGTATTTGCATTAGCTCTAATTGGTAACATCATCCATGTAGAGAAACCAATTACCATAAATAGTAATGATAAAATAAATGTGTTAAGATGTATCTTTTGCTTTTTTCTAGAATAGTGAATCCCGTAATAAAAGAGGGCAACAAGAACTAAAGCAGCTATAATAGACCCAGAATCGAATGGTAAACCAACTGTATTCACAAAAAATAGTTCCGTAGCACTAAAAAACTTTAAAGTAAACGGAAATATAAATTTAAAAACCAAAACCAAAACTAATACGGAAAAAACAGATGCAACAGCAGTTGTTTTTAAGTTTATGTTTTTATAGGTTTTAAAAAAATACAACATTACTATAGATGGTATAACTAGTAGGGATAGTATGTGCACCCCAAAAGATAAACCAACAATAAAACTGATAAGTACCAGCCATTTGTTACCTCTAGGTGTTTCTATCTCACTTTCCCATTTTAAGCCTAACCAAAATAAGATAGCCATTAAAAAAGAAGACATTGCATAAACCTCACCTTCTACGGCGCTAAACCAAAAACTATCTGAAAATGTGTAAGCAAGTGAGCCAACTACACTACTACCTAAAATAGCAATGTATTTTCCCTCCTTAAGATTTCCTGATTTTTTTGCAAGCTTTATTCCAAGATTACTCATGGTCCAAAACATAAAAAGAATGGTAAAAGCACTAGCTAAGGCAGACATAAAGTTTACCATTTTAGCTATTTCCGCTACATCTGACGTAAACATTGCAAAGAAAGCGCCAAGCATTTGAAATAGAGGTGCACCTGGAGGGTGTCCTACTTCTAGTTTTACCGAAGTTGCAATATACTCTCCAACATCCCAAGCGCTAACTGTAGGTTCTATAGTTAAGCTGTAAGTAACTAAAGCTATTACAAAGGTTATCCAACCTAAAATAAGGTTCCACTTTTTAAAGTTTGTTAAGGTCATTGTTTTCTAGTTATGTCTGGGCGAATTTACTAATAAATATGAATAAATTACTTTGGTATGTTTATTAGTAAACGGCATTTGCTCATAAATGTTTGTTAAAGGTAAAAATATTTGAAAAACCTTTGGAAAATAGAAAGTAAGTTTTAAATTTGCAACCGCTAAGAAAAACAATGGCCTATGGTGTAATTGGTAACACACCGGTTTTTGGTACCGATATTCAAGGTTCGAGTCCTTGTAGGCCAACAAAAAACCTTCCATCGCAAAAGATGGAAGGTTTTTTTATTTTAGAGTAGTTGTTTCGACTTTACTTCCCTAATTTTCTATTATTTCCAATTTTTCCAGATTTTCCAAACCTCGTTTCATGCACTTTCCAATATACTAATATGCACGATGATAGGGAGTAGCATGGGAGCATTTTTAGGTGTAACTTATTATGTACTATATATTTTCAAATAGTATAAAATTCAATAATCTGTAAATACGTTAGTTAAACTTTTAATTACACAAAAAAAGTTTTTTTGTTATGATAATTGGCTCTATCTTTAAAACGACTAAAATAATGAACTGAAAAAACTACACTTATGTGTTATCCTCTTGCAGAGTACCTTCATTTTTCTTTCCTTTTAAATAAAAATTTATGAAAAAAATTACTTTTATTTTATGTGTATTATCCACGCTTTTTATTTCTAATATAACATTTTCACAATCTTCATTTTCAAGTGGAGTAGTAGGAAATGGAAATGGAAGTGCTTGGAACTATAACTCTATTGCAGAACATCCAGTAACGGGTGATTTATACGCCATGTGGCGTGATGGCTCAGGAACAGCAGCTGTGTATAAATTACTACGCTGGACAGGCACTGCATGGACACAAGTGGGTTCTTATAATATGTCAGCTGTCTTCAGCGCTACAACTTTTGACTCAGCCTCTGATGATGTTTCTCTAGCTATTGGAAGTACTGGTACATTTCATGTTGCCTTTCGAGGTAGTGATAATAGAGGAGGCTGTTGTACACAGCCTAGAGGTATTGTGTATGCTTATAGTACCAACGGTACCTCTTGGTCTTTTGAGCGTGTTAGTAGTTACAGTAGTTCAGGTGGATCACGAAATGTAGATGATCCAATAATTCGTGTATCAAGCACCGGTATTGTCCACATTGGAGCACAATTTACGATTAGTGAAAATCCAGTTTCTTATGCAGGCCAATCTTATAATAGGTTATATACCGTTATTCATCACAGAAGAGATGCTGCGAATACTTGGGTAACTTCCTACCCTTATTTTCAAGGAGGGTCTTCAAACGAAGTAGGTGATCTATCAATGGCGCTTGACACAAGTGGTAATCCTCATTTTGCTTGGATGGCAGAAGTTGATGGGACAGGACGTGATGGAACATTAATGTATACGGTGTATACTGGTACTGGATCACAAACGGCTAATGCAGCGAATGGTAGAGATGCAGGATGGGCAGCACCAACTAGTATTATAACAGGTGCAACCACAGCAGGTGAAGGTAGAAATAATGATATTGAAATTGATCCTACTGATAATTCAGTTCACATAATGTCTTATGGTCCCTCAGGAATACGATATTCAACGAAGTCTACAGGATCATTTTCAACTGGTTCTATTTCTGGGATATCCTCTGATGATTTTATACAACAAAACTTTTTTAATATCTTATCTGATGGCACAAAGTGTTTATTTTTTATAGATTATAACCCTACTACTTTTGTTAGCTCCTATAAAACAGCGGTTCAAAAATCAGGTTCTAGCTGGACAATAAGCTCAGGTAGCCATACCCCAACTTCAGGTGGTAGTTTTCCTTCTTCTTTTATTGCAAGTGATGGAACTGCAATGGTTTTATATAATGGGCCAAATGTTTCTGGAGGTGGAGATAGACAGTTGTTTTATGCTACAGGAACAAACACATCTTTAGTACCAACAAATAGTTCACCAACAAACATTAGTCTTTCTTCTAGTTCAATAAACCAAAGTGCAACCGGAGCAAATGCTAATGTGGGTAATTTATCTACAACAGATGCTGATAGTGGTGATACACATACTTATACTCTAGTTTCTGGAACAGGAAGTACAAATAATGGTAGCTTTAATATCAGTGGAGCTACATTAAGAACATCTACTGCTCTAACTCCTGGAAATTATAGTGTAAGAATCAATACAAATGATGGTACTGCTAATTTTGCCAAACAGTTTAGTATTACTATAGTAGATAATGTGGCGCCTTCTAGCCCAAGCACCCCAGATTTAGCAGCAGCTTCAGATTCAGGAAGTTCTAATTCAGACAATATCACCAACGATAATACACCTACTTTTAACGGAACAGCAGAAGCTAATGCTACAGTTACCGTAATTTCTAGTGTAGATGGTACTTTGGGTACAACAACTGCAAATGGTAGCGGAAACTGGACTTATACAAGTGGCACACTCTCTCAAGGTTCCCATAGTATTACAGCAACTGCAAGAGATGCAGCAAATAACACTAGTTCAGCTTCAAGTGCTTTGTCAATTGTTATAGATACTGCAGCGCCTTCTAGCCCAAGCACACCAGACTTAGCAGCTTCTTCAGATATAGGGAGTTCTAATTCAGACAATATCACCAATGATAACACACCTACTTTTAACGGAACAGCAGAAGCCAATGCAACTGTTACCGTAATTTCTAGTGTAGATGGTACTTTAGGTACAACAACTACCAATGGAAGTGGAAACTGGACTTATACAAGTGGTTCACTATCTCAAGGTTCCCATAATATAACAGCAACAGCTACAGATGCAGCAAACAACACTAGTTCAGCGTCAAGTGCTTTGTCTATTGTTATAGATACTGCAGCTCCTGTATTCAGCGCAGTAAACCCAGCTTCGGGTAGCAACGTTAGTAATTCGAATGTAGGGTATGCTTTATCAGAAGCTTTGGCTTCTGGTACAGTTTCTTTTACTAGAACTTCAGGTTCACCTGATGCCAGTTCACCGCATAATGTTAATCTTTCAGGTTCTGAATTAAATGCAGGTACTAGGGCTTTATCCTCGTTAACTAATGCACCAACTCTAGTAAGTGGCACAGTGTACACTATTAGTTTTAACGGACAAGATACAGCAGGTAACAGCGCATCAACTGTAAATGCTACAAGTATTACTTTTGATATAACACCACCAACAGTTTCTTCTGTAAGCCTTGCATCGGACAATAGTTTTATAGATGTTACTTTTACTGAAGGTGTTTTCGATACTAATGGAGGAAGTGGAGCCTTAGAAGTAACTGATTTTGATCTTTCAATTTCAGGAGGCACAGCTACAAGTCCATCAATAACAAGTGTAACCACAACTGGTGGAGGAGGACTCTCTGGAGGAGAAACTACAGTTCGAGTGAATTTTTCATATACAGGAACCCCTGATGGTTCAGAAACTTTAGAAATTGATTTAGCGGATGGCTCAAGTGTTTTTGATGCCTTAGGAAATGCCGCAAGTGCAAACCAAACTTCCAATAACACGGCGAGTTTAAATGACGAAACACCACCTTCAGACCCAACAGTAACTACTCCGTCTACAGCTGTAGTAATAAATGCTGCATCACAAAGTATTTCAGGGACACATTCAGAGAATGGTGTTACCGTTTACGCTTATGCAGATGCGAATAATGATGGAGTTGCAGACAATACAACAAGTCTAGGTAGTGCAACTGTATCTGGAAATGCTTGGAGTTTCTCTGTAAACTTAACGGCGGATAGTGCTAATAATTTTGTAGTACAAGCTGAAGATGCAGCAGGGAATACTTCTAATGATATAGATGTAGCTACAATAACTGAAGACAGCACATCACCAGCAGATCCAGTAGTTACAAGTCCTACTACTGTTATATATGTAAATGCAGCTTCGCAAACCATAAGCGGAACCCACTCTGAAAATGGGGTTACCATTCATGCCTTTGCAGATGCGAATAATGATGGGGTTGCAGATAATACCACTAGTTTAGGAAGCTCTATTGTTTCTGGGAATGCGTGGAGTTTCTCTGTAAATTTAACTGCAGACAGTGCTAATAATTTTGTAGTAAAAGCAGAAGACGCAGCAGGCAATACTTCTAATGATGAAGATGTGCCTGTGATAACCGAAGACAGTACAAATCCATTAGTTCAGCTTTTATCTCCCACAGATGATGCTTCGAATGTATTATTTGGTCAAAACATTTCTATCACTTTTAATGAGACGATAGCAGTTGGAACAGGAAACATAACAATATTCGAGACAGGAGTTGGTGTTTTTGAACAATTTAATGTTGCTACAGCAAGCGAAGTTACTTTCAATGCAAATGTTATAACTATAAATCCAGCAGGATTATTAAAAAAAGGTACCAATTACCATGTTGAGGTAGACAATACTGCCGTTACTGATCTAGCGGGTAATTCCTACGCAGGCATTAATGATGCTACGACTTACAATTTTACTACAGTTGATGTTGTTATCAACGAAGTAGTAACGAATCCTCAGCAAGATTGGAGTGCCAATAATTTTAATGGAGTAGTTGGTACAGGAACTGTTTCTGATGTAGATGAATGGGTTGAACTATTTATCAATTCTACCGGAATCGACTTCACAGGGTGGTCTTTAGAAATTGATGACGGCGTACAAGTAACAGGAGATTTAGAGCAGAATGGTACGTTTGTAATTTCAAATTATATTACTATGGGTTCAGGGGTATTTACAAATTCTGAGGCTGGAGATTTTATTGTACTAGGTAATGTTACAGGTAGCGGAACTGTAGCTATGAATAATGATGTTGAAATAACTTTAAAAGATCCAGATGGTACCATAGTAGATCAAGTTCAATTAGGAGGTGGTGCAGGAGAAGCACCTACAGGTAATGCTTCTTCTATCGCAGACGAATCTGTACAAAGGTCTCCTAATGGTACAGATACAGATGATGATAGTGCAGATTTTGTTAGAGCAGGGGCAACTTTAGGTTTGGAAAATGATGCCACGCCACCAAGTTTTGAAAATAGTACACCATCTGCATCTTCGATTCTTCAAACCACGTTAACTCTTAATACAGATATTGATGAATCTGGTACTATTTATTATGTGGTACTTGCAGATGGCGCAACAGCTCCAACTGCAATTCAAGTTCAATCAGGAACCGATGCTAGTAACAATGCAGCTATAACTAGCGGAAATCAAGCAGTATCTGCAGCAAGTTTTACTCATGATTTTAGTATTTTAGGACTTGTTGCAGAAACGGCTTATGATGTATATGTTGTAGCTAATGATAGTTATGGAAACATCCAAACATCCCCAACAAAAGTAGATATAACTACTTTAGCAGAACCTAATGTATCCTTATCACAAAGCGATGCAACCTTTGCAGAAGCAGCTGGTACCAATACCATAACAGCAACTTTATCTTCATTAAGTGATCAAGATGTTACTATTGGTATCGCAGTAAAGTCAGGAGGCCAAGCAACGCTAACCAATGATTTTTCGTTATCTACAACAAGTATTGTTATACCAACAGGTAATACTACAGGAACTGCAACACTTACTGCTGTTCAAGACATTTTAGATGAAGATAATGAAGATATTACCATTGAAATTACATCAGTAACCAATGGTAGTGAAAATGGTACACAAGAAGTAACAAGTACAATAACGGACGATGATACTCCTCCAACAATTAGTTTTAGTACAGCAACTAGCAAAGGCCTAGAAAGTGTTGCAAGCGCTAACACGCAAATTGATATTAACGCCGTAAGTGGAAGAGATGTAACTGTAGATTATACGGTTACTGGAACTGCAACAGAAGGTGTCGATTTTACTTTGGCAAATGGCACGATAACTATCAATGAAGGGGATACTAATACAAATCTAACTATAGCTAGTATTATAGATGACGTTTTAGTAGAAGCAGACGAAACCGTTATTATTACCTTATCTAGTCCAACAAATGCTACTTTAGGTACTAATTCTTCACATACCTATACTATAGAAAACAATGACGAAACTATAGTAACAATTGCAGATATTTCTCAGCAAGAAGATGGAACTTTTACGCTAACAGCAACAGCAACTAATGCAGTAGATGGTGGTTTTAGTATTGGTATTTCCACGGTAAATGGCACAGCAGCTGCACCAGCAGATTTTACAGCTTTATCAGGAACAACCCTTAACTTTACAGGAACTGCAGGAGAAACCCAAACAGTAGAGGTTATAGTAGTAGATGATGGTATTGTAGAAGCAGACGAAGTATTTCAAATAAACATGTCTAATGTTGTAGCAACAACGGTAGCCACTTCATCTGTAGATATTACAGATACTGCATCTGTAACTATAGAAAATAATGACACAACAACAGTAACAATAGCAGATGTTAATGGTAACGAAGATGATGGCGCAATAACACTTACAGCTACTTTAGGTGCTGCTGTGCAAGGAGGATTTAGTTTTGATGTAGTTTCTGCAGATGGAACAGCAACATTAGCAGATAGTGATTATACAACACTCTTACAAACCATAAATTTTGCTGGAACTGCAGGAGAAACCCAAACATTTACAGTAATACCTACAGTAGATGTTAAAGCAGAATTTGATGAAGATTTAACAGTATCAATGACACGTTTAAACTCAGGAGTTGTAAATGCTGCAAACATAGACGTTACCGATACTGCAACAGTTACTATTGTTAACGATGATAGTGTTAATATTAGTATAGCAGATCAAATGGTAGTAGAAGGTAATACAGGCAATTCCAATATGGATTTTACAGTTACCTTAGATAAACCAGCACCTACAGCAGTAACAGTAAATTATGCAACTAGCGATAATACCGCAAATTCAGGAAGTGATTATAACGCTACTACAGGAATATTAACCTTTAATGCAGGTGAGACAAGTGGAACGATAACTGTTCCAATTACAGGCGACCTTATGTTAGAAGCAGATGAGACATTTACAGTAACGTTAAGCAGCCCATCTGCTTTTGGAATTATTGTAGATGGAACAGCTATTGGAACCATACAAAACAACGATGTTGCAGCAGTAACGTTAACCAATAAATCGGGAGCAGAAGATGCAGGGGGTATTCTTGTTACTGCAAGGTTAGATAACCCTGTTCAAGGAGGTTTTACTGTAAATGCAAGAACAGCAGAAGGAACCGCTAGAACCTTAGATAATGATTTTACACAATTATCAGGCGTAGTACTAACATTTGCTGGTACTGCAGGAGAAGAGCAAACATTTACAATTACACCAACCGCAGATACCAAAGTAGAGGCAACAGAAGTTTTAACGGCAAGGCTAGGTAACCTATCAGGCACATCTTTAGCTGTAAATACATCATCAGCGGCACAAGTGTATATCACTAACGATGATACAGCTACAGTAACTATTGAAGATGTAGTGGTCAATGAGGGTGATGGCGATATAACAGTTACAGCGACACTAGATAATGCCGTAGAAGGAGGTTTTAGTGTAGATGTAAATGTACAAGATGGTTCAGCTTCTTCCACTACAGATTACCAGCCTATTGCAACACAGACGCTAACTTTTGTAGGAAATGAAGGAGAGACACAAAATGTAGTAATCAAAATTGTAGACGATACTTCAGCAGAGCCTTCAGAGAATATAAATGTTTCTTTATCTAATGTAGACAATACCATTTTTGAGGATTTTATTACAGCAACAGATTCTGGAACTGTAACAATTATAGATAATGATTCCCCAGCAATTACCCAAGTACAAGTACCAACAAGTGGAAACTATGGAATAGGATCTGTACTAGAGATTACGCTTACTTATGCTACTAACATTAGTATTACAGGTTCACCAGTAATTCCAATACAAATAGGAGCAGCAACAGTTAATGCAACACTATCAGAGCCTGTTACGAATACTAATGTTGCTAAGTTTACTTATATTGTTGAAGAAGGAGATTTAGATGCAGACGGAATAGAGATTGCAGCTGCAATTTCTTTAAACGGAGCAACTATAGTTAGTTCTAGTAACCTGCTTGCAGCTGCTCTTTCGATTAATGCTACAAATACAGCAAATATTCTTGTAGACGGTATTCGACCAACAGCAAGTCTAACAACAGCAAGCAGTGGTATTATCAATACTAGTTTTGATATTACAGTGACTTTTGATGAAGTAGTAACCGGATTTACCGTAGAAGATTTAGCAATAAATAATGGAACAGCTTCAAACTTTACAGGTTCAGGAACGTCGTATTCTGCTACCATTACACCAACAACAGATGGAGAAGTAACAGTTAGCTTGCCTGAGAATAGTGCAGACGATGTTGCAAGCAATGGAAACATCACATCTAATCAAATAAGAATTCCATACGATAATACAAGTCCGGAGATTCCAGTAGTTGTCAGTCCAGAGGCTACAATTTATACCAATGCAGATACCCATATAATTAGTGGAACACATAATGAAAATGGCGTTGTAGTGCACGCATACTTAGATGCAGATAATGATGGTGTAGCAGACACTACAACATCTTTGGCAAGTGCTACTGTAGCAAATAATAGTTGGTCTATAGAGATAAATTTAACACAAGATGCAGAAAATAATTTTGTAGTCATTGCTATTGATGAAGCGACAAACAAATCTAATGCAGTAGATGTACCAACTATTATAGAAGATAGTACACCACCTGCAGCACCAGTATTACCAAATGCAGTTACTGCATTAACAACAAATTACGATTATACAGAATTGGTGCAATACCAAGGAGAATCAGCTACATTGTTTGTATTTTCATCTGGAAATTCATCAACAGCTCTTCTAGAAATACCAAACATTACAATGTTTGATAGTGAATTACCAATTGGTCAGGTTTATCAAAGTAATGGTGTACAAGACGGACAAAGTGTGGCATTAGACTATGTAATGCAAGATGCAGCTGGTAATAGATCTGAAGTAATAACAGGACCTTTAGTTACCATAGATACAAGTAACCCAGAACCAACTCTTACAAGTACGGTAGATAACCCAACCAATGAAGGCTTTGAAGTAACGATTACCTTTGATGAGCCTGTAACAGATTTTGAAGCAACAGACATCACCGTTACAAACGGAACTCTGTCTAATTTTACAAATATCACAGCAGGTTTAAGTTGGACAGTCGCAATTACACCAACAAACGATGGACAAGTAACAGTGATTATTCCGCAAGGAATAGCAACAGATAATGCAGGAAATTCTAACACAGCCTCTAATACATTTGGATTAGTTTATGATGCTACATCACCAGTTCCAACAATAGCTACAACAGCAAATAGTCCACTAAACACAACTTTTAATGTAAGTATAACTTTTAGTGAAGCAGTAGTAAACTTTACGGAAGATGATGTGTTGGTAACTAATGGAACATTGGGTACTCTTAGTTCCTCTGATAATATTGTATTTACAGGAACTGTGACACCACAAGCAGATGGGCCATTATTCATAGATGTGATAGAAGGTGCAACAACAGATGCAGCTGGTAATCCAAATGCCGAAGCAAATTTAGAAGTACAAGTAGATTTAACGCCACCAAATGCACCTGTAATTACTGGAGTTTCTGAGGTAGGATGTTCTGACGGACAAAATATTACAGCAGATAATACCTTGCTTATTTTCGGAACTGCGGAAGCAGGAGCAACCGTAGAAGTGTTTGTAAATAATAGTTCTGTAGGAACAACACAGACCGATACACAAGGCAACTTTACATTTGATAATACAGCAAATATTTTAGCAGACGGATTGGTTTCGATTACAGCGATAGCAACTGATGTTTTAGGTAACCAAAGTTCCGTTTCTTCTGCGTTTAGTATTACAATAGATACACTAGATACAGATGGTGATGGAATACCAGATGTGTGTGATGATGATTACGATGGAAATGGTGTTACCGATACAGAAGAAGATTGTGATGGTGATGGTATTGTAGATAGTTTAGACTCAGATGTAAGCAGTTGTTCTAACATAATTAAAGAAACAAAATCGTATGGTTTTTCTCCAAACGGAGATGGTGTTAATGATGGATGGACTATTAAGAATATAGAATTGTATCCAAACAATAGAGTAAGCGTATACAATAGGTCTGGTAAACTAGTATTTAGACAGCGTTCTTACCAGAATACATGGGATGGCGTTTCTAACCAAGCAACAGGAGGCGCAAGGTTGCCAGTAGGGCCATATGTATTTGTTATCGATCTTGGAGACGGAACAGAACTAGTACGAGGATGGTTATATATTAATTATTAATCTACAGAAAACCATGCAAACCAAACAACAACAAAGACAAACAATCATGAATACATATAAGATATCAACCTTAATCATCGCTTTTGTTCTATTGCTATCTGTAGAAGCAAAAGCACAGCAAGATCCAAACTTTACTTTATACAATTTTAACATGAACATCATCAATCCTGCTTTTGCAGGAATTGGTGAGCGTCCACAGTTAAATATGGTGTATCGTAATCAATTTATTGGAATTCCAGATGCTCCAAAAACGGTAGCTTTCGCTTATTCTAGACCATTAGCAAAGAACTTAGGAATAGGAGTCTCGTTTATTAATGATCAAGTGTTTGTGTTACGACAAACAGATTTTGCGGTAGACTTATCTTATGGTATTAATTTAAATGAAGCAACACGATTGTACTTTGGATTAAAGTTAGGAGGAGCAACAACGAATATTGATTTAACAAGAGCATCTACACCAGGAACAGACCCTTTGTTTTCTCAAAATCAAACCTTTTTTAACCCACATGTAGGAGCAGGAATAAATATCCAGAACGAAAAGTTTTTTGTATCGATATCTACCCCTAACTTTTTACGCGGCGAACGTTACGAAAAGCAAGGAAACTTTCCTAGGGCAGCAGTAAACAAGCCACACTTTTACTTAGGAGGAGGGTATAACTTTACGTTGAGTAATACTCTAGTATTAACCCCAAGATTTATGATGCGAACGGTTGAAGGCGCTCCAAGTTCTTACGATGTAGGTGCTTCTATGGATATAGGAGAAAAGTTATTAGCAGGGGTAAATTATCGTGTAGACGAAATGACAGCAATCTATGGTTTGTATCAAGTGTTGGATAACTTACGATTTGGCATGGCCTACGATATCACAACTTCGGATGTTAACCTGGTAAACGATAATGGCTCTTTAGAATTAATATTGAATTATCGATTTTAAGAATAAAAACTTTAACTTAAATGAAAAAGCTTCTAAGTAATTAGAAGCTTTTTTTATTATATAACAATGGGAAAATAAAATTGTTTTATTCAATTTTTTAAATACCGTCTAACATATCCGTCTCAATTTTTGTTATTAGTAAAATTAACCTCTTTTGTTCTTTATTAGATAAAGATTGCAACAAAGCATCTCCTTCATTTATTAACGCATAGCCCATTTGTAATCCTTTGATTTGTTCTTTAGAATAACGATTTGCGTTTTTTTGCATTGTAGAAATTATAAATTTTATGATTTGCTTTATTTTTTTTACTAACGGACGATTTTGAAGCGTGTTAAATAAAGATTGCGATGTTTTTATGAAAGCATTTATATCTTCCCTAGGTATAGATTGTAAAAGTATTTTAATTTTAGCGGCATCATAAGGGCCTTTCATTTGTAACCGTATTGCTTCAGAGACCAAAGTGTTTTCAAATTTTTGAGCAGATTTAAAGGTTTGAAGTGTTTTTAAGCCCGCAGTTAAAATTTTTGGAATATTCCTTCCATACTTAAACATTATTTTTGACGCATCTAATAAAATTCCAAGAAGTCTTTGTGGTTTCTGAATATAAGTGTCTAAACTATTAAAAGCAGATTCTAAAGCCTTTCTTTGTGCATATTCTGGGTAAATGTGCAATAAGTAATAATCTCTTAATTCATCTAAAACATCTTTGGTAATAGATTTTGGAACATCATAAGAAGATTTTATTTTTTTGAAATCATATCTTTCATAAATAAAATTTCTATACCCCGTAATAATTTCTTTATGTACAATATCTCTATCCATTTACTAAAGTTAAATATATAAATACTCTTTTTAAAAAAGGATTAAGAATTCAATTTTTACTATGAAGAATTAAGGTCGTATTTTTACAAGTAAATCATTTGTTATTGCGTTTTATAAAGTTTACTAAGAAAGGAATTTACTGTGTGCCAGGAAAGTTTTATTTAGATCCATGGTATCCAGTAGATTATGCAGTTATTTCTCATGGTCATGCAGATCATGCAAGATGGGGAAACAAACACTATTTATGTCATTCAGATTCTAAAGCTATTTTACAGCAAAGAATTGGTGCAGCAATTTCTATAGAAACTTTAGGATACAACCAAACCAAAACTATTAATGATGTCTCCTTAAGTTTTTTTCCAGCAGGACACATTATTGGCTCAGCGCAAATTAGACTTGAATATAAAGGAGAAGTCGTAGTTTTTTCAGGAGACTATAAAACGCAACCAGACTTTATTACCACACCTTACGAACCTGTAAAATGCCACACATTTATTACAGAAAGTACTTTTGGCTTGCCAATTTATAATTGGAAATCCGAGCAAGTATTACAAGATGAATTACACCACTGGGTGCAAAATAACCAACAAAATAATAGAACCAGCGTATTTTTTGGATATAGCTTAGGAAAAGCACAGCGATTGTTAAAATTGTTAGAAAAGACAGATGTTATTTTTGTACATTCTGCAATCCATAACATGAATGAAGCAATAGAAAATGCAGGCATAGCGTTGCCAGAAACAAAAAAGTTAACTACAGATTTTAATAAAGATTCCGTAGCTAATAAAATTGTTATACTTCCTCCAGCATTGTTGGGTTCTAGATTGTTAAAAAAAATACCAAATGCAGCTACTGCTATTTGTTCTGGTTGGATGCATATTAGAGGAAATAAAAGATGGAAAGGAGTAGATGCAGGTTTCGCAGTAAGCGATCATTCTGATTGGAAAGGATTGTTAGATGCCGTAAAGTCAACTGAAGCAGAAAAGGTGTATGTAACACATGGATCTCAAGCCACTTTTGCTAAATACCTTAATGAAATCGGAATTGAAGCATACGAGTTAAAAACAGAATATGGAGAAGAAGCTCTAGAAAAAGAAGAGAAAAAAGAGGAAAAGGTATAATGGAAAATTTTGCAAAACTCATACAAGCTATTGAAATTACCAATAAAACAAATGCAAAAATAGAAGCATTAATCCAATTCTTTTCTACAGCACAAGACAAAGACAAGCTTTGGCTTATTGCCCTATTTACAGGAAAAAGACCAAGTAGACCAGTCAAGACAACTTTATTAAAAAGTTGGTGCATACAACTCACTAAACTGCCAGAATGGCTTTTTTTAGAAAGCTACAGTACTGTTGGCGATTTAGGGGAAACCCTTGCCTTATTACTCCCAAATCCAAATAAAAAAATAGAAAAACCACTCTATACTTGGATGGAAGAACTTCAGCATTTAAAACCCAAATCTGAAATAGAGAAGAAAACCTATGTTTTAAATGCCTGGCAAGGACTAGATGCCCAACAAAGATTACTCTTTAACAAACTAATTGGTGGAAGTTTTCGTATTGGAGTTTCCAAAAAAACTTTGGTTAATGCATTGGCAAAATTAACTGGCAAAGATGCCAATCAATTAATGCACAGTATTATTGGAAACTGGACTCCAGATTCCATCTCTTTTTCAGATTTATTAGAAGGCAAACATATTAATTACGATAGGTCTAAACCATATCCTTTTTGTTTAGCTTATGCTTTAGAAAAAGAGTTAAACGAACTTGGAGAACCAAATAATTGGCAGGTAGAATACAAATGGGATGGAATTCGAGGACAGATTATAAAAAGAGCGGGAGAAGTATATATTTGGTCTAGAGGAGAAGAACTAGTTACGCAACAATTTCCTGAAATAGAAAATTCAATAAAAAAACTAGAAGGAGATTTTGTAATTGATGGAGAAATATTAGCCATAAAAGACAATGCCGTTTTATTATTTAACGATCTACAAAAACGTCTAAATAGAAAAAATGTTACAAAAAAACTATTAGAAGAAATACCAGTTGGTTTATATGTATATGATATTATGGAATGTAATGGTAATGATATTCGGGAAAAACCTTTACAAACTAGAAGAGAACAACTAGAAAAATTATTTTTGCACAACACCTCAGAAAACTTACAATTATCTTCAATAATTCAATTTGATTCTTGGGGCGCACTGCGTCCTATAAGAGAAAATGCAAGAACATATAATAGCGAAGGTTTAATGCTAAAACAAAAAGCATCTGCATATCATGTTGGTCGTAAAAAAGGTGACTGGTGGAAGTGGAAGGTAGACCCATTAACGATAGATGCAGTAATGATTTATGCTCAAAAAGGAAGCGGAAGAAGAAGTTCTAAATACACAGACTACACTTTTGCTGTTAGAGTAGAAGATAAGCTAGTTACTGTTGCAAAAGCCTATTCCGGATTAACAGATAAAGAAATAACAGAGATTTCTAAATGGGTTAATAAAAATGCTATTGAAAAGTTTGGCCCTGTTAGAACTGTAAAACCAGAATTAGTTTTCGAGCTCGCTTTTGAAGGTATCGCTTATAGCAAGCGTCATAAAAGTGGAGTTGCTTTACGTTTTCCAAGAATTAAGCGTTGGCGAAAAGACAAAACTGTAGAAGAAATAGATACTATAGAAACCGTTAAAGCACTAATAACTTCTCCTTAAATGGCAGCGTTTAAAGAAACTCAAGGATTTCAAATCATTAAAGAATGGATGGATTCTAAAGGAAATTCGCCTTTTGTATTCCAAAAACAAACTTGGCAAAAATTTTACCAAGGTTATAGTGGTATGGTAGTAGCACCAACTGGATTCGGTAAAACCTATTCTGTTTTTTTAGCAATTGTAATAGATTATTTAAATAATCCGTCTGCATATAAAAAAGGGTTAAAATTAATTTGGATAAGTCCACTGCGTTCTTTGGCAAAAGATCTTGCAAAAGCCATGCATGAAGCGGTTGAAGAAATTGGACTAGATTGGACTGTAGAAGTTAGAAATGGTGATACACCTACAAAAGAAAGAAGGCGTCAAGAAAGAGCTATGCCAGACGTTTTATTAACCACACCAGAAACCTTACATTTATTATTTTCTCAGAAAAAAAATTCAAGGTGGTTTAAAAACGTAAACTGTATTGCTGTTGATGAGTGGCACGAATTATTAGGCTCAAAAAGAGGGGTTATTACAGAATTGGCAATCGCTAGAATTCGAAATTTATCAAAAAGCCTAAGAATTTGGGGAATTACTGCTACTATAGGAAATCTGCAAGAAGCCAAAGAAGTTTTAATCCCTTATCCAGTAAAAACTACCATGATAAAGGCAAAAGAGAAGAAGAAGCTTAAAATAGTTTCGGTTTTGCCAGATGAAGTAGAAGAGTTGTCTTGGGCAGGTCATTTAGGTAAGAAAATGAGCTCTAAAATTATACCTATTATTTACGAGCATAATACAACTTTAATTTTTACCAATACAAGAAATCAAAGTGAGTTGTGGTACCAAATTATCTTAGAAGAAGAACCAGATTTAATAGGTCAAATAGCCATTCATCATGGTTCTATTGATAAAGTGCAGCGAAATTGGATTGAAGATGCCATTTCTTCAGGTTTTTTAAAAGCAGTTATCTGTACCTCTTCGTTAGACTTAGGCGTAGATTTTAAGCCAGTAGATTGTGTTATACAAATTGGATCTGCTAAAGGAATTGCTAGATTTATGCAACGAGCAGGAAGAAGTGGGCACTCTCCTTTTGAAGTATCTAAAATATATGCTGTTCCTACACATTCCTTGCAATTAATAGAAATTGCAGCAGTAAAAGAAGCAGTAAAACAACAAGAAATTGAAGAACGTAAACCATTTGTATTAACGTATGATATTTTAGTGCAATTTTTAGTAACGCTAGCTGTTGGTGAAGGATTTAAAGCAGAAGAAACTTTCGAATTATTACAGCAAACTTTTGCGTTTAGCTTTTTAACTAGAGAAGAATTTAATTGGTGTATTCATTTTATAACCAAAGGCGGAACAACGTTAACTTCTTATGAAGAATTTCATAAAGTAGTTTTGGATGATGATGGACTGTACAAGGTAAAAAGTAGAAGAATTGCCATGTTACATCGAATGAATATTGGGGTAATTGTTGGTGAGGTAATGTTATTGGTTAAATTCTTTTCTGGAGGCTATATTGGCATGATAGAAGAGTTTTTTATATCTAAACTAAAAAAAGGAGATGCTTTCATTTTAAGTGGTCGTGTTTTAGAAGTGAAACAAGTAAAAGACATGACAGTTTTAGTAAAAAAAAGCAAGAAAAAGAAGGCTA
Organism: uncultured Polaribacter sp.; assembly: GCA_964477255.1. Classification (GTDB taxonomy): domain Bacteria; phylum Bacteroidota; class Bacteroidia; order Flavobacteriales; family Flavobacteriaceae; genus Polaribacter. The sequence goes on from CAYZDK010000030.1 coordinate 19,966, forward strand.
TTACACCAAGTTGGAAAGGAGGTCGCTTGCCATTAACTTCCTACTTATCTCATTTTTTACGTCTTAAATTAAGCGATGCTTTACAAGCTAATACTAGAGAACGCGAATTGCATTTTTTGCACCCATTGTTAGCAAGGCAAGGTAATTATTCTCATATTCCAAGACATGACGAATTTTTGGTAGAAATGATAGCCACTAAAGAAGGTTATCATTTGTTTGCTTATCCATTTGAAGGAAGATTAGTACATGAAATTATGGGGGCTTTAATCGCTTATCGTTTAAGTCTAATAGAAAAAAGAACTTTTACGATTGCTATGAACGATTATGGTTTTGAGCTGCTAAGTGATCAAGAAATACCTTTAAATAAAGAAAATATTCATACAATATTTTCCAAAGAAAACTTAATACAAGATATTACAGCAAGTATTAACGCAAGCGAAATGGCATCCCGTAAGTTTAGAGATATTGCTGTTATTGCTGGTTTAGTAGTGCAAACACAACCAGGAAATAAAAAAACCAACAAAAGTTTACAATCTTCTTCTGGGTTGATATTTAGGGTTTTAAATGATTATGAACCGTCTAATTTATTATTAAGACAAGCCTATAATGAAGTTTTTGATTATGAATTAGAAAAAATACGACTGCAAGGTGCTTTTGATCGTATTTCTAAAAGCAAAATTATTTTGAAAAAGGCCAACAATTTTACACCTTTAAGTTTTCCTTTAAAGGTGGATAGTTTAAGAGGTACAATGACAAATGAAGAACTAAGCAAGCGTATAGAACGAATAAAAAAACAAGCTTTAAAATAATGCAAACTATTGCAATTGCAACTGAAATAATTAATTGTAACCAAGAAGAGTTTACACTAACCAACCAAAGAGCTCTTTATTGGAAAAAGAAAAATGCGCTTATTTTAAGCGATTTACATATAGGAAAAACCGCACATTTTCAAAAAAGTGGTATTGCTGTTCCTACCTCTATTTTAGATAAAGATTTAGCGCGATTGTTGCAATTAATACAACATTTTAAACCAAGTACAATTATTGTAGTTGGCGATTTATTTCATGCAGAATACAATACAGAGTTAACAATATTTAAAAAGTGGTTGCAACAATTTAAAAATATAGATTGGCTTTTAATAAAAGGAAATCACGATCGTTTACATGAAACTACTTATGCGCAGTTTGGAATAAAGATAATTCCAGAATCGTTAACTATAAACACTATTACCTTTGTGCATGAACCAAAGCATGCAAAAAAACACACGTTTAGCATCTCTGGTCATTACCATCCAGGAGTTCGAATAAAAGCTAAAGGGAGGCAATTTATTACTTTGCCTTGCTTTCAATACAATCAGCACCAATTAATATTACCTGCTTTTAGTTTATTTACGGGTTTAAATACTAGAAATCCAATACCAAATAGTGTAAATTATGCCTTTACAGATCAAGAAATATTTAAGGTGTAGATAAAATATCTTCATTTTGTATCTTTACCAAAAACCAAAGAAACTATGAGCATTTTTACGAAAATAATTCAAGGAGAAATACCATCTTATAAAATAGCAGAAGACGAAAATTTTTATGCCTTTTTAGACATTAATCCAAATGCTAAAGGACACACATTGGTTATTCCTAAAAGAGAAGAAAATAAATTATTTGATTTATCTAAAGAAGAATATCAAGGACTTATGAGCTTTTCTTATCGAGTTGCAAAAGCACTAGAAAAAACCATAGTTTGTAAACGAATAGGAATGTCTGTAATTGGTTTAGAAGTACCACATGTACATGTTCATTTAATACCTATAAATAAAATGGCAGACATGCAGTTTCAAGAAAAAGTAAAACTAACTACTGAAGAATTTGATGCAATAGCAAGAGCTGTGGCAAAAAATTTTGAATAACACTATTCCATTTTTTTTAGAACAATTTGAAATGTTGTGCCATTATTTATCTCTGATTTTAAAACCGAAATTTTTCCATTGTGGTAACCCTCAATAATTCTTTTAGATAAAGAAAGGCCTAAACCCCAACCTCTTTTTTTGGTGGTAAAACCTGGTTTAAATATTTGTTTGAATAATTTTTTTGGAATTCCTTTACCTGTGTCCGTAATTTGAATTATTCTATTTTTTTTATTGTTGTAAATATTCACATGCAACTTACCTTTACCTTGCATAGCGTCTATTGCATTTTTAATTACGTTTTCTATAACCCAGCCAAACAGGTCTTCGTTTAATAAAGCAAACAATTCTGTACTTTCACTTTTAAATGTAAACTCAATTTGTTTAGAGCTTCTAGACTGAAGATAGTCAAAAGTTTGCTTGGTAATTTTAACTATATTTTCTTTACGTAATTCAGGTTTAGAGCCAATTTTCGAAAAACGTTGTGCAATGGTATTTAAACGACGTACATCTTTTTCAATTTCATTTACATATTCATCGTCTACATTTTCTGTTTTTAAAATGGCAATCCAACCCAATAACGAAGACAAAGGAGTGCCAATTTGGTGTGCAGTTTCTTTTGCCATTCCTGTCCAAAGTTTATTGGTTTCTGCCGCTTTATTTGCATTATAAAACAGATAAATAATGGTTAGAAAAAGTACTAAAATTAAAATAAGTGCTAATGGATAGTAGGTTAGTTTATCTAATAATTCTGAGTCTTTGTAATAAATGTAATCTGTTGTGCCTAAATACTCTACTTTTATTGGCTTGTTTTGCGACTTCATTATTTGCAGTTGCTCTTGCAAGTAATTCGCATCATTTTCAAGATTTGGGTTAAGGTTACTAGAGGCTTTTATTTCTCCATTTTCATCCACCAGTATAAATGGGATGTCTTTGGTACTGCTTATAATTGTTAGTGGTAATCCAGAAATATTTTCATTAAGCTCTTCTAGACTTTCTGTATTTAACTCTTTTATTGCTTCTCCATGAATTTCCATTTTTAAACGCTCCGCTTTTTTAAATTTTTGGAAAAACACGTAAGTATTCCACAAAATAAGCGATACAATACATAGCGATATAATTAAAGCTATTCTTTTAAAGAGTTGCGTATTTGTTAAAAACTTCATGAAAAACAAAGATAACAGATTACCAATATAACTCATTTCAAGATTAGATAGTATCTTTACCGTACTAAAAAATTTAGAAATGCTTACTATAAATCCAAAGGATATAAAAACCGGAAAATTACACGGCTATTTGTTAGGAGCTGTTGCGCCAAGACCCATTGCATTTGCAAGTACTGTAGATAAAGATGGCACGCCTAATTTATCTCCATATAGTTTTTTTAATGTATTTAGTTCTAACCCACCTTTGTTAATTTTTTCTCCAGCTAGAAGGGTAAGAGACAATACCATAAAACACACATTAGAAAATGCTATGGCTACTAAAGAAGTTGTAATTAATGTAGTTAGTTATCCTATTGTACAGCAGATGTCTTTAAGTAGTACAGAGTATCCAAGAGGTGTAAACGAATTTGTAAAAGCTGGATTTACGATGCTAGATTCAGAAGAAGTTAAACCGCCAAGAGTAGCAGAATCTCCTGTACAATTTGAATGTAAAGTAAAAGAAGTTATCCATACAGGTACAGAAGGTGGAGCAGGAAATTTAATAGTTTGTGAAGTAGTAAAAATGCATATTGATGAAAATGTTTTAGCAGAAGATGGTACCATAGACCAGCACAAAATTGATTTGGTAGCAAGAGCAGGAGGTAGTTATTATTCTAGAGCTAGAGATGGTTTTTTTGAAATTCCAAAACCTATTTCCTCTCTAGGTATAGGAGTAGATGCACTACCAGATGAAATTCGATTAAGCGAAGTTTTAACAGGAAACAATTTAGGAATGTTAGCAAATGTAGAAGCTTTACCAGACTTAGAAGATGTTAATAACTTTGCAAAAGAACACCCTGAATTTATTGGGTTAGAAAAAGCAAAAAAACATACATTTGCTCAAGAATATTTAGAAAAAAACGACATAGAAAGTGCTTGGAAAGTGCTTTTACAAAAATAGTTAAGTATGGAAGTAATAGGTAAAATTAAATTAATTGGTGATGTGCAAACTTTTGGAAGCAATGGATTTCGTAAAAGAGAGGTTGTAATTACCACAGATGAGCAGTATCCGCAAATGCTTATGATAGAGTTTATTCAAGACAAAACAGATTTATTAAATAATTATTCTGTTGGGCAAGATGTAAAAGTCTCTATTAATCTTAGAGGAAGAGAGTGGATTAACCCACAAGGAGAAGCCAAATATTTTAATTCAATACAAGGTTGGCGAATAGAAAATTTAGGACAAGGAGCAAAAGAAGAAAATTTACCACCAGTAGATCAGTTTCAGCCAGCGTCTAATATTTCCGACGAAGAACCAGACGATTTACCATTTTAACAATAAATCTATTTTCATAAAAAAGAGTGCTTACAGAGCACTCTTTTTTATTTATTATTATTTGGCATTGGACCTCGAAGATGAATAATTAATCCATTTAAAAAATTTCGTAAAAACTGATCTCCACACTCCATATATTTAGGATGGTCTTCTTTTCTAAAAATTGCACCAAGCTCTGCTTTAGTTACTTTAAAATCTACCAAAGCACAAATATCTATAATATCTGTATCTCTTAATTTGTGTGCTACTCTTAGCTTTTTAAAAATATCGTTATTTGTTAAACCCATGCTGTAAAAGTAGTACTTTAATGTACAACTTGAAACAATGCCCAACCATAAATTGCAAAACGTACTAAACGAAAAACACCAAATCCAACTACATTTTTAAACGGATACTTTATCATACCTGCTGTTAAACATGCAATAGAAAAAGGAAGTGGAAGTAAAGCACCTACTAAAATTAAAATTCCACCCCATTTTTTCGTATTTTTTAAGTTTTTAGCCATTTTAACCTCTAAATACTCTTTAACCGAAGAAATTCTTAAGGTTGCTTTTCCTATAAAGTACGTTATTAATCCACCTACATAAGAAAGAATAGCAATTATACTGAGATTAATAATTGGGTCTTCCGTTTTTTTTGTCCAAGCAATAAAAATTTCTGGTGGAAGTAATCCTAGTAGTATTTCAGAAATAAAAAAAGTTATGATTACTCCAAGTCTAGAAAATGTTTCGGTCATCTGTTCTAGACCATCATTAATATTGTATACATATTTATTAAACAAAAGCAATCCTACTACAATAGCGGCAATAGGGAAAAAAGCTTTTTTTAAACTCTCCCACACAAAAAGATAAAAACCTGTTCTAGAATAATAGATATGAATTAGTTTGGCTTTTTCTTTTCTTGTCTTTTTTCGTTTTTGTTTATTGTTTTTAGACAATGTTTTTCTTCATTAAATAGAAATGCAAAAATAAGACTAAAAACCAATACGAACGTAAGGAAAAAACAGATTAACGCTTTTTTAGGAATTCACTAAATTTGTAAAAAAATACCTAAAATGAAGGCAACAAAAGCTATTGAGAAAATATTTAAAAACTACTTACCTTCTCCTTTTACTATAGCAGTACTTTTAACCTTTTTCACCTTTTTTTTAGCATTATTTTTTACAAAGCCAGCTAGCAATACTACCTTTAATTATACTGCTACACTTTTTACCTACTGGGAAAGTGGTGTTTGGTCTAATAGTTTGTTGGTGTTCGCATACCAAATGATGTTAATTTTAGTATTAGGTCATGTTTTAGTATTAAGTAAGCCAGTAAGTAAACTAATTTTAAAAATTACACGATACTGTACAAATACCGCTAACAGTGCATCTTTGGTTGCAGCAACTACAATGTTTGTGGCTTTTTTTAATTGGGGCTTAGGATTAATATTTGGCGCATTATTAGCAAGAAAAGTTGCAGAAAACGCTCAAGACAAAGGTATCGCTATAAACTACCCTATTATTGGCGCTGCTGGTTACACAGGTTTAATGGTTTGGCATGGAGGGATTTCTGGTTCTGCTCCAATAAAAATTAATGAACCTGATCATATTCAAAGCATATTAAATACAACTTTATCAGATTCTTTATTATCTCAAATACCTAATATAATTAGTTATAAAGAAACTATATTTAGTACTTGGAATCTACTTATTTTTTTATGTGTAGTACTTGCTATTTCTGTACTTTTTTACTTTGTAGGTAAACAGTTAAAACCTACACCTACAGCATTAAAAACCTACACGTTTTCCAAACCTAAAATGTTTGTTTCAAGAGCAGAACAGTTAGATAAATCTTCTTGGTTAGCTTATCTTTTTGGGTCTTTTATTCTTACAGGTTTTTTTATTCAGTATTACGATGAAATTTTGCAATTGCAAATAACTCCAAATCTGATTAATATTTTTTTATTTGGTTTGGCAATACTTTTACATGGTTCCTTTTCTAGCTTTATGAATGCAATTGGAGAAGCTATAAGTGATATTTCTGGAATCTTAATTCAGTTTCCTTTGTATTTTGGTATCATGGGAATTATGAATCAATCTGGAATGGTAGTTCTAATTTCAGATTTTTTTGTTTCCATTGCCAATGCAACTACACTACCAATTTTTACTTTTTTTAGTGCAGGATTGGTAAATATTTTTGTGCCAAGTGGTGGTGGACAATGGGTAGTACAAGGACCAATAGTGGTAGAATCTGCTTTAAAATTAGGTGTTCCATTACCGAAAGCAATAATGGCACTAGCTTATGGAGACCAGATAACAAATATGTTACAACCTTTTTGGGCACTACCACTGTTAGGAATTACAAAACTAAAGGCAAAAGAAATTTTACCATACACTTTATTAGCTATGGTTGTAGCAGCATGTATTTATATAATAGGCTTAGTACTTGTTTAGATGATTTTACTCGATAAAGAAATTTGGTTTCCTCCTTATGAGTTAACAACGCCAGAAGGAATCCTAGCAATAGGTGGAGATTTATCTGTAGAGCGATTAATTTATGCGTACAAAAATGGAATCTTTCCATGGTTTATGGATGGTGAGCCAATTGTATGGTATTGTCCTCATAAGCGTATGCTTTTGTTTCCTGAAGATTTAAAAATTTCAAAATCCATGAAAAAAGTATTACGAACACATACTTTTTCTATCACTGAAAATAAAGCTTTTAACGAAGTAATTCATCACTGTAAAAATATTGCAAGAAAGGATGAGTTTGGAACTTGGATTACCAACGAAATGGAACAAGCTTACATAAATTTGCATGAAATAGGTATTGCAAAATCTATAGAAGTTTGGGATAAAGAGCAATTAGTTGGAGGTTTGTATGGATTAGAAATAAATGGCGTTTTTTGTGGTGAAAGTATGTTTAGTAAAGTTTCTAACACCTCTAAACTAGCATTTATCCATCTTGTACAATCCAATAAATATCGATTTATAGATTGTCAAGTGTATAACGATCACTTAGCAAGTTTAGGAGCTAAAGAAGTTTCTAGAGAACTCTTTTTAAAAATTTTAAAACAAGATAATTTATCCTGACTTTTTAAGAATAAAAAAGTAGAGAAAACTTAAGGTAAAAATAATAACTAAAACTGCAACATAAGTTGCAGTTGTTAATTTTAGTTACTGTGTTTTTTTACGAAATCTTTAAAAACTTCCTTGTGTTTTTTTAAATCTAAATCTGGAGAAACAGAGACTCTAGCAATATAATCTTTATCGCTTTCTTTAGTTGTTCCTTGCGTTGATGTTGCAGGAATTGTCCAGTAACATCCCTTTAGCTGCCCATAACTTACGCAATATTTACTTTCTTCCGGAATTTCGGTAATCATCATAGAAATTAATTCCAAATTAAGCTTGCGTTTGTAGGCTTCTCTTTCTTCTGGAGAATCTCCTTTTGTGGGTAAATCTAAAGAAAAAACAGAAGGTGTAAATCCGTCTTTTGCTAATTCTTCTGAAACAAAATTAATAGATGCATCAGGTAAAGTTTCTTCTATAAAATTCACAAATTCTCTAGTGTTTCTATAGGCGTCTGCAATACGTGTAATCATGCTTGGAAGCTGTTCTGCAAGGATTTTTAATTGCAAAGAAGTAGCGTGATTGTCACATAAGGTCATCTGCTGTTCCATCCAAGGAAGAAACTTGTTAGCCTTATTATTTGTTACACAATACCCTGCAGTACATTTACCACCAGAAGGAAATTTAGAACCACTTACATAAGCGATGGTTTGTACATTACATAACCAATCTTTTTCTCGTAAAAAGGACGTATTAGGGCAAAAAGTTTGATCTAAAATAAAAACTGGTTTTATTGCCTTATTGCCATCTTCAGTTATTCTATCTTTCTCTAAAGCCTTTGCCAAAGCATTCATATTAGGAACTTCTACTCTAGGGTTTGTAGGAATTTCTGCAATAATAAAAGGTACAGCGTCTTGTTTTGCTACAGTATCTAAAACGGTATGTAAACTTTGTACCATATCATTTTCTCCATCTACAGGTAAATCAACAATACTTACATTAGTAATGCTTGCTGCTACACGTCTTGCTTGGTCGTTTGTACCTCCATAACAGTTAGGTGGCACCAAAAAAGCAATTGGTTTTTTAGGATATTGATTTTTAGCATACGCAACAAGCCCCATCATTATTGCATATTGAACAGATAAGCCACTAGAACCTACAATTGCAGCAGCAGAAGCACCAGTAATTTTACAAATTTCGTCTTGTACTTTTGTAAAGTTTTCAGAACGATTATTTGTTTCTTCTGTTTGCGAGTTACCTATTAAGTTTTGTAAAGCTGTAAGTGAATCTGAAGGTGTCATGGCAATACTTTCTCTTCTTCTTACGTGTTGAATTTTACTAACATATTCTGAATTTTCGGTAGGAATCAAGAGGATACTTCCTAGTGTTGCATGAATGTTTACATAAAAATCGATGCTATTATCTATAGCGAAATCCGCAATGTTTTCCGTCTCGTTTATGTAAATTGTTTTTCCTTCGAAATGCGATAGTGGTTTGTTATGATGTATGGGAACAACTTCAAAATTATACTCATAAACTTCTTGTAGCATTTCTGTATTAAAAATTTCTGGGAGTTTGTCAGAAATAATTCTAGTAGGAATTCCTTTTTCTTGATTTGTTCGTAAAACCGCCAAAATAGGCATGGTTTTCGATGCAAAACAGATACAATTTACAGCAGGTAAATTATATTTCTTTCCAAAACACCATTCTAAAACACAAGATAAAGGATGCCCTAGACGAATGTAATCGTATGCAGTAGGCAAGTTCATTAAGGCTTCTTTAGTTATTTTTTCTTCTTGTATTTGTTTTTCAAAAGCCTCTAGGAACTCTGTTTTTGCTTGATCTTCATTATAAATATCTAAACGATGCGTAGTAAGTTTAATCCAATCTTCTGGGATATTTTTTAGTACTGTTTTTATTTTTTTTTGTAGTAAATCTTGCATTCTAAAATCATTTCACATTTATCGATAACAAAGGTACAAACCAGGATAGTAAAAACAATTAATTTGTTGCATGCAATACATGGCATAAAAAAAAAAGACATTTTCGAATTGCAAAGTATTTTAAGTTGGTTTTTATTGAAAATCAAACTTCTATATGATTTTTATAGTGCGATTAATCAGCCAATAAATTTTAAAAAGTTTGGATATCTAACATTCACATTCCCTTTTCTAGTTCCAATTGCAAGTATAATTGGGGTAATGATGTTAATTAGTATCAATATAATTATGATGTTAAAGGTAGCATTAAAAAATTTTCTATCTAGGATTAAAAGAATAGCACTAATAGAAATTAGTATTGTCCATAGAATTTGAAAATTGAGGATATTTTTCCCTAAAGCATCTAAGTGCATAACCGTATCTTTTTTGGTAATCCAAAAAATTAGAGGTACAATAATATTTCCCATAGGGAAAACCATAAAAGCCAAAACAGACAAGTGAACAATACCTAAGTATTTTTTATCTTCTTGTTTTGTAGGGTTTAAAACTTCATCAACAGATGTATGTAACACCTCACATATAAGCTGTAATGTTTTACCTCTAGGTTGGCTTTGATCTTTTTCAATCCTTTGAATTGTTCTTAAATTTAAACCTGCTAATTCTGCTAATTCTTCTTGCGAAAGACCATTTCTTTTTCGTAAAGCTTTAATTTTACTACCTATCTTTTTCATTTAAAAAGTATTTTTCATGAATGGTAAAATTACTTTTAAACACCCTTTTTTGCTTGCGGTTTTATTGCGGCAAATTTGCGACATTTTTGTCTATTTGCAGTTTAGCCTTCTTTATTAATGGAGTTAAATGTAATTTGTTTTTATATTCATAGCTATTGCTTACTATTTTTTAGTAACTTTTTTTATCCATTTTACAGCTTCTTCTATGGGTTTTTCTTTATAGGTATTATGTCCTAAATTAGAATACAGTAGAAATTCAAAAGGCTTTCCATTTGATTGCATTCTTTCAATGTCTTGGATACATGCTAAACTAGGTATTTGAATATCTTTACTTCCATACAACCAGAGCCCAGGAATAGAAATATTTTCAAGTTGTTTTAAAGGGTCTGTTGCTGTAAATTTATATTTATCAGGATCGTTTTTCATATGTTCTAGTGCATTTTCTAAGGTGTGGTTTTTCCAAAAATCTTTTCTTCCATTGGTATAAAACTGAAACCGCAATTGTTCTAAAGTAGTTATGGTTGGAGCGCTAAATAATACCATAAAGTCTACCAACGGATTTTTATAAGCAGCAATAGGAATTATCCATCCAGCTTGGCTTGCTCCAACAAGTCCAATAGGTAAGTTAGTTTCTTTTTGGTGGATAAAATGAATTGCAGCAGTTGCATCTTTTGCCAACAATTGTAAATTTGCCTCACTAACATTATTGGTGCCAACTTCTGGCCCTACATAAATCCCTTCAGATTCTCCAACGCCTCTTTTGTCATAAGTGAAGACTAAGATATTTTTGGCTGCAAGTTGTTCTGCTAAATTTGTCATTCTTGGTACTGCATCTGAACCATGTACAAGAACCACACCTGCATGCGGATTCTTAGGCGCATATATTGTTCCAGACAAGCTAACACCTTCACTTGTAAAGGTAACAGATTTTGTTTGTATGGAATCTATTGCCATATTCT
>CAYZDK010000031.1:0-30447 GCA_964477255.1 uncultured Polaribacter sp.
TTTTGCAGCTGCTATAGCAGTTTCTGTTTTACCAGCTTTTGCGTGAATTAAAGATTGTTGTCTTAACATCCAAAATTTAGGGTCTTCTTTACCCAAATCAATAGCTTTGTCTATCCACACTACGGCTTGGTTTATGTCTTTATCTTCTGCTAAATAATACACAGCAGCATCATAATATGCTCTTTCATTTGGTTTACCAGCCATTACTTTATCTATAGAAGCCATTACTGCTTTGTCTGTTGGCACGGTAAATGGTAAACCTACATAAGTGTTTTCCCATAAGATACCTAAAGTTCCAGAAGTATTGGTTAACTCGTCAAAAATAATCATAAACGATTCTACAGGCATTGGCATTTGTTCTGCCTTTACGGTTGCAGTTGCCACAATTAAAGAAGCGTCTAACTCTTTTGGTGCTCCCCAGTTATCGTTTTTAGAATACAACATAATTTCCCATTCGCTTTTGCCAGGTTTGCTAAAAAGGGCATATTTCCCAGCAGGAACTGTGGTTTCTCCAATAGTAATTTCTGTATCAAATGCAACAGTAGTATTGGCATTAGCACCTGTTCTCCATAATTTATCATAAGGAACTAAATCACCAAAAATGGTTCTTCCCTTCATTCCTGGTCTAGAGTAAGTAACGGTAAAGTTTGTTAAGCCAACTACTTGATTCATAGTTGCTGCAGGACTAGGTTGTGGTGCAGCTACTTTAGCAGGTGCTTCTACAACTTCTTCTACTTCTTCTACAACTTCTTCTTTTTTGGTATCCGTTTGTGCACAACTCACCATAAATAGAGCTATAAATGCACTAAGAGCGAATGCTCTAATAGTTTTTGTTTTCATTTTATATTGTTTTAATTAGTAAAGATAAAAATACAACTATTTCTCTCCAGGATGATAGGTTCTTTGTGCTTTTTTAAGCACGTCTTCTTTATAATAAGGTACTTCTTTAAACATACCATCTGCATAGCGTTGTGCTTGGTCTGCAAAGTGAGGCGATTCTGGGTCTCCACTTTGGCCACCAGCTAGTAATGTTTTTGCTTTTACTTTGTCTCCAAACTCTACCACAGCAACAAAGCTATTTCCAGAAGTTCCGTATTGCCTTTTGGTATTAGAACCAAATCTAGTACCATAAGATGCTAGAGCACCCCAACTGCCAGAGGCCATGCCAACAGGAATACTCGGTTTACTATCGTCAAAATCTTGACGAATAGCACCATTTAGTCTTTGGTATCGGTTAAATTCTCCCCAAGGAGTAGCTATTTTTCCAAAATCATTTTCAAGTTTGTTTAGTGCCTGCTTAAAAATTGCCAAACGCTCTTTTTTATCCGATGTTTTTGCCATGTAATCAAATCGTTGTAGTCGGCTAATTCTTTTATTACCTACCGTTCTCGGAATTTTTCCAGAACGGAAATAGGCATTCAGATAAAACTGTGTAAGTGTCATAGCAACAGATTCTTTAGAAACTGTAAAGTCCCAGTTTTTTAGGGTGTTCATAGCTTCTTTTACTTTTGCACTTTGATTTGGGTATTGTGCATAAGCTTCTAGTAACCCAGAAATTAATAATTCAGCACCTGGTAAATAAGGGTCATACGCTAAATCTATTAACGAATCTAAGGTTAAGTTTTCTGCCTTTTGCAACAAAGGTATGGCATGCATCCCTCTAAAATTCTCAGGGTAAGTTGCCATATAATATGGGAAATCTTCTTTTTTAGGACTAAATTCTGCAGCCGCAGTAAATGGTGTAGAATTACAATTCTGAATCCATCCATTGTTTGGATTTTTAAGGTGAATGGTTTCTTCTAAAGCATGCAAGCCTTGCCAATCGGTATCAGGATTAGAACCATCTACCGGTTTCGAATAATCAAATTGTACGTCTCTTTTAGGAATAAAATTACCATGGTAGTACGCTATTGTTCCATCGGCATCTGCATAAACAGTATTGTTAGAAGAGTTGGTTCTTATTTGCATCATCTTATGAAACGACTCATAATCTGCATTTTTAGTTCTGGTAAAAGACTGTTCTAAAGCTTTTATAGGTTCCCACATTAGTGCAGTAGCTACCCATTTGTCTCCATTTTTATGCGTGATTGGTCCATGATGTGTTCTGTAAAGGGTAAAGTCTTTCGTTGCAACATCCGCATCCGTTTTGTATTGTAAAGAAACCATAACAGAGTCTACAGGTCGTAACTCTTTGCCATATTTGTAGTGCAAGCCTTTTTCAGTTTTTACAATGGTTTCTTCAAATTCATCTATAATATCGGTTCCTGTAGAGGTGTGCATCCAGCCAGTTTTTTCATTAAAACCTTGGTAAATAAAAAATTGCCCCCATGTTGTAGCACCATATGCATTTAAGCCTTCTTCGCTTACTACATGCGATTCTCCTCTGAAAAAGAAAGACGTATGTGGATTAATAAGCAACATAGCATTGCCCGATTTTGTTTTTGTGCCAGAAATTGCAAATCCGTTAGAACCTCTTGGCTCGTTATCATTAGGACGAATGAGTCCGCTAGAAATGGCCATTTTTTTAGAGTCTTTGCTGTCGTAGAAGTCGCGAATTTTTCTCGTTGAAACTCGTTCTATATCACCGCCAATAGAGCCTTCGCTAAAATACATTGGCATCCAAGGTTCAAATTTGGTAAGTAATTTAGGTTGTACTTCTGGATGTGTTTGTAAGTAATAATTTACCCCATCTGCAAAAGCTACACAAAGTTCTTGCAACCACTCAGGGCTATTGTTAAAGTTGGCAATTGCTTCTTCTTTGGTCATGTAAAGCTTTGCTCTTATATCACTATACAACGCACTTTCGCCTTCTACTTCAGCAAGTCTTCCAATTGCCCAAATATAGTTGCGTTCAACGCGATTAAAATCGTCTTCACATTGTGCATATAGCATTCCAAACACAGCATCTGCGTCTGTTTTTCCGTAAATATGAGGCACGCCAAAGTCGTCTCTAATAATTTCTGTATTTGCAGCTCTGTAAGCCCAACGTTCTTGTTCTGAAAGACTGTTGATATCGGTTGTAGTTGCTGTGCAGCCAATAAGCAAAAGCACCAAACATAAATAATAAAATTGTTTCATAAAGTGGTTTGTTTTTACTTTTTGCAAGATAAAACATAATGGTATGCCAACAAAAGGAAATGTATATTTGCATTTGCAAATGCTTAACAAATATAGAGATGAATAGAATTAGTGTTTTGGGTTGTGGATGGTTGGGAAAAGAATTGGCAATATCGTTTGTAGAAAGCGGTTACGAAGTAAACGGATCTACCACTACACAATCTAAATTAAACGATTTAGAAGCCGAAGCTATTTCTCCTTTTTTAGTGGATATTTCTGACTTTGAAATGTTTGATACTTTTTTAGATGCAGATATCTTGGTAGTTGCTATCACCTCTAAAGATGTTGCAGCGTTTGAGCGCTTTATAGAGCAAGTGCAAGAATCTCCAATTCAGAAAGTAATTTTTATTAGTTCTACATCTGTATATCCAACACGTAACAGAACCATAACAGAAGAAGATACTGTGGTAGAAAACGAATTAACGGTTATTGAAAATTTATTTCGAGAGAATACTTATTTTGAAACTACTATTCTTCGTTTTGCAGGTTTGTTTGGTGGCGAAAGACATCCTGCAAACTGGTTTGTAGGTCGAAAAATTCCGCACCCCGAAGGCTATGTTAATATGATTCACAGAGAAGACTGTATAGGAATTATCCATGCAATAATAGACCAGAATGCTTGGAATACAACCTATAATGCTTGTGCAGACCATCATCCAACAAGACGTGCTTTTTATACCAAAGCAAAACTTAGTAAAAGTATGGAATTACCCCAATTTATTGAAGACAAACCCTTGGAATGGAAGGTGGTTTCTTCTAAAAAGTTGGTAGAAGAATTAGAGTACTCTTTTGCATTTTCTAATCTCTTAAAGATTTAGTGTTTTTGATACTTTCTATTTCTGAAAATAGAAAACAACACACCAAATATACCTAAAATAAATAGTGGTACTACTACATTTAGTAACTGCCAGAACGATCTTTCTTTGTAGGCTTTTTGTTGGTCTAACAATTTTATTTGGAGCGATTTGTTTCGTAACTGAATTAATCCAGAGTCGTCTAACAAATAATCTATGGCATTTAGTAAAAACCTTTTGTTGCCAAATGTTTGGTTAGTCCATTTATCGCGATTTAAATCTGTAGGTTTGCCATTTAATATTTGATTTTTGGCAACATCACCATCTGCAATAACAATCATTTTATTATTGCTTGCATTTTCTTTGAATAGCGGTGTATTAAAAGGTTTAACACGATTTTTGTATGCCGATTTAAAATCGCCCTCTAACAATACAGCAAATAACTCGCTACCACCTGCATATTCTTGTTCCTGAGGTTCTTGTGCAATAGATTGGAGCTCTATAAAAGAAGGGGTACCTACACGTTTGGTAAGTGGTGAACTTGCAAGTAGTGGCGTTTTACGGATATCGTTTTCTAATAAATCTATTTGGTTTGTAAACTGCAAACGAATTGGAGGTATGTTTTTTGTAATTGGATGGTTTGGATTACCACCAACCAAAGGATGGTAAAACCAATCTAAATTTTGGTATTGTGGTTGGTTGCCAACTTGTCCTGTTACCAAAGAAATTTGAGCTGCATACAAATCTTTTATTAATGTGGTATTAATACGAATTCCGTAAGAAAACAAAAGGTCTGTAAGGTTTAAATCTCTTGGATAGGCAAGCATTTTACCAGTTGCCATTAAGCTATCTTGGTCTGCTTGCACATTATCTATCATCCAAAGGGTTTTACCACCATTGGTAATAAATTGATCGAGCGTAAATTTTTCTGCTTCGGTAAATTTTTCTGTTGGCTTTGCAATAATTGCTAAGTCAACATTTGTTAACTCTTGTAATGTTTGGCTTGGTTTTGTTGCTACTGAATCTAGGGTAAATTTTGCTAGTTTGTATTTCTTAGAAACTTCCGTTAAGAAACTGTACAAGAAAATATCTTGCAGTTGGCCATTACCTGTTATTACTCCAATTTTTTGTTGTCTTTTTTTAGTAAGTTGCTGTATGGCATTAGAAAAAATATACTCTAAGTTTTCGATGGCTTTTTGAAACTGCTCGTTTTGACTTGTTAAAATTCCATCAGGTAAAAGAGAAATGATTTTTGTTTTGTTTTGGTATTGTAATGCTGCCCATGGAAAAATAATTGCTTCCGATAGTTTACCATCTTCTTCTATGGTAAGCTGACTTGGCATCATTCCTTTTTTAATAAGGTTTTCTCTCTGATTATCTGGATTTTCAAAATGAACTAGTACTTTATTGTTTTCTGCAACCAATTCTTCTAGATACTGTTTGGTTTCTAGCTGTAAACGTTGAAATTCTGCGGGAAAATCTCCTTCCAGATATACCACAATTTCTAATGGTTCGTTAACTTCATTAAGAATAGAAAGTGTAGTTTCAGAAAGTGTGTAACGTTTGTCTGCAGTTACATCAAAACGAATGTAGGCATATTCGCCCACAATAGTTATTACTAGTATACCAACAAGAACAAAAAGGGTTTGTAGAAGCTTTTTATTCATGATCTATTCGCTGTTTGGTTAAGAATAAGAAAAGAAACGTAACAGAAAAAAAGTAGAGCATATCTCTTGTATCGATAACGCCTCTAGAAATACTCTTAAAATGTTCGTACATTCCTAGCTTTTTTATAAAATACGTATTGTTTGAAACAATAGAAGCAAGCGCATCAAAACCGAAAAAAAGTGTAAAACAAATAAACACTCCTAAAATAAAAGCAACTATTTGATTTTTAGATAGAGTAGAGGTGAAAAGTCCGATACTAGTATAGCTAGCAGCTAAAAAAAGTAACCCTAAATAGGAACCAATGATACTCCCAAAATCAATATTACCAACAGGATTAGCAAGTTGGTAAATAGTATACACATATACTAGAGTTGGTAGAATTGCAAGAACAACTAAAAAAAGAGCTGCAAAGAATTTACTAAGCAGAATTTGCCAATTGCTAAAAGGTAAGGTTTGCAAGATCTCTATGGTACCAGAATTAAATTCTTCTGCAAAACTCTTCATGGTAATAGCAGGAATTAAGAAAAGAAAAATCCAAGGTGATAGGTAAAAAAATGCATTAATATCTGCAAAACCTGCGTTTAGTATATTAAAATCCTCGGAAAAGACAAATAAAAATAACCCGTTTAACACCAAGAAAACTCCTATTACCAAATAGGCAACAGGGCTAGCAAAAAATGCAACAAACTCTTTTTTTATAAGTGCAATCACAATTTAAGTTAAGGTAAGGTAATTTTTTTATCTACGCTCCAAGCATAAGGCTTATCGTTAAAATAGCCTTTGGTTTGTTTCCAAGTCGATTTAAATAATTCTGAATTTCTGTAATTTTCTAGGTAGCTTTCATCTTCCCAGTGCGAATACGTAAAGAAAATTTCTGGATTATGTATGTCTTGTAAAAGCTCTAAAAAAGCACATCCTTCTCTTGCTCGTATCAACGCTTTTTTTTCTTCAAACATTTCTAAAAAAGCAGGAATATGTTCTTTGTGAAAACTCATTTTTACGATTCGTACTAACATAATGCATTCGTGTTTTAATTATTAATCGAACTCAATTATTACAGGGTCTCTATATTCTAATCCTAAAAGTGAAGCAGCACCCCCAACAGTTTTTATATTGCTTCTGTAAATGGCAATTTCTAAATTACCAGCAGAGTTAAAGATAGCTAGTTTACTACCATCATAAGCGCTAAGGTTGGTAGACGCATTGTTTGTAATTTCATTATACTTGGCATAAATTTTGGTAAATGAATAACGGCCAACTTTAATCTTAAATTGCCTGCCTTTGCCAATTTCTTCAAATAGCTTTTTCGTAATATTGGTAATAACATTACCATAATTATCTATGTAAATAACACCACCTGTTATTTGTGTTTGGCTATCGTTTATTTGAGGTTGTATTTCTTTTAAAATTTTAAACGTATTAATTTCTTTACCGATAACCGTTAAACTTCCGCCACGAGCTATAAAACAAGCTACTTTTACAAACACATCTAATACAGGAAAACTGGTTTCTATATGATCGTGAATATTTATCTCTACAATTTTTGTAGGCTGAATTTCTGATGCAATCATAGATATTAATCCGTTATCAGGACAAATAAAAAAATGATTGTCTAACTCCATAGCAATATGCTTGTTGGTATCGCTAAGTTCTGAGTCTACCCCAATTATATGAATTGTTTTTGCAGGAAAACTCTTGTAAGAATTTTTAAGAATATAAGCGGTTTCTGTAATATTAAACGGAGAAATTTCGTGCGTAATATCTACTATTTTTGCATTGTTTAACTCCGAGTAAATAGCCCCTTTTACTGCGCCAACAAAATGATCTTTAGTTCCAAAATCTGTAGTTAATGTGATTAAAGACATTAAAATTACTGTTAATTAGTTGTGTAAAAGTTGTTAACTATTTTAAGCAAATCTAATGATTTAAAAAATTTTAATTGCTATTTTTAGTAGAATAATTAAAGGAATTATCCACCAAAAAAATATCATTTGAACGAAAGAATTATAGAGCTTACCGAGATTAATCCGAAAGACTTTTTTGGAACACATAATAGTACCATTGTGCTTTTAAAAAAATACTTTCCTAAAATAAAAATTGTTGCAAGAGGATCTAAGTTAAAAATATTTGGAGAAGCAGACATCTTAGATGAATTCGAAACTAGATTTTCTCGCTTAATTAAATACTATAACAGGTATAATAAATTAGATGAAAATAGTATAGAGCGTATTTTAACTTCTACAGGGCAAGAAGAGCAAACAAAATCTAGTACAAGTGCAAAAGAGGTTTTGGTACATGGGGTAAACGGACGTTTAATTAAGGCGCAAACAGAAAACCAACGTAAAATGGTTTCTTTAATGCAAAAAAACGACATGTTATTTGCTGTAGGACCTGCAGGAACTGGAAAAACCTACACTGCTGTAGCTCTTGCTGTTAAAGCATTAAAAGAAAAAGAAGTACGACGAATTATACTAACAAGGCCAGCAGTAGAATCTGGAGAAAATTTAGGATTTTTGCCTGGAGATTTAAAAGAAAAATTAGATCCTTACATGCAACCATTATATGACGCCTTACGAGATATGATACCACACGAAAAATTAGAATCGCATTTAGAAAAAGGCATCATACAAATTGCACCACTTGCTTTTATGCGTGGTAGAACCTTAGATAATGCTTTTGTAATCTTAGATGAGGCGCAAAATACTACTCACAACCAAATGAAGATGTTTTTAACAAGAATGGGTATGCGTGCAAAGTTTATCATTACAGGTGATCCTGGGCAAATAGATTTACCCAGAAAGCAAGTATCTGGCTTAAAAGAATCTCTTTTAGCGTTGAAAAATATAGAGGGTATTGGTCAGGTTCATTTAGATGATAAAGATGTGGTAAGACACAGATTGGTAAAGAAAATTATTACAGCTTATAAGAGTATAGAAACAGAATGATTAAAATAGATGAAAATAAATTAAGCCTTCAAGACTATTTTTACATAGGTTACCTATATTTAATAATTTTAGGTATAGTAAGTGATGCTATTTTTTACGGTATTTTTGGAGTATCGTATTTAAATTACACTACTATTTTAGATGCGTTAATATCTCCAATTAGTTTACTTACCAATAACTGGAAATTATCTCTCTTTTTGGCAGTAATGTTTTGGTTGATGCACATGTATTTTTCTAATTGGATGTTTAAACTTTATGCCTATTTAAGAGAAAAAAAATGGTATAGAAAGGTATACAATATAGAAAAATGGGATAAGAAGTACGAGATGTTAAAAAAGAGAAAAAATAAAATTCCAGGTTTAATGTTTATCTTTTTCTTACTTTTTGTATCGATGAGAACAGGAATGGCCATAGGAATGAAAGAACGCATTGCAGAAAAAGAAATTAAGCCCAATTTTACGCTTGTTTTTAAAGACGATTCAAAATTAGATGTAAGAAAAATAGGACAAAATTCTGCTTATTTCTTTTACTTTATTCCTGGAGAGAAAGTAATAACAGCAACCCCTATTGCAGATAATTTAAAACAAATAAAAGTCTTAGATAAAAAGCAACAAAAGTAAAGCGTAAAGTTTATTTTTGTTGCTCACGTAAAGCACTATGAACACAATAAACCAAACCAACTTTAATTTTCCCAAACAAAAATCTGTTTACAAAGGAAAAGTAAGAGAAGTATATAATATTAATGACGAACTTTTGGTAATGATAGCCTCAGATCGATTGTCTGCATTTGATGTAATTTTACCAAAACAAATTCCTTTTAAAGGACAAATTCTAAACCAAATAGCAACAAAAATGATGCAGAAAACTGCAGATATTGTTCCAAATTGGTTACTTGCAAATCCAGACCCAAACGTTGCTGTTGGGCATTTGTGTTCTCCTTTTAAGGTAGAAATGGTTATTCGTGGGTATTTGTCTGGGCATGCAGCAAGAGAATATAAAGCAGGAAAAAGAAGTTTATGTGGTGTGCCAATGCCAGAAGGGATGCAAGAAAACGATAGATTTCCAACACCAATCATAACTCCTTCTACGAAAGCAGATAATGGCGAACACGATGAAGACATTTCTAAACAAGCAATCTTAGCACAAGGAATAGTTAGTGAAGCAGATTATGCTGTATTAGAAAATTACACCAATGCTCTTTTTCAGAGAGGTTCTGAAATTGCCGCAGAAAGAGGTTTAATATTAGTAGATACCAAATACGAATTTGGTAAAACAAAAGACGGTAAAATTGTTTTAATAGATGAAATTCACACGCCAGACTCTTCCAGGTATTTTTATGCAGATGGATATCAAGAGCGCCAAGAAAAAGGGCAGCCACAAAAGCAATTGTCAAAAGAGTTTGTACGTCAGTGGTTAATAGAAAATAACTTTCAGGGTAAAGAGGGTCAACAAATTCCAGTAATGACGGAAGAGAAAATTAACGAAATCTCAGAAAGATACATAGAGCTTTACGAGCAAATTACTGGAGAAACATTTGTAAAAGCAGACGTATCTGATGTTTTGGCTAGAATAGAAAAGAATGTGAACGACTTTCTTTCGTAATGAAAGCTAGAACTATAAAGCAAATAAAAGATGAATTGGCTTTTCAGTCTAAAGATGAGTTAATACAACTGTGTTTGCATTTAGCACGTTTTAAAAAAGAAAACAAAGAGCTATTAACTTATTTGTTATTCGAAGCTCATAACGAAGATACTTATGTAGAGAAAGTAAAAGAATTTATATCCTTCTCTTTTTCCGAAATAAATACAAGAAATTACTATTACATTCGTAAAAGTATACGTAAAATCTTATCTACAACTAAAAAATACATTCGTTACTCGAAAAAAAAAGAGACAGAAGCAGAACTATTATTGCATTTTTGTAGTTGTCTAAAAGAATTAGATCCGCCATACAAAAGAAGTACTCGCTTGCAGAACGTTTTTGATGCACAAATACGTATGGCTACTAAAGCAATAAACAAACTTCACGAAGATTTACAGTACGATTTGCAGCTAGAACTACAAAATCTTAAAGATGACCAAAGATAGACCTATTTTAAAAGACATTATTAAAACGACTACCAAAGATGTAGAGGTTTTTCAAAATAAGACCATAAGACCAATAATAAAAATGCAGCATGCTTTTATAATTGGCATCTTTAATAATTATGTTGCAAAACGAAAAGTTAAATGGTCTGAAATTACAAAAGAACGGCAAGAAAAAACGATAGACTCTGCAATTACGAAAGACGCCAAATTGAAGCAATTTTATATAGGAAGTATTGTTGGTCACTTTTCCATCAATGAATTAGCGGAGTATCTAGAAAACAAATCGGAATTTGATAGAAGAATAAAGCAAATTATTATACAGCGCCTAAAAGATTCTAGAACGGAATTAAAATAAAAAAACCGCTACTTTAAGTAGCGGTTCAATCAATCAACCAAAAAACTTCCTTTTATATAAATTTCACGAGAGTGAAATAACTTTGAGAAGTGTTATTTTAAATATTTTCTTGTGCAAATATAGTTAATAATTTGTTTAATGAAAAGTTAAAATAGATAAACAATTATAACTTTTTCTTATATTAACTATAATGCGTAATTATTTTGGCATTACAACACTATCAATAGCGTGAATTACTCCATTAGAAGCATCAACATCTGTCATGATAACTGTAGAGGCATTTCCTTTTGCATCCGTTAAAATAACTTTTCCGTCTTTAATGCTAGCAGTTAATTTTCCACCTTGTACAGTTGGAATAACAAATTTGCCATTGTTCTTTTTAATAGCTGCAATTACGTCTGCTGCTTTAAATTCTCCTGCTACAACGTGATACGTTAAAATTGCAGTTAATGTCTTTTTATTTTCTGGCTGTAAAAGAGAAGCTACAGTTCCTTCTGGTAATTTACCAAATGCGTCATTTACTGGCGCAAAAACTGTAAATGGTCCATCACCATTTAATACGTCTACTAATCCTGCTGCTTTTACTGCAGCTACTAATGTTGAAAAGTTTTCATTTCCAGCAGCAACACCTACAATAGTTTCTGCTGTTTCGGTTTTCTTTTCTACCTTTTTGTCGTTTTCCGGATTAGTTGTGTTTGCTACAGTTGTTAAAGAAATAGCAAGACCAAAAAATACAGATGCAATAATGTTTTTGTAATTCATGTTTGATTTTTTTTAATTCAATTCAAAGGTAGTTTGGAATAAACTTAAAAATGTTTAACATTATGTTAAAAAAACTAAACAAAAACATAAATTATGAAATACTCTGAAAATGGTTCTTGTAAACCAATCTAAATTAAGTGTTTAAATAAAATACGAATACTAACAAATGCAATTAAAATTGCAGTTCCTTTTTTTAGTTGTAGAGGGGTAAGTATTTTATTGCTTAATCTACTACCAATTTGCCCTCCAATAAAAACAACAATAAGTAGAATAAAAATAAAGTTCCAGTTTACTTCTATTTGATTTCCTTTAAACTGACCCAATAAACCAGAAATTGAATTAAAAAGAATGAATACACTTGCAGTTGCTGCAATTTTTTTTGGCGTATCCCAGTGTACGAGATGTAAAAAAGGGGCTAAGAATATACCTCCACCTATACCAACCATACCAGAAATAAACCCAATTAAACCACCAATTAGAGAGTTACTTATAGTTTTTTCTTTTTCTATTCTAGCTTCTGCTGTCTTAATTTTACTTGAGAACCACATGGTAACAGCAGCAAAAAAAAGGGTAAACCCTAATAAGATAAAAAATACGTTTTGGTTTATTTTAAGAAACCCTCCCAAAAATGCAAACGGTATACTAACTAAAACGAGAGGGACTACTTTTTTCCAATGTATTTCATTTTTTTGTTGGTATTGTATTACGTTACCAATAACCACAACAATATTACAGATTAAGGCTATTGCTCTTAGTTGTGTAAATGCAATTCCTGATATTGCTAAAATTGCCAGGTAGCTAGAGCCACCTCCAAAACCTACAGAAGAGTATAAAACAGCAATTAAAAAAAAGAGAAAATAAATGTATAAATACTCCAACCTAAATAACTTTTTTATAAAATGTATAAGAATACCTTTAGTGTAAAAGTTAAAAATAGATATTTAATTTAAGATATCCTCAACACTGTTTTGTGTAAATTAAAGGAGTTGATGAAAATTAAAAATAATATATATGTTGAATTAACATGTTTAGTGCTTTTAATTCTTTACTAATGCTTGACAAGCAATAAATAATACTCTAAAGTTATTGGTTTAAGCGAGCTTAGTGATGAATAGATTTTTTAAATTGTTGAGGTGTCATCATCTCATTCTTTTTAAACTGCCTGTTAAAATAACTAGTGTTGTTAAATCCAGATTTAAAGGCAACTTCAGAAATTCTATAATCTTTACGCTTTTTCATTAACTTCTTAGAAAACTTAATTTTTTCTGAGTTTAGATAGTCAATTGGAGAAATTCCCAAAGTGTTTTTAAATTTTTTATGAAAATGAGACTCACTCATGTGTGCTTTCTTTGCTAAAACTTGCACATTCATATCTCTGTTTGTAAGATTCTCTTTTATGTATTTTATTACTGTACCAATTCTAGTATCATCAAAGAAATTATTTTTGTTGCTTAAGATTAACGATTTTGCTTTAGTTTGTAGAAGTCTAACAATTAACTCTTGTATCATTAGATCTAATAAGATGTCTTTTGATTTGTTATTGTTGGTAAAGGTGTGAATTAAACGTTGTACAAGAATATTTACATCATCATTATTAATTAAATGAGTAGAAGTTGCATCTATATTCCAATCTTTATTTTCGTTTTCAATAGCAACGATAGTATTAAAGTTCTTTACAACTTCTTCGATCTTAAGAGAATCAATACCCAGAGCTAAACACTGTGTAGGAGCTTTTTTACTAGCTAACGGAAAATCAATTATCATTTCTTCATTAGCAGGCATAACTACAGATTCTCCAGGAAAAAAATCGAATGATGCTTTATTTTTAAGATGCATTACTTTTTTTCCAGTAAGCATGCTAGCAATTATTGGAAAATCAAATGTTAAAGAAACTTTTTCTGCGAAAGCATGCGTTTCGTAAATATTTAACTCTGCATAATCTGCATTATAGGTGGTTCTATTTTCTACTAAAGTGGTAAGTTTTCTATGTTTTTTATGTTGATCTAGTAGGTTAATCATAGGTAAAAAATATAAAAGAAAGACATGTTAAGGCTGATTTGATAGATATGTTCACTATTTTGATAATTATGTTCAATTAATTTAGAATATCATAAAATAGATTTACAAAAAATAAATATAACATAATTTTTTAATTAGAAAATTATACAATCAACAATTAACATCTATATTTTATGATTTATTCAAAACCAAAATTTAAAGAGAAGTATGCAAATTTTATTAATGGAGCTTTTGTACCTCCAATTGATGGACAATATTTCGATAACACTTCCCCAATAGATAGTAGTTTTATAGCCAAGTATCCACGCTCTCAAAAAGAAGATGTAGAGATGGCATTAGATGCAGCAAATGCAGCTAAAGAAGCTTGGGGAAATACCTCTGCAACAGAACGTGCAACTTTATTAAATAAAGTTGCAGATATTATCGAAGAAAACTTAGAAGAGTTTGCTTTGGTAGAAACCTGTGATAATGGAAAACCAATTAGAGAAACCTTAAATGCAGACATACCTTTGTGTGTAGACCATTGGCGCTATTTTGCAGCTTGTATTCGCTCGGAAGAAGGTAGTGCAACTGAATTAGACCAACATACCTTATCTATGAATATTAAGGAACCTTTAGGGGTTGTTGGACAAATTATCCCTTGGAATTTTCCGCTATTAATGTTGTCTTGGAAATTACCACCAGCATTAGTAACAGGAAACTGTGTGGTGTTAAAACCTGCAGAACAAACACCTTCTTCAGCAACATTATTGATGGAGAAAATTGCAGAGGTTTTTCCTCCAGGTGTTATTAATATTGTTCACGGTTTTGGGCCAGAAGCTGGCAAACCATTGGCTTCTAGTAATAAAGTAGATAAAGTGGCTTTTACTGGAGAGACAACAACAGGACAATTAATTATGCAATACGCGTCTAAGAATCTAAATCCAGTAACTATGGAGTTAGGAGGTAAATCTCCAAACATATTCTTTAATTCTGTTATGGATGCAGACGATAACTATTTAGATAAAGCCATAGAGGGTGCTGTGCTTTTTGCTTTTAATCAAGGAGAAGTTTGTACATGTCCTTCTAGAATTTTAGTTCAAGAAGATATTTACGATGCATTTATGGAACGAGTTATCGAAAGAACCAATGCAATTGTACAAGATAACCCTTATGATGTAAACACAATGGTTGGTGCACAAGCATCTAATGATCAATATGAAAAAATACAATCCTACTTTAAAATTGGTAAAGAAGAAGGTGCTAAGGTATTAACAGGAGGAAGTGCCAATACATTAGAAGGAGATTTGGCAAATGGTTTCTATATAAAACCAACCATTTTAGAAGGTCATAACAAGATGCGAGTATTTCAAGAAGAAATTTTTGGACCTGTAGCTTGTGTAACAAAGTTTAAAGATGAAGCAGAGGCCTTAGAAATTGCAAACGATACTTTATATGGTTTAGGTGCTGGAGTTTGGACAAGAGATGCGCACCAATTATACCAAGTACCAAGAGCTATAAAAGCTGGTCGTGTTTGGGTAAATTGCTATCATGCATACCCAGCACACGCACCATTTGGAGGCTATAAAAAATCTGGTTTTGGTAGAGAAAATCATGTAATGATGCTAAATTACTATCGCCAAACCAAAAATATGTTAATCTCTTACAATAAAAATAAACTAGGATTCTTTTAGTAGATTTTAAAATAGTTAATAAAAAAAGCTGAATAAACTTATATTCAGCTTTTTCACTACATTTAGTTGTAAATCATGAATAGAATTGAAATTACCAAAGAAGCTTCTGAAATAGTGAAGCAATTAAAAGCCAAGCATAACGAATTAATTTTTCATCAAAGTGGAGGTTGTTGTGATGGTTCATCACCAATGATTTTCGAGAAATCAGAAATGTATTTAGACGAAAGTGATGTGCTTCTTGGAACTGTAGAAGGTGTTAATTTTTATATGAATATAGATCAATTCGAATATTGGAAACATACACATCTTACGGTTGATGTTACCAAAGGAAGAGGTGCTAGTTTTTCTTTAGAAATACCTTTAGGATTGCGTTTTATTATTCATTCCAGAGTATTAACAGAAGAAGAGAATAGATATTTTAACCAGAAGTAAGGTTAATAAAAATCACTTTTACACAAAAACCCTAAAAAATATTTTTTTTAGGGTTTTGTTGTTTTCATATTTATTGGTGGTAATTGTTGTATAGTATTCAAAATTGTAATAATAAAATTTCATAATAATCAGAAAATTTAGGTTTGTATTGTGTATATATTGCTAAATTGATATATTTATGCTAAAATAATATATATGAAAATAGATCTATGTCCAAACTGTGGTTTCGATAGCTACGTAAAGAGCGGAATTGTTAACCACAGACAACGTTACAAATGTAAATCTTGTAATTATTATTTTACGGTAAACAAGTTAGGTAAAAAGATTGATGACTACTACGTTAATAAAGCGCTACAGTTATATTTAGAAGGATTGACCTATCGCGAAATTGAACGTATTTTAGGTATTTCTCATGTTAGTATTATGAATTGGGTAAAAAAGTATAACATTAAGCGACCTTATAATTCAAAATACCATCCTACTTATAAAATTCTTAATGCAGAAGAACTTGCATTATTCTTCTCTAATGCTAAAAACTTATCAGGCGCAGGAACTTTAGTTACAGAGCTTGGTGATAAGTTTATGCTTATCAAATGGGAGCGTTTTAGAGATTAGTATATACTAAATTACCATATATATATATTAACTTTTTTTTTAGAGATTGTTTTTTAGAGTTTAGCGTAGCACACAAAACCGATGTTTAACTAAATAATCATCAATCTTTATGAAAAAAACAAGTTTAAAAGTACTCTTTATCGCAATAGCATTTATACCTATTGCATCTTGGGGTCAGCAAGAAGATTCGGAACCCGATCATTCTTACAAACCAATGCAATTTAAACTAAATGAAGATGGTAGTAAATATATGAGATTTATTACATGGCATCAAATGTGGTTACAAGGTGGATCAGAGCAGCAAGGGCCTAAGTTTTCCATAAGAAGATCTAGAGTTTTGGCTTATGCCCAAATATCTCCTAAGTTTTTAATTTTAACCCATTTCGGATTAAATAGTTTGAGTGCTGCTAATCTTACACCTAACCCAAACTCGCAACAAAATAATCAAAGAAGTTTATTGTTTTTACATGATGCTTGGGCAGAATTTGCGGTTATACCTCATAAATTATATATAGGTTCTGGTTTACACTATTGGAACGGAATTTCAAGATTAACGAATCAAAGTACCTTAAATATGATGACCTTAGATAACCCTGGTGGTCAAGGTGGTGCTTCCGTTTCTGATGCAAGGTTATTTCCATGGTCTAACATCACAACAAGCGATCAATTTGCAAGACATTTAGGAATATATGCTAAAGGCTCTCTGGGAAACTTTGGCTATAGGGTCTCTGCAAATAATGCAAGAAATAATATAGGGGATTTAGGCGCTTCACCCACCTTTCAAGTAGACAATAGTGTAGGTATTGGGACATGGAATTATGCAGGATATTTTAAATATGATTTCTTTGATAAAGAATCAGATAAATTGCCATATTTTGTTGGTACTTACCTTGGAAAAAAGAAAGTGCTTAGTATTGGTACAGGCTTTCATTATCATCCAGATGCTCTAGCGGTTAATACGCTTGAAAATAGAGAAGACGTGTTCCATACGGCTTTCGATGTTTTTTATGATGCGCCATTAAACAAGAATTTAGCTATAAGCGCTCTAGTAGCTTATTACAATTTTAATTATGGTGATACAGAAGGTGCACCAGGTGGTGGTTTAGTACCTTCTTCAGGTTCCATATTTCATGGTCAAGTAGGTCTTTTGTTTCAAAGTGCCAAGCTAATGCCTTATGTTAAGTATAATACACAATCTCTAGATTACACGCCTAATAATGCAAACGAATTTGGGGTAGGTCTTAACTATTTTATAAATGGTCATTTTGCTAAGATTACCGCAGAATATTTAACAGGTAAAACTGGCTTAACAGGCGCAGAAAATAGAAATGTTTTTACAATTCAAACACACATATTCTTATAAACAATTCATATTATGTCAAAACAACAAAAAAAAGCTTCAGCATATTGGAAAGAAAACGTAAAATATCTATCCATACTATTAGTTATTTGGTTCATCGTTTCTTATGGCTGTGGCATCATCTTTAAAGATACTTTAAACGAAATAAGGCTTGGTGGGTTTAAACTAGGATTTTGGTTTGCTCAACAAGGATCAATATACGTATTCGTAATTCTAATATTCATTTACGTAAGGATTATGAATAAACTAGATAAAAAATATGGTTACGACGAATAGTCTTAACTAATAACCAAAAAATTAAAAAATTATGAGTGTACAAACTTGGACATGGATATTAGTAGGCGTTACGTTCGCACTATATTTCGGAATTGCAATTTGGGCTAGAGCAGGCTCAACAAAAGACTTTTATGTTGCTGGTGGAGGAGTGTCTCCATTAGCAAATGGTATGGCAACTGCTGCAGATTGGATGAGCGCAGCGTCATTTATCTCAATGGCTGGATTAATTTCCTTTATGGGCTATGATGGTTCAGTTTTCCTTATGGGTTGGACAGGTGGCTATGTGTTATTAGCTTTATTATTAGCTCCTTATTTAAGGAAATTTGGGAAATTTACGGTGCCAGATTTCATTGGTGACAGGTATTATTCTAATACAGCAAGAACTGTTGCAGTAATATGTGCTTTAATTGTGTCATTTACATACGTGGCTGGACAGATGAGAGGTGTTGGAATTGTATTTTCACAATTTCTACAGGTAGACATTACTTTTGGTGTAATTATAGGAATGACCGTAGTTCTAATTTTTGCTTTTTTAGGAGGAATGAAAGGTATCACCTATACACAAGTAGCACAATATTGTGTATTAATCTTTGCCTTTATGGTACCAGCATTTTTTATCTCTATACAAATGACAGGGAATATAATACCTCAAATAGGTATGGGCGGTACAGTTGAAGATGGTACATTTCTACTCGATAAATTAGATGCATTACATACACAGTTAGGCTTTAACGAATATACGAATGGTAGTAAATCCACTTGGGATGTATTCGCAATTACTCTTGCTTTAATGGCAGGTACAGCAGGCTTACCTCACGTTATTGTGCGATTCTTTACCGTACCTAAAGTAAAAGATGCACGTAAATCTGCGGGATATGCCTTATTGCTAATTGCCATTTTATATACAACTGCACCAGCAATTGCTGTTTTTGCAAGAACAAATTTAATTGAAACAGTAAGCAATAAAGAATATAAAGAAATTCCTAATTGGTTTAAAAACTGGGAAAATACGGGCCTAATTGCCTGGTTTGATAAAAACGGTGATGGTAAAATTCAGTATTTAGCAGGAAGCGCTATTGATGGGAAAAAACCAGTTTATACAGATGCAAGAGGAGCATTTGGAGAGCGTTTAATATCGAATGCTAATTCTGCAAAAAATGAACTGTATGTCGATAGAGATATAATGGTGTTGGCTAATCCAGAAATTGCTAATCTTCCAAATTGGGTTATCGCATTAGTAGCAGCTGGTGGTATCGCAGCAGCTTTATCTACAGCAGCTGGATTATTATTAGTTATATCTACATCAATATCTCACGACTTAATAAAAAAACAATTAAAGCCAAATATTTCAGATAAAGGAGAATTGATGTGGGCAAGAGGATCTATCGTCGTAGCTATTATTATAGCTGGGTTATTTGGTATTTATCCGCCAGGATTCGTAGCTGCAGTTGTTGCATTAGCGTTTGGTTTGGCAGCTGCTTCATTTTTTCCAGCAATTATTTTGGGAATTTTTGATAAGAGAATGAATCGACAAGGTGCTGTAGCAGGAATGATTGTGGGTATTACTTTAATGCTATTTTATATGATTCGTTTTAAAACAGGACTAATTGGTGTTATGGATCCTAGACCTGCGAGCGAATGGTGGTTTGGTACATCTCCAGAAGGCTTTGGGACAATTGCTATGCTTATTAATGTTGTTGTATCGGTTGTAGTGTCTCGTATGACACCTCCACCACCAAAATATGTACAAGAAATTGTAGAAAATATAAGAATTCCATCCGGTGCAGGAGAAGCGCAAAGTCATTAGGTGACAGGTTTTATTAGTTAATAAAAACAGTGTTGTAATTACAACACTGTTTTTTGTATTTTAGTTTCCAATGAAAAAAAGACACGAACAAAAATTAGTTATTATTTCAGTAACAGCATTTGTTATGATAAATGTGCCTATCTTGCTAATATTTAATCATGATGGTCAGGTCTTTGGTATTCCTACTTTTTATTTTTCCATTTTTTGTATTTGGTTATTGGTTATTGTATTGTCTTATTTAGTTTTAAAACGTTATTATGAGTAACTACGTTTTATTTTTAATCATAATAATATATTTAGCTGCATTATTTCTTATAGCCTATTTAGCAGAGAAAAATTCTAAAAGTAAATGGGTGAATAATTCCTTTGTATATACATTGTCTTTAGCTGTGTATTGCACTGCTTGGACGTATTACGGAAGTATTGGTATAGCAGCTAATTCTGGTATAAATTTTCTACCAATTTATTTAGGGCCAGTAATTGCAGCACCTCTTTGGATAATATTATTAAAAAAGATTATAAGAATTTCTAAGCAACATAAAATTAGCTCTATAGCAGATTTTATATCATTACGATATGGTAATCATAGGTTTTTAGGTGCATTGGTGACTATTGTTTGTCTTATGGCAATTGTGCCTTATATATCATTACAATTGAAGGCAGTTTCTGAGACCTTTCAAATTTTATCTGATGAAACAAGTTACATTTCAACTTCTGTTTTTGATGACTCCACTTTTTATATAGCCATACTACTTGCTATTTTTGCTACTTTTTTTGGTACACAAACCACAGATGCATCAGAAAAACATAAAGGAATAGTAATGTCGGTAGCTTTTGAATCTATTTTAAAACTTATTTTCTTTTTATGTGTTGGTGTTTTTGTTACTTATGTTTTATTTGACGGAACTGAGGATATTTACTTTAAGATGTCTCAAGCCGAAAATTTTAATTCGCTAACCACCATCAACGGGTTTGAAGAGGGGTTCAATTGGTTATATACCATCATGTTATCCTTTATGGCAATATTTTTATTGCCAAGACAATTTCAACTTTCGGTAGTTGAAAATGTTAGAGAGAAACATTTAAAAAATGCAATTTGGATGTTTCCATTATACTTATTGTTATTTAACATCTTTGTAATTTTTATTGCTTGGGCAGGAAACTTAACTATAGGTAACGCTGAACAAGCTGAATATTACGCCTTATTATTACCATTGCAAAACGGAAACACTTTTCTTTCGTTGTTAGTTTTTTTAGGGGGGTTTTCTGCGGTAATCTCTATGGTTGTTGTGGCAACTCTGGCATTATCAACTATGGTGAGTAATAATTTGGTAATTCCTTATGGTTTTTTAGATTACTTCATTAAAAGTCATCCAGAACGAAATGCAAAATATATTAAAAACATAAGACGCATTTCTATTTTTCTAATAATTATTAGTGCATATGCATTTTACGTAAATTTTTCTTTTGAATTATCTTTATATTCAATTGGTTTAATAGCATTTGTAATTATTGCTCAATTGGCTCCGTCTTTCTTTATTGGTTTATTTTGGAATAGAGGTTCCTCTAGCGCTACAATCATTGGGATTTTGGCAGGTGTTGCAGTTGTTTTTTATACTTTGATTTTACCTTTCTCATTGCATGCTCTAAACGGATCAGATAATTTTGTACAATATGGCTTTAATGGTATAGAATTCTTAAAACCATACGCTTTATTTGGTATCGATTTTTTAAGTCCTCCAGCACATTCCTTTTTCTGCAGTATTTTGGTAAATATCTTTTGCTATCTTACTTTTTCCGTTTTACGAAAAGGAAATTACAGAGAACGTAATTATGCAGAAATGGTTGTAGATAGTAAAAACTATTTGGACTTACAGGATGGTGCTTTAGTTTGGAAAGGTGAAGCATACGTAGCAGATATAAAAAAAGTATTGCTAAAATTTTTAGGAGAAACAAGGACAGAACGCGCTTTAAAGTTGTTTTTTAGAAAGTACAATTTACCTTTAAATACCCAAATGGCAGATGCTAGATTGATTAATTTTTCTGAAAAATTATTAACTGGAAGTATAGGTAGTGCCTCAGCAAAAATATTAATTGCTAGTGTGGTAAAAGAGGATGAGGTAAGTTTGGTTGAAGTGCTTAAAATACTCGAAGAATCTAAAGAAACCATTGCAAGAAATAAACTGTTAAGAGAGAAATCCAAAGAGCTTACCAAACTCACCAATCAGTTAAAAGATGCTAATGAAGAGCTTATTGAAAAAGACAAACAAAAAGATGAGTTTCTAGATACTGTTGCTCACGAGTTAAAAACCCCAATTACAGGTATAAGAGCAACAACAGAATTATTGATAGATGATGACGATGAGATGCCACAAGAGATAAAAACACAATTCTTAAAGAATATGCTTCAAGATAGTGACCGCTTGTCTCGTTTAATTCATAATATCTTAGATTTCGAAAAGCTTTCAAAAGGCCGAACGCAACTCAATATTCATTATTTTAATATAAAACAAACTATTCAAAAAACAATAGATAGTTTAAAGCATATCGCAGATAAAAAACAGGTAGAAATCATAAACGTAAACCATAACGATTTTAGTGCAGAGTATGATGAAGATCGCATAGTACAGGTGTTAACCAATCTTATATCTAATGCTATAAAATTTTGTGATGTTAAAAGTGGTAAAATTATTGTTGCCTATAAATTTGATTTAGGGTATTTGGAGGTAACTATAAAGGATAATGGAAAAGGTGTGCCACAGCAAGATTTACCATATATTTTTAATAAATTTTACCAATCAAAAAATCAAAATATCCGAAAACCAGAAGGTAGTGGTTTAGGTTTAGCAATTTGTAAGCAAATTATTGAAAATCACAATGGTGAAATTTGGGTAAAAAACAATGAAAAAAATGGTGCAACCTTTGGTTTTAAGCTACCTTTTAAGTAAATTGTCAAAGTGTTTGAATAATGAAGAAAATTATAATCGTCGATGACGAACCAAATATAGTAATGACGTTAGAGTACACCTTTAAAAAACACAATTTTGAAGTGTATATTGCAAGAGATGGAAGTGAAGCTTTAGAAATCTTGCAAAGTGTTATACCAGACGTAATTATGTTAGATGTCATGATGCCAAAAGTCGATGGTTATCAGACACTTAGGTTGATAAAAGAAAACGAACAGTTAAAGGATACTAAAGTGGTGTTTTTAACTGCAAAAAATAAAGCTTCAGATATTGAGAAAGGCTTAAAACTTGGAGCAGATAAATATTTAACAAAGCCTTTTTCAGTAAAAAAAATAGTTTCAGAAATAAATGAGCTAATAGCTTAGAGTTTCACTTAGTTAATCCTTGGTTTTGTGTGCAAAAGAAACTAAGTTTAATTAAAGTAAAACAAAATGAAACGTCTACGTATCAATGCTTTAACGTCTGATATTATAATCAGTATATACGTTACAGTATCCTTATATTTCCGTTTTAAACTAGAAAATGAGACAGCTACAGGTCCATTAGAGTCCCTAGCAATGGGTATATGCTATGTGCTAATACTTTGGGCTTTAATAAAGTTGAAAGTATTGAACCCAAATTGGTTTGGTTTGTTTAATTCTAAAAAAGTCAAATCATGAATTATCAAGAATTTTATAAAGAAAGTATACATCATCCAGAAGCTTTTTGGAAAAAGCAAGCCGAGCAATTAGAGTGGTATAAAACGCCAACAAAAGTACTTGGAAAGGACAAACATGATTATCCACAATGGTTTCAAGATGGCGAATTAAATCTCAGCTATCTGTGTATAGACAAACATATAAAAGATGGCTATGGAGAGCAAAATGCTATTATTTACGATTCACCAGTAACAGATAGAAAACAACACATTTCATTTAATGAATTACATGTAGAAGTTACAAAACTTGCAGGTGGTTTACAAGCGTTAGGCTTACATAAAGGTGATACATGTGTTATTTACATGCCTATGATTCCACAAGCTTTGTTTGCTATGTTAGCATGTGCGCGTGTTGGAGTTATTCATTCTGTTGTTTTTGGTGGTTTTGCACCTCATGAATTGGCAATAAGAATAGACGATTGTAAACCTAAAGCTATCATTACAGCTTCTAATGGTGTAGAGATTAAGCGCATAATTCCCTATAAGCCCTATGTTGATGAAGCAATAACATTGGCATTACATAAACCAGAACATGTTATTGTATTTGACAGGCAATTAGGTGTTGAAATTCCTCATCAAAAAAGAGATGTAGATTATGCTGAGTTGGTTTTAAAATCAGATACAATAGAGCCAGTTAAAGTAGAATCTAATCATCCATCTTACATCTTATATACTTCTGGAACAACTGGAAAACCTAAAGGCATTATTCGAGATACAGGTGGTTACGCAACTGCCTTAAAGTTCTCTATGAAACATGTATATGGAGTTGAAGAGGGTGACGTATATTGGGCAGCGAGTGATGTTGGTTGGGTTGTAGGCCATAGTTACATTGTTTATGCCCCATTATTAAATAGAAATACAACTATTCTTTTTGAAGGAAAACCAATTAAAACACCAGATGCATCAACTTTTTGGAGGGTTATTAGCGAGCATAAAGTAAAAGTAATGTTTACTGCTCCAACAGCAATACGCGCTATAAAAAAAGAAGATCCTAATGGAGAATTTATTAAGGAATATGACCTAAGTTCTCTAAAATATCAGTTTTTAGCAGGCGAGCGTTGTGATGTATCTACTTTACGATGGACAGAACAGCACCTGCAAGTTCCTGTCATAGATCATTGGTGGCAAACTGAAAGTGGTTGGCCAATGTTGGCCAATATGGTAGGAGTAGAACTTATGGCAGTTAAACCAGGTTCAGCATCATTACCCGTTTGTGGCTACAATATTAAAATATTAAATGAAGAAGGAAAAGAAGTAGCAGCAGGAGTAGAAGGTTTTGTAACTATAAAATTACCCTTACCACCAGGAACGCTATTAAATCTTTGGGAAAATCCTGAACGGTTTAAAAATGGCTATCTTAATAAATTTCCAGGATATTACTTTTCTGGAGATGGAGGTTACAAAGATGAAGATGGTTATGTATTTATAACAGGTCGTGTAGATGATATTATCAATGTTGCAGGTCATCGTTTATCTACTGCAGAAATGGAAGAAGTTGTAGCGTCTCATAGATCTGTTGCAGAGTGTGCAGTTTTTGGTGTGCATTGCGATATTAAAGGTCAAAAACCTTTAGGGCTTATTGTTTTACAATCTGGAGAACATGCTAACGAAAGTCAAATCTCTAAAGAAATCATACAAGAAGTGCGTCACGAAATTGGTGCTGTTGCAGCATTTAAAGATGTTTTTGTGGTTAAGCGATTACCAAAAACAAGATCTGGTAAAATTCTTCGTAAATTGTTAAAGCATATTTCAGATGATTTAGAGTACAACGTTCCATCAACAATAGACGATGTTTCTATAATATCAGAAATAAAATCAGTATACAAAAAAAATCAAGTAGGAATACATAAAAATATATAGTAAATCATGAGTAATTATAGTATCAAAAACTTTCCAGAATATTATCAAGTATATAGGAAATCAGTTAGAGAGCCAGAAAATTTTTGGGAAGAAATAGCAGAAGAACATTTTATTTGGAGAAAGAAATGGGATTCTGTTTTAGAATGGGATTTTTCGAAACCAGAAATAAAATGGTTTCAAGGAGGGCAATTAAATATTACAGAAAATTGTATAGATAGACATCTAGCAACAAGGGGTAATAAAACTGCCATTCTTTTTGAACCCAATAATCCTGATGAAGATGCAGAACATATCACATATAATGAACTTTATAAGCGCGTGAATAAGTTTGCAAACGTTTTAAAAAGTAAAGGAATAAAAAAAGGAGACAGAGTTTGTATTTATGTGCCTATGATTCCAGAATTGGCTATTTCAGTTTTAGCTTGTGCTAAAATTGGAGCTATACATTCTGTGGTTTTTGCAGGTTTTTCATCAACAGCTTTAGCCACAAGAATAAATGATTCCGATTGCAAAATGGTCATTACTTCTGACGGTTCTTATAGAGGGGCAAAAACCATTGATTTAAAAGGAATTGTAGACGATGCTTTAGAAAGTTGCGATTGTGTGGAATCTGTTTTGGTTGTCAAAAGAATCAATTCAGAAATTAATATGAAAGCAGATAGGGATGAATGGTTGCAACCTTTATTAGATGAAGCTTCTGATGAATGTGAAGCGGAAGTTATGGAGGCAGAAGATCCTTTATTTATTTTATATACATCTGGTTCTACAGGCAAACCAAAAGGTATGGTTCACACAACAGCAGGTTATATGATTTATACAGCATATACCTTTAAAAATGTGTTTCAGTATAGAGAAGAAGATGTGTATTGGTGTACTGCAGATATTGGTTGGATTACAGGACATTCTTACATAGTTTATGGACCATTAGCCAATGGAGCAACTACAGTGATGTTTGAAGGTGTTCCAAGTTATCCAAATTTTGGGCGCTTTTGGGAAATTGTAGAGAAGCACAAGGTAAATCAGTTTTATACAGCACCAACTGCAATTAGAGCACTTGCAAAACACGGAGCTGAATTGGTTGAAAAGTACGATTTATCTTCTTTAAAAGTTTTAGGTTCTGTAGGAGAACCTATAAATGAAGAAGCATGGCATTGGTATAATGATACTGTAGGGAAAAAGAAAAGTCCTATTGTAGATACTTGGTGGCAAACAGAAACAGGTGGGATTTTAATAACACCAATTCCATATGTGACTCCTACAAAACCAACGTATGCAACTTTACCTTTTGTTGGTATTCAACCTTGTTTGTTGGATGAAAATGGAAATGAATTGAAAGGAAATCAAGTAGAGGGTAGATTATGCATTAAACATCCTTGGCCAAGTATGGCAAGAACTATTTGGGGCAATCATCAACGTTATAAAGAAACTTATTTCTCAGCTTTTGAAAATAAATATTTTACAGGAGATGGTGCACTTAGAGACGAAGTGGGCTATTACAGAATAACAGGTAGAGTAGATGATGTAATTATTGTATCTGGTCATAACTTAGGTACAGCACCTATAGAAGATGCTATTAATGAGCATCCAGCAGTTGCAGAAAGTGCTATTGTAGGTTTTCCTCATGATGTAAAAGGGAATGCTTTATATGGTTACATAACCCTCAAAGATACTGGTGAAAGTAGAGATCAAGATAATGTTAGAAAAGAGATTAATCAATTAATCTCTGATAAAATAGGTCCTATTGCTAAATTAGACAAGATTCAATTTACAAGTGGATTACCAAAAACTAGGTCAGGTAAAATTATGAGACGTATTTTACGTAAAATAGCTAGTAATGATACTGCTAATTTAGGAGATACTAGTACGCTTTTAAATCCAGACTGCGTTCAAGATATTATGGATAATGTTTTGTAACAAAGTTTACTATAAAAAAAATCACTTTTATTTATAAAAGTGATTTTTTTATAACCAAGAGGTTAAGTGTCTTAATGTTAATTTTTTATATTTTTTAGTTAGTAGTTTTGTGACTTTTAAAAACACTAATGCTGTTAAAAAAGCGTCACCAGAAGCAGTATGTCTGTCATGTTTTTTTATGGAAAAATAATCGCATAAATAGTCTAGAGAATAGGGGTTGTTGTCTTTTACATATTTTGTTTTTTTAAATAGATAAGAAGTATCTATAACTTTATTTTTAAGATTAGGTAAGTTATATTTTTTTAAAATAGTATTTATCATAGCAACATCAAATGCTGCATGATGAGCGACTAAAACTGCATCTTCTATATATTTTAAAAAGTATTTAAGGGCAGTAAATTCATCAACTTTTTTTTCTTTTCCATTTTTGAGCAATCCATGAATATGAACACTTTCTTTGTTAAACTTCTCTTGTACTATAAAGCACTCAAATTGGTCTGCAACATGAATAGAAAAATTCTTAACAGCTACACAACCTATAGATAATACAACATCTTTTTTTATATCTAAACCACTTGTTTCAGTGTCAAAAACCACAAATCGAATAGCATTTAAATCTTTTTTTGAGCCTTTAAATGAAGATACATATTCATTGTAAAAAGATGGATATTTTTTTTTCTTAAAAAAAATCATTTATAGTATTTGAGATAATCGAAAACGTGTATTTATTAACTCTTGCACTTCTTTTATCGGTTTAAAGCATTTTTTTAGTTTTAGCCTGTCAAATTTTGTTAATGATTCTATTTTTATGAATCTACCAGAGTTATTGTTTGATAATCCCTGTTTGGTTCTAAAATTCAGCAATTCTTCAAAAGCATCTACACAAGCATCATAAATATATTTATTTTGAGGTTCTAATGTTGCTAATTTTTTAAACCTTAACGTTGTATTGTTAATTTCTTCTATTTTATGCGATAGTAAAAGAACTCTAGCAGCATCTACCAAAGGCATTATAGCTCTTTTTTTTATATCAAATTCATTTTTATGACTCCCAGATTCTTCTACTAGAAAGTTTCTAAAAAAACTTAGTGGGGGTGGGTTTTGAATTGCATTTTTGGCTAAGAAATTCAGAAAAATATCGTGTTTTTCTATAGCACTAAAAATACTTTTAGACATTTTTTGAATCAAACTTTCATCACCATAAACCAAACTAAAATCAAAAAATATATTTGATAATAACATTTTTTCTTCTGTAGGTTCTGTAATCCAAGAGTTGAACTGTGTTTGCCATTCACTAACTGATAAACACCATTTTGGGTTACTAGCCATCATATTAGCAGGACATTTTTCAAAGCCAACAACTTCTAATTGATTATTTATTAATAAGGCTAACTCTAAAAAATATTCCTTATTAAATTTATTGTTTTCAGAATTTTTATATACCAAGGCATTGTCTTGGTCCGTTAATAGTAGTTGTTCGTTTCTACCTTGGCTACCAATTGTTAACCAAGAAAAAGAAACAGGTGGTTTTTTGTTGATTTTTGAAATACTAAGTTGAATTATTTTTTGAGTGATTACATTATTAATTTCTGAAATAACGTTGCTAACAAAAGTTACAGGTATATTTTTATTTAAGTAGTTGTTAAGTAAAATCTGTGCTTTTTTTCTAATTTCCTTTAATTCGTTTGCATCTTTACTTCTTTTTATTTGCTTTATTAGTACAGCAGGATTGTTGCTATTAGAAACCAAAACATCATGTTCAGAGATAATACCAATAACATCGGACTGTGCAGTGCCATCTTTAGTTAAACATAAATGAGAAATGCTATGTTTAAGCATTGCAATTTGAGCTTCTGCAACAGATATTTTTTCTGAATAACAAATTACAGGTGAACTCATAATATTTTCAATTTTCTCATCAACCTTATGAATACCTGTAGCAATTTTATTTCTTAAATCTTTATCTGTTATTATCCCAATTGGATAGGTTTTGTTTACAATAAGTAAAGACCCTATGTTGTGGTTTTTCATTAAGATAGCTGCTTCTTTTATAGAGGTTTCTCTACTACAATATTTTGGCTTTTTAGTAAAACTAGCTGTTTGTGTTTCATTAAAATTATTAATACTTTTAGTACTATTGCTGTAAATATTTAGTTTTTTATTTGTTCTGAAGTTAGCTGAAAAGCAAGTTTCAATATAGTTTTGTGCACTCTTATTATTAGTTATTAATTCTTTAAAAAGTTTTAAAGGAATTGCATATAAAATACTCTCTTCTGTAGCAATGGCATCAAGAGCATAATTGTCGTTTTGTATAAAAGCTCTTAATCCAAAAATATCTCCATCATCACACTCGTCTACTAATCTATTATTCTCTTTAAAAATTCCTATAGCACCATCTTTTACAATGTAAAAATGACTGTGGATAGGATTATTTTTCCTGAAAATTACCTCGTTTTTCTCAAAATATTTAACTTCAATTTCATTTGCTATTTGATGAACATCATCAATTGGAAGCAGGAAAAATGGAGGGTAGATTTTTAAAAAATCTAAAATTCGATAAGAAATTGTATTTTTCATATTGCCAATCTATA
The DNA here is from genome assembly GCA_964477255.1 of uncultured Polaribacter sp. Classification (GTDB taxonomy): domain Bacteria; phylum Bacteroidota; class Bacteroidia; order Flavobacteriales; family Flavobacteriaceae; genus Polaribacter. Next base: position 29,939 of record CAYZDK010000031.1, read on the forward strand.
AAAAATGATAGAGTTCATAGCTGATTAATATCAGTATACCTTATTTTAAATGCTATTTAAGTTTACTTTTGTAAGAATTAATTTACACAGTATCAAAGTATAAAAAATAAATAAAATGAAAAATATAATTATTACAGTTTTAATTCTTGTTTTAGCATCTTGTAAGAATAGCAAATCTGTTGCAACTGCAGATGAAGAGGTGAAATATCCAAAAAATCTCAATAAAATTTTTGAAAAACACGGAGGCTTAGATGCTTGGAATAAAGCTAAAACTTTAATATTTCATAAAGGTGAAGAAGTTCATACGGTTGATTTACAAACGCGTAAAACAGTAGTAAACCATCCAAAATATTCTTTAGGATTTGATGGACAAGAAGTGTGGCTAAAGCAAGATTCTACCTTTTTTAAAGGCAATAAAGATTTTTATCATAATTTGTACTTTTATTTTTATGCAATGCCTTTTGTCTTAGCAGATGATGGAATTACTTATGAAAAGTCAGATTCCATTA
>CAYZDK010000032.1:0-29689 GCA_964477255.1 uncultured Polaribacter sp.
AAAGCAATTCACAACTAGTGCTGCTTCAAGAGATTTAGGTAATGCCTGTAACAAAAAAATAACTCATAGTTCAGGTTATACTATAAAAAATAACGGCATAAATATTGTATAATACATACAAAGTAAAGCTTAGGTATTTATCATATAAATACTATTTTGTACATTTCTAACCAACTAAAGTAGTAGTACATACTAAAGTTAAACAAGTTTTGAAAACAAAAACAAACATAGCAAATAAAGCACCTAAACATACGTTTTGGGATATGGATGTAAGTCAATTATCTACGAAAAAAGATAAAGCACTTATTATCCCTAGAATGCTTATGGCTACAACTAAAGAAACGTTTTCTAAAGATATTGAATTAGTAGAAAGTGTTTATAGTGCCAATGAAATTTACACTACTTTAAAAGACACAAAAGAACGTATAAGTAATAGTGTGTGTAGATTAGTTTCTAAACGTTATAACAAGCCTACTTTTTTACGTTACAACTTTTAAGTGAATGAGTGCAGTCTCTGAAGTACTCTTACAAACCATTAAAGAATTACAATCCTTATCAAGTTTATCTGAATTTGCATTAGCTGGTGGTACTAATTTAGCATTTCGTTTTAATCATAGAGCATCTCAGGATATTGATTTGTTTTGTCCAAAAATTGTGGGTGTAAAGCATTTAGAATGTATAGAAAATGAAGTTAAAAATTTTTATGGTGAGAAGAATATTAGTGGTGTAGAGTATCCAGCAGACAAAGAAAGCGAACAATATTTCTTTTTTAGATTTTTTGTTAATAAGCCTAGTGGTGCAATCATAAAAGTAGAAATCATTCAAAATATGAAAATAATGGATGATATAGAAGTAATTAACGATGTAAGATTAGTAACTACAAAAGATTTAGGTTTATTCAAATTAATTAGTAGTTCAAGTAGAGCAGCTAAAAAAGATATTTACGATTTAGACTTTATTACAGAAAAAATACCAATTATTGAATTATTTAAAGCTCTAAAAGAAAAAAGACAATTATACAATAAAGAAGAAGATAAAAATATCTTTGATTTAGATGATAACAAATGCCCTACTCAATTTCCACATGAGCTACTAAATTTTGAAAAAACTACAAGAAAGAGAAATTCTTTAAAACCAATGCATTCCAATGACCATATTATAAAAGCTGAAAATGGAAAATCTTGGATTAAAAAACACGCCTTAGTTGGATATTTAAAGTACGCAAATTATATAGGCATTTAAACATAGAATACCCAAAGTATTAACTCCACATTAACCGAAATTCAGTTTTTTTGAAAATACAAAAACCCTCTGTCTTTTGTGTTGTTCCACTCTCCAACCCCTAAGTTTAGCGTTTTTGACCTTTAAGATTATTGCATATTTCAGATTTACATTTCATAAAACCAGACCAATTTTGAAATAATCTATTTCTTTCTGCCGAAAATTCCCAGTTCGTCTTTTATTCGAAACAAAGCAGTATTGGTATATATGGCTTAAACTAATTGCATGTTGTATCGATTGCTTAGCTAAGCGAATGTAATAAATTCTTACCTTAGCGATAACAAGAAGCGCCATGGCATTACCGTTACACCCAAAGCTTAAAAGAAACTTAGGTAAAATCTTTCCATTCGGATTGATTTGGTTGGTTACAGGATGGGTATTTCTATTTATAGAACAAGCCATGATTATAGGGATGGAGTACCAATATTCGCCAGAATCGGTGATTGTTTTAAGTCCTAAAATTATTGCTTTTGCTAGTGTAAGTGTCTTTGCGATTGGCTGTTTGGTTGGCTTTTTAGAGTTTTTTATTATCAATAGGTATTTTATAAAAAAGAGCTTTCCTGTTAAATTGTTTAGTAAGTTTTTTATATACGCTGTTTTACTATTTTTCTTGATGTTTGTGTTTTATCATATGGCTGCGAGTATAGAAATGCAAAAAACGGTTTTTAGTTCGGAAGTTTTTAACAAATACCTTACGTTTTTAACTAGCATTACCAATTTAAGCACATCGGTGCAATTGGCTTTTTCTTTGGTACTTTCGTTGCTTTATGCAGAGATTAGTGAACATTTAGGGCATCATGTTTTAGTAAATTTTTTTAACGGAAAATACCACAGGCCAAAAGTGGAGGACCGCGTTTTTTTGTTTACCGACTTAAACCAATCTACCCAAATAGCCGAACAATTAGGGCATGTGCACTATTTTAATTTTCTACGCGATTATTATGCTGTTTTATCGGATGCAATTCTTGTAAATTACGGAACAGTATACCAATACATTGGTGATGAGATTGTAATTTCGTGGCAAAAAAAAGACAAAAAGGCCACGATAAATGCACTACATTGTTTTTTTGACATGCAAACGGCGTTGCACAAAAAGCAACCTTGGTTCTTAAAAACCTATGGTATTTCTCCTTCTTTTAAAGGCGGGTTACATAGTGGAGAAGTTACTGTTGGTGAGATTGGTGCCTTAAAAAAAGAAATCTTTTTTACGGGCGATGTACTAAATACAGCATCTCGCATTCAAAGTCTATCTGCTACTTACCAAAAAGAAATTTTAGTCTCTGAAGTTATTTACCAAGAGTTACAAAACCAAGACTATTTTCAATGCGAATTTATAGATACTGCTAGTGTAAAAGGAAAAACTGAAAAATTGAAACTCTATTCCATTGTATAAGACTTTGTTTGCTTAAAAGATTACTTCTTTTTTGTATTCTGCAGATGTAAAATTTGTAATTGGTGTTTTACTCACCATCAAAATAACTTATGGGGTTTCTTATACATCACAGGTATTATTAAGAGTGTTTTTATTGGGATTAAAAATGTTATACGATGTAAGATTTATACACAAACTGTTAGTAGGTATTCTATTATTTCTCTACAATTAAATTTTCTACATACCTAAGTGCAGTAGCCATAAGGTTTTTTCGGGCTTTAGCTTTTTCATTAAAAGTATCTAAAACCTCTTTATTTAATTTTCGCCCGTTTACAAAGACAACGGTAGGGTTTTTTAAAGTAGATAAGGAAAGCAGTGGGTTTTTTTCTACGAGCAATAAATTGGCTTTTTTTCCTTTTTCAATGGTTCCAAGTTGGTTCATTGCTGCGTGTGTTTGTGCTGCATTTACAGTAGCAGTTCTTAGTACTTGATAATTAGAAAGGCCAGCTTCTTTGTAAAAAGCTAGTTCTTTATGCATGGAAAAACCTGGAAGCGTAACGCCAATACCTGAATCTGTACCACAAATAATAGTAACCCCAGCTTCGTGTAGTTTTTTGATGATTGTTAGATGAAAATCGTGCTGGCTTTTTATTCGACCAACCGTTGCAGGGTCTTTTGTTTTGGCAGTATTCCAACGCTGAAACTGATTTTTACTATCGATCATTTTAATAAGTGGATTCATATAATTTAACGAATCTGAATCTAGAATTGCATCGTTCATCATCATCTGGTAAATATTATGAAATACGGTAATTGTAGGGCAATATTTGGTGTGTTTTGCTCGAGAAATGGAATTTATTATGGGTTGCAGCTTGGTAGTATCTAAATGGAACTGTAAAGGTTGCTGTACGATTTCTTCTGCATGTTCAATCGATTTAATTTGTGCATTTAAATGGTAGGAAAAAGGAACTTTTTGCGAAGGATGCGCCACAATATCCATATCCGTTTCTTTAGCTTGCGCGATTATAGCATCAAAAACCGTTTTATCTAAACCATAATAGGTTTTAATAAAATCGTATCCTTTTTCTTTATACGAAATTACTTTATCTTTAGCTAGCTTTGGATTGGTAAGGTTCAGGTTATCCTCACCAATGAATTCTGCACCTGTTAGTTTGGGACCCGTAGTAAAAAATGCTGGGGAAATGATCTTGCCATTCTTCACCTCTTCCTTAATTCTTAAGTGCATGGGTAACCCCCAAAGATTACGAAATGCGGTAACGCCATTTGAAAGGTAAAGACCAAGTTCATATTTATCCCACACATGCACATGCATATCTATAAGACCTGGTGTTAGGTACTTATTCTCTCCATCAAAAATTTCAATTCCATCTACCTCAATTGTATCTGCAACCTTTTTAATAATTCCTTCTTTTATGTAGACCATTTTATCCACTAAAACAGTGTCTATGTTCATAGGAATCACGTTTACATTCTTTATGAGATAAGAATTATCAGATACTGCTTTATTTTCAAAAATATCGAGATAATTGGTCCTTGTTGCATCTACCCAAAGTATAATAAGTAAGGTTAGTGTCAATAAGCCTATGAGTAGCAGGAATCCTTTTAAAATACGTTTTATAATGTTCATTGTATACACTTAAAAAAGTTTACATCTCCTTTTACGGTTGTTTCATATGCAAATTATTATTCTTTTATCTCTAGAATAAATTCTTCGATTCGTTTAAAATTTTTGTTGCTTGGCACATGTTTAGAACCTTTAAATAAAATCGCTTCCTTTAAGGAAGGAAATACTTTTTTGGCTCTTTTTATCATTTTTATTCCAGGAAACATAAGATCTTTTTCAGCAGCCATCAAGGTAATAGGCGTTTTTATATTTTTTGCCGCTTCTTTTGCTATTATTGGTAATGGCGAAAAATCCATATTACAATGCTTAAAAGTAGTAGCCATGAAGGCTAAAGCAAAATCATCATACTCAGAAAATAGCGCTTCCATTACTTTTGTAATATACTTTTTATTATTTGTTTGGATGAATTTTTTTAATGGGATAAACATCTTAAATAAACCTAAAAATGGATTTCCATTAACAATGTACACTGGAGCAATTAAATATACTTTTTTTATGGGTGTTTCATTGAACTCCAATGCTTTTAGACTAATAAAACCACCAAAGGAAAAACCAACTAAGGTAACCTCGTTTAATTTCAGTTTTAGGATTACTTCCAATAGCCATTTTCCATAATCTAGAGATTTCATGTCTAATCTATTTTCAGTACTTTTATTGGGTTGCGCCAAAACATCTACGGCATACACGCAAAATTGCGATGCCAAGTTTGGAAAAGATTCTAAGATTAAAGGCGCACAACCCCCTGTTCCATGTATAAGAACTAAAGGAGCATTTTGGGTATTTCCTGTACTGATTATATTGGTTGCACCGTAATTCGTATCTACCACTTTTTCTGTAAAAGAAATATGCAGTTCGTTTAACTTTTGATTGTACAGGGATAATATTTTTTCTTTTCCTTGTTTTGATTTGAAAAACATAATGTGTTTGTTTTTTAATGGATTCTGCTTGATTTACCCTTTAGTAGGCCTTATTCCAAAAATGAGCAAGTAACCAATCATCCAAAACTCACCAATGGTTGCAGGTAGCATTAGATATTTATTTAGGCTAAACTCAATTCCAGAGTAACGTATAAAAGTAGCAACTACATAGCCTATACCTCCTAAAATAATAACCCTTCCTAACCAAATAGGCATTCTTTTAGATTGGATAACGATGTATCCCATAGGAAATAGCCATAACCCGAAAAATAGGCCACCAATACCCCAAGCATTTGCAATGATATGTTGTAGCATTTGAATGAGTAAAACTTTATCTTCTAGAACGCTTATTTCTGCGTTTGCAATACCAATTACTGAAGCGATTGCAATGGCACTAATCATAATAACAACAGCATTTACGATTCCCCATATACCTAGCGTCCAGGCTTCCCATTTATAGGTATCTTTAAATAATTTGAAAAACCAAACTGCGGTTAGTGCTTGTGTTATTACAATACCAAACTCTAACAACAATCGAATTCTAGCTGTAGATTGTAATTCTATTAAGTTTGTTACCGTTTGTTCTGGATTTCCAGACACAAAGATTTTTGAATGAAAAACCATAAACCCTAGAATTCCTGTAATAGCCATTAGCAAATACCATAGGCCAGTTATTCTTGCGGTTTTTATAATATGTTTATGTTTTGTATTTATAATCATGGTATCTTATTTTATTTGCTAAAACCAACTAAATCCTAATCCAACATTAAAGATTACTGCATCTCTATGTGCGTCATTATCTAAATTTACACGACCCATAAGTAGTTTCGATTGTACATTAAGTGCAAAGTTTTTCTTTTTGTAGATTTCATAACCAGAACTAATCATTACAGCATGACCAAAGTTCCAATCGTCATTTACCCTATCTTTAATTGCATACAGTGCTGGAGCGTCTATTGCTAAACCAAAACCTCCGTGAATCCACCATTTATCGTTAACCCAGTATTGTACAGAAGGTATTACTCCTCCAAAATGTCTGTCGTTCTCTTGAAATTCATAGATATTTCCAGGGGCAGATAAGGTAATTGCAAGATTTTCTTGTACCATATACCCAAATTTTACATCTGGGAAAACAAAGGTTCCTTGCGATTCGTCAAAGGTTTGTATACCAGCACTATCTTCTATACTAATGATGCCACCACCAAGGGTAAATTCGAAGATAAAACCCTTTCTTTGTGTTGTTGATTCTTGATTAGTATTTTGTGCATATGTTATACTCGATATTAATGCAAAGGCTACACAAGCCATTTTTACTAAAAATTGTTTTTTGATTGATTTCATTGTTGTTTGTTTTTTGATTGATTTGATGGATGCACTGCGTCATGTATTGCCACAGTTATTTTGTATATTCGATTAATTCTTCCACATAGTGAAAATCTCCTTGATCTTGAGTGAGCTTGATAAACGTCTTTACAGCAGGAGCATAAAGCCAAACTTCTGTTTCTTCTGCGTTATAGCCTCTAGAATTCGTGGTTCTCCCTGAGTATTTGATAGTATAGGCCATAAATATTCCTGCTTCTACGGTTTCTTTTTTATAGGATAATACTTCAGCAACCTGACTTTGTCTTCCTGTGGTGCCATCCTGACTAGTCCAATTGTTTTCGTATTTCCAAGTTTTACCAACCTTTAAAGGCCAGTTGTACTTTGGTGTTGTACTTACCTCTGGTTTGGTAATTTCAGTTAATGGAATGGTATCTTTACCAATAGTCATTCCCAGACCTTGTTTATGGTGTACTATTTTTCTAGTATCTGTTCCATTAGAACGAACTTCGCCTTGCGTGGTTACTCCTTTATATTTCCATACCCATTTCTCTCCAATGGTGTAATCCGACAATGTTGGTTGTTCGGTTATACCAGATTTCGTTTTGTTATTACAAGCAATAAGTAATACTAATGCTAGTACCATTAGAATTTGATTTTTCATGTTTTTAGTTTTATTGTTTAATTGCTTTTTGTCCGTAAAGTGTGAACGATTGTTTATCCTTTTCTTTTGCGAAAGAAATTTCAATTCCAGTATTTGGATGAATGAAGCCTAGTTTATTTCCTGTTACAGGTACAAGCTTATAGGTATCTCCATTTGGGAAATGCAAAGCAATTTGATTTGTTGTAGCTGTATAACTTACTGATAGATTTACTTCTCCATTCCATTGGTATTCTCCTGCAAGAGCCTGTAGTATCGTGTTTGCAATAGTTTTTTTCTCTACTTCTATACGATTAAAATGCTTCCAGCCATATAGTTTAGAGGCCGACAATAACAATTCGTTTCCTAATGCTGCCCCATTATCTGAATTTATTAAATAGACCAAGCCATTTCCGGTGGTAAGATCTATTGTCATTCCTGTTCGATAGCCTGTATTTCCTCCATAATGTGTTATTGCCAAACCATCATTAGACCTGTCTACGATGCATCCATAAATATGGCCATCACGTTCCTGTTTTACTATAGATTGGATAGCTTCTGAAGAAAAAACCGATTTTTCACCTTGATAGGCCTTGTACATTTCAATAAGAACAAGTGCCAAATCAGAAGAGGTACTCCACAATCCTGCAGCAGCTTGTTCTGGATGATTTCGCCAACCTCCCTCTACAACTTTACCAGATTGTGTATGGCCTTTTGCTACCATGCTAGAATCTTTGACACGTAATGGTTGTGTAAATTGGGAATGCTTCATACCAACTGGATCAAGAATCCATTTTTTCATAAGAGAAGAAAACGAATCCTTAAAGATATCTTGAAGTGCAACTTCCGCTAATGTATATCCCCCACCAGAGTATGCCAATTGTTTCTCAGGGCTGTATAGCACTTCTATACGTTTGGAATTTACACCAGATGCACCACTTAAAATAGCTACATCTGTAGGAACTTTAAGACCTTTGGCATATCCTTGATAACCGCCTGCAGTAATACCGGAAGTATGTGCAAAAATATTTCTAAACGTTACAGGATTGTCTTTTGTTTGTTTTCCATTAGGTAGCCTATAGCTCTTTAAATACTGTTGAATATTGTTATCTAGATTTATTGAACCAGCTGTATGCATTCGCAATGCAGCTAGGAAAGTAACCGGTTTGGAAAGGGAAGCCGCTTGAAAAATAGTAGCATCGTTTTGCTTTTGATTTGGGAAATTAACATTTGTATACGTATGTGACCATTCTATTTTACCATTAGTAATAACCGCTAAGGATAATCCTGGAATTTTATAATTACGCATTTTATTAGAAAGGGTGCTATAGGTTTCTGGTATATTGGTAAACTTTGCCTTTCCTATGATTTCATTTTCTAATTGCTTTTTTCTTTTTAGACTGGCATCCAGTTGTATTCCTGTATGCTTATCCTGAACACTTATTTTATTTATCATTTGTAAAAAAGTGGCTTTATCTATTTTTCCAACAGCATAATCCAAAACGTTTCCTTTTGCGTTAATGAAGAGTGTTGTAGGAGTAGCACCAATATTGTATCGTTTTACGAGTTCTTTATTGTTTTGATCCTCCATATCTACTTCTACTGATACAACTTTTATATCCATAGCTTTCTTAACTTTGGTATCCGCAAAAATTTCACGTTTCATAATTCTACAAGGCGAACACCATTTACCAGTAAAAAATAATAGGATGTTTTTATCAGAACTATTAGCTAGTTTTTGAGCAGATTCGAAATTGTTTTCCCAAACAATAGTATTCGAAGGTGTATAAAAGGAGTACCAAGCATACCAAAGCGAAACCACTAGAAAGGTTAGCCAGAAAACACGCCAAATGGGATGCGATTTCTTTTTTGATAGTTTAAAATTGGAATTATTCTTATTGTTCTTCATTTTTAATTTGTGTTTTCTAATTCAGTATAAATATTTTTTAGGCTTTTTAAGGATTCTATTGCATTACTATAAGCCTCTCTATTTTGAGCGAGCGTTGTCATTCTCGTTAACACCATATTTTCGAAATAAATGTCTTTTTCGTAAGTGTCTGAAGAAATGCCCATATCTCTAAATTTTACGTTACGCATTAAAAAATTTTCATAATAAGCCTCAATGGTTTGTTGTTCTGAAGCCTCTAGTTTTTCTATAGGGTTAAAGGTTTCGTAGGTTTCAGAGATAGCGTTTCGTAAATTTAAATCGTCAAACAATTTTAAATCACCAGAAAATTTTAAATTTTCGTAGGTTATCATAACTGGATAAAACTTTTTAGACATAATTAAATAGAAAGATTTTGTAGATAATCTTGGGTTATCGTAATCTTTAAACAATAAGATTTTGAACACCGTATCTAACTCTTTGAGCATTTGCGCTGCCTGATTATCTAAAAGGTTTAACTTCTGAAGATTACGATCTGCTTCATCATGTAGCTGAGTAATGTATGAATTTTGCAGTTCTAGTTTCTTCTTCTTATTGGAATGTTCATTAATTGCTAAGGCAATCAGAATACCAACGATTACCAAAATAATTTCTCCAGCTGCATAGGCTATGTAAGCTCCCAATTTATTTTTGGTTAGCATTTTTAATCTATTTTTTCGGAATAGTTTTATCATGGCTTCGAGTTTTATTAAATGGACTTACAAAGTTTTAGACTCTACTGTAATTATTTTTACATCTTGTTTTATACTTCCTTTAAATTTCCATTTTAAGCCAAATAATGGTCTTAAAATTGCGATTCGTTTCAAGATGAATTCGTAGATTCCAAAGCAAAGGACAAACGTAAATACCGTTATTGCTATAAACTTTAACATTGGAGGGAGGTCTAAAGGCAAAATCAATGCAGCGCCAGCATATAAGACAACCATGTGAATAATATATATAGGATAAACAGCTGCGCTTAAATAGCTTAATAGTTTGCTTGGTGTATTAAAATAGCGATATCCAATTCCGAACACACCCAAAATCCATGCATTAGATTCTATAGTGGTGCTATACATCGTTGATAAAGACCAAAAACCTGTGTATCGAATAGCAAATAGTACACTCGCTATACCTATATATAACCATTTCCACTTTGAAACAGTTTGCCAGAATTCTTTACCGCTATACACAAAAAGGAATCCAAAAAAGAACCCCAGAAAGCCAATAAAAAAGCCATGCCATGTTTGTGCATACAATTCAAATAATTGCGGTTTTACTAAACCTATTTCTAGCATAAAAAAGATAGCTATAGATAAAGGACCAAAAGCATAGCTCATTACTTTTGCAATGGCTTTCTTAAATTTTCCATTGTTGTTATTCTTTAGAAAGAAAAAAACAGGGGACAACAACAGTACATAGACAAAAATATTTCCTAAAAACCATAAATGTCCTATATGTGAAAAATAACTCAGTGGCATATTATAGTAGTTCTGAAAAAGGAAAAAATGTAGTGGCGTTATTGCTATAATCCCGAATACAAATGGTAATAGAATTCGCTTTGCACGTTCTATTAATAATTGCTTCCAATTTCTTTTTTTCATTGCGAAATGTAAGCCCATTCCCGATACAAAAAACAGTAAAGGTATGCGCCAAACATTAAGCATTGTCATTGGTTTCCAGATGCTTAGCAAAGCTTCATCACTTCTTATAAAACCTATAAACATAGCCCATGGTTGAAATATAATAGCTATATGGTAAATAAGTAATAATCCTATAGCAATGACTCTTAGCCAATCTATATCGTATCTTCTTTCTGTGTTCATCTTAGTTTCTGTTTATTGAAGCATCATTGCTACAACAGGAAGCCTTTTTTGTAATTCATTAAGATCTAATGAAAAGCCCATAGGTTGTAATTGTTGCATTAGCATTTCATAGATTGGCTTCATTTGCGCAAAATCTACCATAGCTGTTTCTCTTGCAGTAGCACCATAATTATTACGAATAGTTTTATCTGCTTTTGCATCCATCAATAATTGTACAATTTCAATTCGTCCAAAAAATGCTGCCGTATGCAAAGCTGTACCACCATCATTATTTTTTACAGACAAATCTGCTTTGGCATGGATTAATGCTTTTGCTATTTCTGTTTTATTAAAAGTAGCAGCAGACATTAAAGGGGTAGAACCAGACATGGCTTCTTTTTGATTGATATCAGTCCCAGCTTCTATATGTTGCTTCACTACTTCTAAATTTCCAGTTAAAACTGCTGTATGAATATCTATACTCGGTTTTGCTATTTCTTTTTTAGAAGGTTCCATTATTTTTTTGGTTTCACTTTTTTGTGAACAAGAGGCGAATGCTAAGGAGAATACACATACAAAAACCAAAAACCTTGATTGCATTTTAGTTGATTTTTTCATGATTTAAATTTTTTAGAATTATTGTTTCGATTTGTTGATACAAAGATGCCGGTAACTTTGAAGCAACAGGAAACACCTATGATTCAACAGTTATGAAGTTTAATGCAGTACTATAAATTATGCAGCAAGACTATAAATTATGGTACATTTCGTAAGATTTGTAAAAAATAACCCTAACTAAAGAAGGCTTTTAAAAATTACTTATATTCGTTATAGATATCCATAAAATGACCTCAGACTTTTCTGCAAATACATTTCTATTAGAAGCGAAATCCATCGTTTTAGATAATATTTCAAACGAGCAGTTTGGTGTTTCTGAGTTAGCGGATAAAATGAACACGAGTCGTTCTAGTTTACTTAGAAAAATTAAAAAGCAAACAAATTTATCTGCAAGTCAGTTTATTCGAGAAATACGTTTACAAAAGGCATCAACATTGTTATTAGAAACGGAACTAACGGCTTCAGAAATTGCGTTTGAAGTTGGTTTTAGTAATCCCTCATATTTTACGAAGTGTTATCGCGAATATTATGGGTATCCACCAAGTGAAACCAAAACGAAAAAAGAAGAACAACAAAATATAGCACAACAGGTTGAGGATGAAACAAAAGAACCCGTATTAAAGAAAACAAATATTACTAGCTATGTGGTAGGCATCACGACTATTGTTGTTCTTGTTCTAGTTTATTTTTTAAAAGAACCATTTACATCGTCTGTTTCGAAACCAGAAAAAGAAAAGTCGGTTGCATTTTTACCATTCAAAAATTTAAGTGAAGACAATTCTAATTTATATTTTATAAATGGCGTTATGGAAACGTCTCTAAATAATCTTCAAAAGATAAGAGATTTGCGTGTGGTTAGCAGAACTTCTACAGAAAAATACAGAAGTAACCCTAAAACAGTATCTGAAATTGCTGCAGAATTAGAGGTAAATTATCTTATAGAAGGAAGTGGTCAAAAAATAGGAGATGAGGTGCTCTTACGTATTCAATTGATAGACGCTAAACAAGACAGCCCTATTTGGTCGGAGCAGTACCAGTATCAATTAGATGATGTTTTTGAGCTACAAAATACCATTGCAAAAAAAATTGCTCTAGCAATAGAGGCAAATATAACAACAAAAGAGCTAGCACGAATAGAAAAAAAACCGACAGAAAATATTATTGCATATGATTATTACCTGAAGGGGCTAGAGTATCAAAATAAACAAACCGAGGAAAGTTTTCGTGACGCCATACTAAACTTTAAAAAAGCTATTGAAGAAGATGACGAATACGCTAACGCATATGCTCAAATTGCTATTTCTTATTATTATTTAGATAACAATAAAGTTGAAAAGAAATATACCAGTTCAATAAACGAATATGCAGATAACGCTTTGTTATATGATTCCACTTCTGAATTATCTTTGATTGCCAAGGCATTATATTATATCAACACCAATGCGTTTAATTTAGCACTTCCCTATTTAGAAAAAGCATTGGTATATAATCCTAATGCTTCTTCTGTAGTACTAATTTTATCTGATTTATACGCTCGTGTTGTACCAGATACTAATAAATATCTTACTTATGCCCTAAAAGGAGCTAAATTAAATATAGAAAACGACTCCATAACTAAAAGCTTTATTTACCTCAATTTAAGTAATGCCTTAGTTCAGAATGGTTTTGCAAAAGAAGCATCTAAATACATAGAAGCATCTTTAAAATACAATCCTAATAACCCTTATGTTTCTTACTTAAAAAACTTTATAGATTATGCTATTGATAAAGATCTAAAAATCTTAACTAATAATATGTTATCTGAATGGAAAAAAGACACTTTACGTCCAGATATCACCCAAGAATTGGCTAAGATGCATTATTTCCAAGAGGAGTATGCCCAAGCATTGTTTTATTATGAAAAATACATAGCACTTTTAGAAGTTAATAAAATTGATCTATATCCAGCAGAAAATATAAAAATTGCGTATACCTATCATAAAACAGGAGATTCTACACAAGCAAAGCTATACTTGAAAAAGTTTAAAGCTTATTTAGAGAGAGACAAATCTATTTATAAGAATGCTAGTTTAGCAATGTTGTATTTATTTGAAAATAAATATGATGAAGCCATTAAAGCCTATGATACTTTTAGCCTACAGAATGATTTTCAATATTGGTTACTCTTGTTTATGAAAGAAGATCCTCTTTTTAGGGAATTGGAAAGTCACCCAAAATACGAGGAAACAATTCAGAAAATAGAAAAACAATTTTGGAGTAACCACAAGAGACTCAAAGAAACTTTACAAAAAGAAAGATTATTATAATTACGTCTAACCATTATTTTGTTTCTTCTGAAACTTACTACCAAAAACGTATTATCACTATACGATATCAATTCTAATTAGTTTGCATTTGAATTGCTTTTAGTACTTCTAAAGGACGGTCTGTAGCGAAAATATCAATACCTAGGGCTGCCCATTCTCTATAGAGATGGTCGCCTTTTGCAGTAGCCCTTTTGTCTAGGTTACCTAAAGTACCCAACATACATTTTATGCCTTTTTCATGTAGTTTTTTATACAATGTGCTATTAGATAATCGTGTACCGGTAAAGGCAACCATATTTGCCCATGGAATTCCAGAAGTAGCAGCTCTGTTAAACTCCTCCATATTTCTAATACTTACCGATAGCACCACATTTGGATTTAATTGATATAGTTGTTGCGCTGTTTGTATAGCATAGGTAATAATAACCGTTTGCTTTAGTGCATTGTTTTTTTCTATAAAACGCAATACCTCTGCAGGATCTACGCTGCGTTTTATATCTACAGTAAGGATGGCGTTTTCTTTTTTAGCCCAATCTAATACGTCTTTAAATAACGGAATTTTATAGTCGACAATCGCACCAAAATCGTCTTTTAGTTGCAGTTGTGCCATGTTCTTCCAATTGTTTTGATCTACTCTACCAGTACCTGTAGAGGTTCTTTCTAGTGAATTATCATGCATTAGTAGTAATATGCCATCTTTACTTTTTGCTACATCTATTTCAAATATCGCATTTGGGATATTTTTTTTAATATACTGCATGGTTTCTAGGCAATTTTCTGGATAACCAGGGTAGCCTTTTCCTCCACGATGTGCACTAATTAATAATTCGCTATCCTTGTAAAATGTAAAGAAAGTTTGCAATGAATTCTTTTGCGATGTCTGCTGTTTACATCCTACAAAAAGAAAAGAGATACAAAGTATACAAATTAACAATTTTTGTAGGGTATACAATTTTGGTTGCTTTACATTGCTTAGGGTAGAAGCCAAGGATATCATTTACTGTCTTTTTCAGATTTATAATACTCCAAAAATACTATTTTGCTTTCATCTTTTTGAGTTTCTAATTGTAATAGGTGTCTCTTTTTTTACGCTGCAAAAGTTTACACCTTACTGTAAAGTTGTATTTGTATTTAAACAACCTTTATAGAATATTGTACTTTAAAGGAAGTCTATTTAAAATTCCGTAATTTGACTTACTTAAAAAGCAAGTAAATGAAGGTACTAACAACTGGCAGGTTGGGAATGGCGTTTTATGATTATTACAAGAACAATACTTTAGGAATTACTTTACGCTATGTAGCAAAATTACAACAAGAAGATATTTATTGGGCAGATGCTTTGGCCGCTTTTGCACCACAAGAAAAAGTGCTTTTAGATAGTTTGCAATGGATACATAGTTTTGGTGCTGGTGTAGAAACCTATTTGCAGAGAGAAGACCTTAATGTACAAACTACACTTTCTAGAACTGTTGGTAATTTAGGTGCAAAAATGGGAGAATACTGCTTGACACACATTCTTAATTTCTATCAAAATTTACATGCCCTTCGTAAGCAACAAGAGGCCAAAAAATGGAAGCAACTACCGCCAAGTAGTTGCAGGTCTAAAAAGGTATTGCTCTTAGGTACTGGAGAAATGGCAACAGGTATTGCTAGCGTTTTAAAGTTGGTAGGTATAGAAGTCATTGGTGCAAATAGAACTGGAAAAACAAAGGAGCATTTTGCACAATGCATTCCTTGGCATCAAGCATCTACCCTTGCAGAACAAGTAGAAGTAGTGATTAACACGTTACCACTTACCAAGTATACAGAGGGCTTGGTAGACAAAGCATTTTTTAGTGCATTCCAACAAATATTGTTTATCAATGTTGGGCGCGGAAAAACAGTACCCACTGCAGATGTAAAGTTTGCCTTACATAATGGTAATTGTGCCTTTGCAGTTTTGGATGTTTTTGAACAGGAACCACTTTCTGAAGATGCTGATTTATGGATTCATCCTAAAGTGATGATTACACCCCATCAATCTGCTATTACCGATATTCAAGATGTAGTAACAAGTTTTACATCGGTTTACCATAGTTTACAAAGCAAAACAGAGAACGCCTTGTTTGTAGATATAGCTAAGGGTTATTAACAGGTTTCTTTCTTTTGAAAAAAAAACAGGTTTTAGGAAATCAATTGCTAAGATTGATAGTATAGGGTTCTGTATTTTCTTATCGAACATACCAAGCCCATAGCATTAAAAGTGGGTGCATGGGAAATAAGCGAATCCATGCTACCCAAATAGGTGTGCACAAACTAGTGCTTTCCATGCAAGCGCCTTGTTGAATAAAATATACATGGGAAGGAATAAAAGCAATTAGCATTACAATGATAAGCAGCACCGCATTTTTCCTGTATGTAGGCATTATTACCCCAATAGCCAAAACGATTTCTAAGACGCCACTTATCCAATTTATTGCTTCTGGATTTGGTAAATAGGAAGGAATTAACGGGAGGTAAAATTTAGGATGAATAAAGTGATTTACTCCTGCTACAAAATAGAACACAATTAGCAAAAACCTTAATGCTACTTTGGTGTTTGTTTTTTGTAGTAATTTCATCGGTTATAAAATTAATGTAATGCCCAGCCAGTAGTAGTATGCACCTTTTTTAAAATAAGAAAGAAAGGAATCCACCATATAAAATCGTTCGTGATTAAGGTGTATATAAACTCAAAAGGAACTACATCATTTACATAATTAAATACAAAACCTAACGGACCAAACAATTTACCTAAAAAACCTACAGCAACTATGGGCCAATGTTTAAGAGGGTTATAACTTGCCCACCAATAGCCCAAACCATATACGCCAATAACCATACCCATTCCTTGCCAAATCATTGGATGATTTAAAGGTTCCATTCCGGTTAAACTAAAAAAATGATTGGGAAACAACACTACCCAAGCACCCCAAATTAGGTTATACATAGCAGCTATTTTTAAGGTGGTACGCATCCACTTTGGCGAGTTGTTTGTCATGTCTTTTTGATAAAAAAATTAGTACATTACAAAGATAGCAAGCAATTAAATAAGAAATAGGAACTAGGTATGCTTTTGTTAAAACTTTAAGAAAGCAAATACATAGGCAATATAATAGGCCAAGGATACTATTTAACCTTTTCTAAAACCACACTTTGTACGTTGTTAAAATTTTCTGGAAGTTTGCCATCTACAGTAGCATAGTACTGTATTTTAGTATCTGTTAAAAATCTAAAAATACCTTTGGTTGTCTTAGAAGGCGTATTGGCATTAATTGCATACGCTTTTATTACTAAGGCCATTGGATCTTTTTTTTCATCAATTTCAAACCAAATACGTTCTTCTTCTCCGGTTGTTTTAATTTTTCTATTTCCATTGTCAGTTTCGTCTTCCCATACCATTAGAACACTTCCATCTGCTTTAAACTCCATACTAAGTTTTCGGGTATCGTTTTGGTAAACCCACACACCAATAAGTCTTTCTCTAACGTCTTTTGGTGCAGTATCTTTTTCTGTATGCTTACAACTAACAAAAAGAAGTAGTAAAGCAATGGAGCTTAAAGAATGTTTTTTTAGTAGTTTCATTTAAAGAAATGAGAAAAAATAAAATTAGGAAAAAAAATCTACTGGTTTGCTTTTAACTTAAAATACTTCTATTTTTAATGCTTACCATAGTGTAGTTGTACAAAAGCTCTGCAATAATTAGAAATTTAAATATGTTGTGTTAATCAAACTTTACCCCTTTACAATCTCTTAGTATGTAGGTAAAATGTTCTGGATTATCTGCATTTAATTTAATGCTTCTATATTAAAAACATTTGTTTACACTAGTATTACTTTAATTGTCTTTATTTTAGAAAACAAAACTTTGCTTGTGAAATTCTATAGAATTTTAGAAAGTTTTGCTTTATATTTTGCTGTAACTATCGTAAAGTCTTAAAGAAATTAATTGTAATAGAGGTTTTATAAAAAAACATTAAATTAGTTGAAGTTATATTTTTTAAGAAGCACTTATGCAAAAAACAAATTTTCTTATAATTGGAATTGGAGCATCTGCTGGTGGTTTAAATGCCATTAAACAACTTTTTGATCATTTACAAGATGATACAGGAGCAGCATATGTGATTATACAGCACTTATCTCCAGACTTTAAAAGTTTAATGCCAGAACTTTTAGCAAAGCATACTAATATGAAAATATTTACAGCAAAAGATAAGCAGGTAATAAAACCTAACTGTATTTACTTAAATCATAGGGATAAAAATTTAATTGTAAGAGGTAATAAGTTTTACCTTTTAGATAGAGCCTCCAAAAATAACTTAAATTTACCTATAGATATTTTTTTTAAATCACTAGGAGAAGAATTTGGAGAAAAATCTGTTGGTGTAGTTCTATCTGGCACTGGAACAGATAGTTGTAGAGGTGTAAAAGATATTAATGAACATGGGGGTACAGTTATAGTACAAGATCCAAAAACTGCTCAGTTTGATGGAATGCCTAAATCTTCTATATCTACAAATATTGTTGATTTTATTTTAGATCCAAAGCAAATAGCAAAAACGATTTCTAACTTACCAAGACAAGAAATAAACCTGCAAACGAAACTAAGAAATAAAGGCACTAATAAAGAACTGTTTCAAAATATATTAGAGCAGGTGTATCAAAATTCTTCTATAGATTTTAAACTGTACAAAAACCAAACATTACTTAGACGACTAGAAAAAAGATTGGGTATTAACAATGTAGATAACTTTAAAGATTACCTAAGTATTTTATATGGAAACCCTGATGAGCTTGCTATTTTAAAACAAGAATTTTTAATTGGAGTAACTCGTTTTTTTAGAGACAAAGAAGCATTTAATACAATACGATTAAATGTAATACCAAACTTGTTTAATAACGCAAAAGAAGGACAAGTAATAAGAATTTGGACAGCAGGTTGTTCTACAGGAGAAGAAGCCTACTCTTTAGCAATTCTTTTAGACGATTATATAAGAAGAAACAATATTAATAATACCTTTAAAATTTTTGCAACAGATGTAGACCAAAATGCAGTTAATTACGCAAGTCTTGGCACTTATAACATTAATGTTGGAAACGAAATAGAAAAATATTATTTAGAGAATTACTTTATTAAGAGAGGAGAGAAGATAGAAGTTTTAAAAAGAATAAGACAAAAAATTGTTTTTTCTTGCCATGATATTACTACAGATCCTCCATTTATTAAACTAGATTTAATAACCTGTAGAAATTTACTAATTTATTTAAATAAACAAACGCAAGAAAACATTTTAAAGAGCTTTAAATTTTCTTTAAAGGCTAATACATACTTGTTTTTAGGGCCAAGTGAATCTTTAGGGGCTTCTGAAAAATCCTTTAAAATAATAGATAATAGATGGAATGTCTACAAAAAAATATCTAATAGTAGCTACTCTTCATTTGTATCACCAGCAAAAATTAAACCAAATTTTAAAAAGCAATTTGGGAATAACCCTAATTCTATTTTGTCTTATAGAAATACACAGATCAACAAAGAGGGGAGCCAATACCAAAAGGCATTATGTAACTACTTTAGCCCATCTTCTATATTATTAGATAAAGATTATAACATCCTATATATTCAAGGTGATGCAGGAAAAAAGTTATTACATCAAACAGGAATTTTTGAAAGAAATATTATGCGTTTAGTAAGCCCAAAAATAGCCTCTAAAATTAGAGTAGGGTTTAGAAATTTAAATGAAAAAAATAAAGATATAATAGTAAAAGATATTTCTTATAACAATGATGGTTTGCAATCTACTTTCGATTTAACATTAACAAAAGTTAATTTAGATCATACAGCAGAAGTTACTTACCTAATCTATTTTAGTGAAGATAAGATAGCTAAAAGAGAAACTTTTGAAATTAAGAACGATGTAATTGCTCCAGAAAATCAAAAGTATTTAGGTTTATTAGAAGAGGAAATAACTAGATTAAAATTAGAACTACAACATGTTGTTCAGGAATTAGAAACAAGCAACGAAGAGCTGCAGTCTTCTAATGAAGAGTTAATGTCTTCTAACGAAGAACTACAAAGTACTAATGAAGAATTACAGTCTGTTAATGAAGAGTTAACTACAGTAAATACAGAGTTACAAGAAAAAAACCTAGAACTTAAAATACTTAGTGACGATATCTCTAATTTAATGGAAAGCACAAATATTTCTACGCTTTTCTTAGATAAAAATCTTCATATTAGGAAATTTACAGAACCTCTTGCCAATCACTTTAAAATAAAAAACATTGATGTTGGTAGATCTATAGATGATTTAAACTCTAACTTTTCTAAAATAACTGCCCAACAATTTATTACAGACTGTAAAACAGTTTTAAAGAAAGCTAAGTTGGTTGAAAGAGAAATACAAGATCAAAATAATAATTATTTCTTATTAAGGGTAAACCCATATATCACTATCAATAAGATTGTAGATGGTGTTTCTTTGTCTTTCATAGATATAAATGAGTTAAAAAGAAAAGAAAAACAGCTAGAATTAAAAACTATCGAGTTAAATCATGCACAAGAAATAGCTGAAATAGGTAATTGGTCATACAATTTAGAAACAGGAGACATATTTTGGTCAAATCAACTTTTTAAAATGTATCAATTTAAACCAGAAGATGGTGTGCCTTCTTTCCCAGAACAAGAAAAGTTATTTACACCAGATTCTTGGAAAAAACTTCAAAAAGCTGTAGAAGATGCATCTACAAAAGGCATAAGCTATGAAATAGAATTAGAGTTTATTAACAAAAGCGGTTCTATAGGTTGGATGTTAGCCAAAGGTATACCTTACAAAAATAATATAGGTAAGATAAACTACTTGAGAGGAGTGGTTCAAAATATTACCAAAGGGAAGTTGTTAAATCAGAAATTAAATCGAGAAAAACAACTTGTAGAAAAAATTACAAACCAGAGCGCATCAGGAATTTTTATTTATAACACACTAGAAAAAACAAACACTTTTATTAACAGTAAATTCCAAAAAATATTAGGCTGGTCTAAAGAAGAAATTAATAGTTTTAGTAAGGAAGAGTATTTTGCTTTATTTCACCCTAGTGATGTAGAAATATATAAAAAGCATCTTTCATTGGTAATGAGCGGTAAAGAATATGTAAAAATAGAATACCGTTTTAAGCACAAAAAAGGGCACTGGGTTTGGTGCTACTCTGTAGATTCTGCATTTGATTTTGATGCAAATGGTAACGTAATATCAATGATTGGTGTTTTTATAGATATAACAGAGAATAAAAAAACAGAAGAAAAATTAAATTATGCTTTAAAAAAGGCAGAAGCTGCCAATATATACAAAAATCAATTTTTGGCTAATATGAGTCACGAAATTAGAACACCAATTAATGGTATTACAGGTTTTGCAGAACTTTTAGACAAAGACAACCTAAAACCAGAACAAAGAAAAAGGTTTGTAGATATTATAAAATCAAGCTCTAAACAATTACTAAGCTTGATAAATGATATTATGGATGTTTCTAAAATTGAGGCAGGAGAACTATCGTTAAAGCTATCTAATTGTAATTTAACAGAGCTATTCAATAACCTTAAAGAAACCTTTTTAGAAGATATTAAACATAGAAAAGGAAAAGGAACCATAACTTTAAGTTTAAAAATAAATGCAAAAGATAAAGACCTATATATTTTAGCAGACGAATCTAAATTACTACAAGTAATGAGCAACTTAATTACCAACGCTATAAAATATTCTAATTCTGGTAATATTGAGTTTGGCTATACAGTTATTGATAAACAAAAACTCCGCTTTTACGTACAAGACCAAGGTACAGGTATTCCAAAACATAAGTTAAATGCCATATTTAAAAGGTTTGAGCAAGTGAATGATGAAAATCATGAAGAAGTTTCTGGAACAGGTTTAGGATTGTCTATCGTTAAAGGCATAACAGATTTAATGAATGGAAAAGTAGAGGTTGTATCTGAATATGGAAAAGGATCTATTTTTACAGTTACAATACCTTTTACCAAAATAGATAAAGATAAAAGTATAAAAACTACAAAAGTTGCTAGCGCTTTAGATAGTATTAAATTACTAATTGCAGAAGATAATGGAATTAATCAAGAATTATTTAGAACAATATTTTCTAATAGTACCATTGAATATATAATTGCTTCTAATGGACAAGAAGCTGTAGATTACTACAAAGAAAATCCAGACATAGAAGTAATTTTAATGGATATTAGAATGCCTATTGTAGATGGCATAGATGCTGCCAAACAAATTTTAAATATTAATCCAAAAGCCAAAATTATAGCGCAAACAGCTTTTGCTTTATCTTCGGATGAAGAAAAATTAATGAAAGAAGGATTTTCTGATTACATTTCTAAACCAATAGACAGGAAATTACTGTTTAAAAAAATAAGTCATTTGGTAAAAAAATAATTTTAAACTTTAGTACAGGGTTTTACATAATTTTAAGCGAAAAAGTTAAAACGAGCGGTTATAAATAATGTAAAAAGAATATTTTTTCTTATTCATTACTAATAAGCTTCTTGTTTTTTTCTTTTGCCCAAAAGTGGTATTGAAAATAATTGACAAAACAAGAAAAATTATTTCTTCTTGCTTTTTAATCAAACTTTACCCCTTCACAATCTCTTAGTATGTAGGTAAAATGTTCTGGATCATCTGCATTTAATTCTAAGACACCAGTAACAGAAATAATTTCATCCATCTTAAAAGGGGGTTTCTTTTTAAAGTGAATTTCAATGGCTGTTTCTGGTCCGCCAACACCACAGAAAAAACAAGCAGACATTGGGCCTTTAGATAAAATATAGATTTCACTTGTAGGATCTAGACTTAAAAAATAACCACTAATTGTTAATTTTTGTCCTTCTAAAGCCTTTACCGACTTAGAAAAAGTAGGATATGGAAAGTTTTGTTGGTATTTAGGATAGTATTTATCTACAAAAGTAACTTTAGACAAGTCTTCCCAATTAATATCTTTCTGACTAAAAGTTATGGTAGAAACTAAACACAAAAAAAAGAAAAGTAGGTTATTTTTCATTACTTAAAATTGTTGAAATATTCATTTTTAAAATTGGATAAATTGCTAGAGCAATAGACAGCAATACCATAGCAAAAACTAAGCCAAGTATAGGTACTATTTCTTGCAAAGGTAAGCCAACTAAAATAGCTTGATTAAGAGAATCTTCTATAGATAGTGTAACGAGAAGTAAAGCAAATTTGGATAAAATAAAACCAAAAACGGTAGCGCAAAAAGCAATAAAAATACCTTCGTAACCAACTATTTTTACCAACTGAAAATTACTAGCCCCATAGGTTCGTAAAAGCGCCAAATCGTAAGCACGTTCTTTTACCATTTTATACAGATTGATAAAAATAGTAACTCCAGATAGAATTAGAATAAGATAGGCAACCCAAGAAATAGTAGTAAATCCAATTCCGGTAAATTCATAAAGCCTATCTAATTCGTATTTTGGCAGTGCAGCCTGCATTTTGGTGTTGTTATTAATATTTCTAGGCATTGTAAATACTGCTCTTGGACTGCGAAAAGTTACCAAAACAGCAGTTACTTCTTTCTCTTCGTCAGTTGTATTTACATGCTTATGCGTGTCTTTTTCATGCGAATGATGCTCTGCATCGTGTTCGTGATCTTTTTCTTTTTTAGGAAGATGGTGTACGTCCCAAATACTTTCTAATTTGGTTACAATAAGTCTGTCAATTACCTTTTGGGTAGGTTGTAAAATACCAACCACAGTAAAATTACTATGGTGTATGTCTATTGTGTTTTCTATCAACCCATGAGAACTTTTAAAAGAATCGCCAACAGTAAGGTTTGTTCTACTTGCTGTTTCTGCACCAAGTACAACTTCTAAAGATTTTTTAGGTAAGCTACCTTTGGCAAGTTTTGCATGGTACATTTCTATAAAAGTACTTTCTGTACCAACAATTCTGAAGCCTTTGTAATTGTCTCCGTACGAAAGTGGAATAGCAGACTTAATCATTGGGTTGTTGGCTAGTTTTTTAGCCTCTGCTAAGGGAATATTCCCTGTAGGATTGTCTATGTGCAATACAGAAGAGAGTACCAATTGCAGCGGACTACCTTTTGCACCAACTACCATATCTATAGTACCTAAATTGTTTTGCATTTGTTGTGCAAACGATACCTTTATTTGTTGCGTACTAATAAGCAAAGCAATACTTACCGATAAAATTGCTACAGAAAGCGAGGTGTATAGCGGTTTCGATTGTATGTTTTTAAAGCTTATCTTCCAGATATTCATAAGGTGATGCTTTTTGGAAAGAAAGGTTTTATTCTATTATCATGTGTAATAACAATTAAGTTTGCTTTGGTCTTTTTTGCTTGTTTTTGCAGTAACTCTATTACAATCTTACAATTCTCGTCGTCTAAACTAGAGGTAGGTTCGTCTGCCAAAATTAATTTAGGTTGGTGAATAACAGACATCGCGATTCCTAAACGTTGCAATTGCCCTTCACTTAACGCTTTTGGATATTTTTTTTGGTGTTCTTTTAAACCTAATTCCTCCAATAAACTTAGAATAGCGCCAACGCCTACTTCTTTTTTACTAAAGCGAAGTCTGGCTTGTATATTTTCTAATACAGTTAAAGATTGTAAGGCATAATTCTTTTGAAAAACGAGTCCAATATTCTTACCTCGAAACACATCTAATTTTTCATTAGATAGTTTATTAATGGCAGTATCACTAAGTACAACAGCACCACTTTTGGGTTTTAATAAACCAGCAAAAAGATGTAAAAAAGTAGTTTTACCTACACCAGATTTTCCTAAGATTAAAAGAGACTCTTCTTCATTTAATGCAACATCAGGAAACTGAAGCGCATCTTTTTGTTTAGGGTAGGAAAAAGTAAGATTTTTTGTTTTTATCATTAGTAACTGGTAACAACTTTCAAAAATAAATATCCTCTATAAATGTAAAGAGAGATATTTCACAAAAAATATATAAAATATGGAAATTTAAGAGCCAAGGTTTTTTATAAAGGCATTATTTTCTAATAGAGAAGGAAAATGCTACGCCTTTCCCTTTTTCTGACTCAAATGTAATAGAGCCTCCAAGATTGGTAATCACTTTTTTTACATTAGTAAGTCCTAAACCTGTACCTCTATTTCCAAACTTGTCGGTACTAGAAAACACTTTAAAAGGCTCAAAAACTTCTGAGATATATTTTTTTTCAATTCCAGGGCCATTGTCCTTAAAAGTAAAATTTAAGTTTTCTTTAGTTTCTTTAAGTGTAATAGATATTTTAGTTTTCTCTTTGTCAGAATATTTAATAGAGTTAGAAATTAGGTTATGAAAAACTGCTTTTAAAGCAGGTTCGTTAGCAGTAATAGTATCTACCTCAGCATCTATATTAACATTGCAATCTTTACTACCTTCTAGCAAATTAACAACATTAAGGATAAAGCTTTTAAAAGAGATTTCTGTTTTTTTCATTTCAGTTAGTTTATCTACTTTGCTTAATTCTAATAAGTCAGTAATTAAAACTTTTAATTGTTGAGCAGAAGATTTGATTATTTCTAAAATTTTAATTTGCTGATCGTTTAAGCTAGAAGCGTTACCATTTTGTAGTAAATCTATAAAGCCTTCTATATTGTTTAAAGGAGACTTTAGATCGTGAGCAGCATGGTAGGCAAATTTTTCTATTTCTTCTTTTTTAGTCTGTAATTTTTTATTGGTTGCTCTGTATTCTTTATTTCTTTTCCTAAGTTCCAATAAATTCATGGTTTGCTTTGCTAGAATATCTAAGGCTTCTTTTTGTTTTTCATTTAGTTTTTTGGGCTTATTATCAATTACACAAAGTGTACCCAAAGCAAAACCATTACTATTTACAAGCGGAACGCCTGCATAAAAACCAACATTAGTTTCTCCTGTAACTAAAGGGTTGTCATAAAAGCGTTTATCTTCTTTTGTGTTTTCAACTTCAAACAAGCGGTTTGGTGTATTAATTGCGTGTGCACAAAAAGAAATATCTCTTGGAGTTTCGCTAACTTCTATTCCGTGGCTAGATTTAAACCATTGTCTGTCTTTATCAATCAGAGTTACTAGAGAAATTGGCGTATCACAAATTTCAGATGCTAATGCAGTTATATCGTTATAATCTTTTTCAGATAAAGTATCTAATATTTGGTAAGAACCTAACGCTTTTAGTCTATCTTTTTCGTTTTTTGGGATAGCAGGTGTTTCCATAGTTCTTATTATTGTTTATATGGTTTAAAAAAAGTCTAAATTTAAAGATACAACAAAAATTAAAGGAAACGAAATAGATGTATTTCGATTTTAAATTATTTTAAGAGTTTAGAAACGCTACTATTACTTGCTTGTTAATTTAAAAACCTATATGCAGTTCTGTTTAATGCGGTTTGCGCTGCTACAGTTTTTATTTATATTTATTTCGTTATTAAATTTATGAAAGACACACAACCCACATTAGTCATTTTAGCTGCAGGAATGGGCAGTAGGTATGGAGGCTTAAAACAAATAGACACTTTTACAGCGCAAGGAGATACTATTACTGATTTGTCTATTTACGATGCCATACAAGCAGAGTTTGGAAAAATAGTATTTGTAATTCGTAAAAACCTAGAGAAAGATTTTCGATCTGTTTTTGAAAATAAGTGGAAACATCGAATAAAAATAGCATTTGTTTTTCAGGAAATAGATACTATCCCAGTGGCATTTGATGTTTCTCATAGAATTAAACCATGGGGAACAGCACACGCATTACTTGTTGCTAAATCGAAAATAAAAGAGAATTTTGCATTAATTAATGCCGATGATTTTTATGGTAGAGACGCTTTTACTCAAATGGCAAAACAGTTACAAAAAACAAAAAGTAATTCTAGTACCTTCTGCATGATTGGTTATCCGTTACAAAACACATTGTCTGAAAAGGGTTCCGTTTCTAGAGGCCAATGTTATGTTGATAAAAACGGATTTCTTAATGAGATTATAGAACGAACAAAAATAGAAAAGACCAATGGAGTTTTATGTGCAAATGACGATAGCGGGAATTATTTTTCCATAGATCCTAGAACTCCAGTATCCATGAATTTTTGGGGTTTTACTCCTAAAGTATTTACCCCTTTAGAAAGTCAATTTCTAGAGTTTGTAAATAGCAATTATAAAACCTTAACGAAAGAGTTTTTTCTTCCAGCAGCCATAAGCACTATGTTACAAAAAAAGCAAGCAACTGTTCGTGTTTTACAAACAACATCTACTTGGTTTGGCGTAACTTATCCAGAAGATAAAGTTGTTGTTCAACAAAAAATAAATGCGTTAAAAACAGCAAAAGTATATCCTAAAGTACTATGGGAAGCCAAATAAACAAAAATCAAATTATAGAAATATTCGATTTATTTTCTCATCAATATGAATATCAATCTCATAAAAGTTTAACATCTGGACATATTAATGATACTTTTTTAATTGAAACCGATGGCAATGAGCACTATGTTTTACAGCGCATTAATTCCTTTGTTTTTAAAGATGTTCCAGGCTTAGTTAACAATAAAGTTCTGATAAGTAATCATTTATCAAAAAAAGCAAATCAAAATCAACAAGTTGTAAAATTCGTAAAGGCAAGACAATCGGCTAATTATTACATTCAAGATAAAGATGCTGCTTATTGGAATCTTATGATTTTTATACCTAATAGCATCACACATGAAGTGGTTACAGACAAACAAATTGCATACGAAGCAGGAGTTTTATTAGGCAACTTTTTAAATGACACAGCTGATTTTGACGCCTCTCAATTGATAGAGGTTATTCCCAGGTTTCACGACATGTCATTTCGTTTTCAACAATACGAAGATGCTTTACAAAATGCGTCTGTAGAACGTTTGGAGTATTCTAAAAAGTACAGAAAAACAATTTCTGAATTAAAGGAGGAAATGCACATTTTAGAAAACCTAAAAGGGGCAGGGAAGATTCCTGTTCGTGTAACACATAATGATACGAAAATATCAAACTCTTTATTTGATAAGTATAATAAAGGTATTTGCCTAATAGATTTGGATACGGTGATGCCAGGAATTGTGCATTATGATTTTGGCGATGCCATAAGAACCATTTGCAATTCGGCAGCAGAGGATGAGGCTGATTTACAAAAAGTATCTTTTAACAAGGATTTTTATGAAGCTTACTTAGAAGGCTTCTTGTCTAAAACCAAAAATTCATTGACCGAATTAGAAATTCGACTTTTACCATTAGGAGCAAAAACCATGATTTTTATTATGGCCCTTCGTTTTTTAACAGACTATTTAAATAATGATGTATATTACAAAACCAATTATGCAACGCATAATTTGGTTCGTGCAAAAAACCAATTCAAACTATTGGAAAGTTTTACTACAAAAATAAACTATGACACAACATAAGAATACTACAGCCATTGCTATTATTGCAGGTTTATTTTTCATTTTTGGATTTGTAACTTGGATTAACGGCGCGTTAATTCCGTTTATGAAAACTATAAATGAGCTCACAGAAGCACAATCGTATTTAGTAGCTTCTGCTTCCTATATTTCCTTTGTAGTAATGGCATTACCAGCATCTTACATTTTAGAAAAAACAGGCTATAGAAAAGGAATGTCTTTAGGATTAATTATTATGGCAATTGGAGCGTTGGTGTTTATTCCTGCAGCAGAAGCAAGAACCTATTGGGTATTTTTAGCAGGAATTTTTATTCAAGGAATGGGAATGACCATTTTACAAACCGCAGCGAATCCGTATATCACCATATTAGGACCAATGGAAAGTGGCGCTAAACGAATTGCCATAATGGGCATTGCCAACAAGGTTGCAGGAGCTTTAGGGTCTTTAATTTTCGGAGCAATTTTGTTATCTGGTATCGATGAAGTAAAAGAACAATTAGCAGTGGCAAGCTCAGAAGAAAAAGCCACTTTATTAGATACCATGGCCAATAGTGTTTTTGTACCCTACTTGGTTATGGCTGCTGTATTACTTTTATTGGGTATTTTAATTAGAAAGGCGCCATTACCGTATGTAGAAGCAGAAGATACTAGCACTGAGCAGGAAGAGGTATCCTCTACAAAAACCATTTTTCAGTATCCACATTTATGGTTAGGAGTTTTGGCTTTATTTGTATATGTAGGTGCAGAAGTGATTGCAGGAGATACCATTATTGCCTATGGAATTTCTTTAGGTTTTACTGGGGAAGAAGCAAAGTACTTTACCACTTACACTTTATTAGCAATGGTTTTTACCTATGCTTTAGGTGTTGTTTTGATTCCCAAATACTTGCAACAAAAAAAGGCGCTTGTTATTAGTGCTATTTTAGGAATCATTTTTAGCGTCATTATCTTAAACACCACCGGTTTTGTATCTGTTTTATTTGTGGCACTTTTAGGAGTAGCAAATGCCTTAGTTTGGCCAGCCATTTGGCCTTTAACTTTAGAAGGTTTGGGGAAACATACCAAAACTGCTTCAGCGTTATTGATTATGTCTATTTCTGGAGGAGCAATAATTCCACCATTGTATGGAAGATTGGTGGATGCCAACAAAGAGGCCCTATTAGAAACAGGAATGCAAGCTCAGGAATCTGCAGCTATTGCTTCCACAGAAAGCTATTGGATTTTAATTCCTTGTTATGCAATCATCCTGTTTTTTGCAGTTTGGGGGCATAAGATGAAGGGGAATAATTAATAGAAATAAAAAACACGGTAATTAACCGTGCTTTTTTAAAGTTTTTAAGAAAGAATCTTAGCTCTTAATCTTTGCTTTTGGCGGATTTGGCAATTGTTCAAAACCCATAT
>CAYZDK010000033.1:0-27920 GCA_964477255.1 uncultured Polaribacter sp.
TAGAGCGTCAGCCTTCCAAGCTGAATGTCGCCGGTTCGAACCCGGTCTCTCGCTCTATTTTTAAATCCAACTTAAGCCGGTGTAGCTCAGTTGGTAGAGCGCATCCTTGGTAGGGATGAGGTCACGGGTTCAAATCCCGTCATTGGCTCAATTTAAAAGTATTATTAGACACTAAATATATTTAAACTAAGAATTAAAATTAATAATTATGGCAAAAGGAACTTTTGACCGTTCGAAACCACACTTAAATATTGGTACAATCGGACACGTAGATCACGGTAAAACTACATTAACTGCTGCTATTACAAAAGTATTAGCAGATGCTGGTTTTTCAGAAGCTAGATCTTTCGATCAGATAGATAACGCTCCAGAAGAAAAAGAAAGAGGTATTACTATTAATACGTCTCACGTAGAATATCAAACTGCTAATCGTCACTATGCACATGTTGACTGTCCAGGTCACGCCGATTATGTTAAGAACATGGTAACGGGTGCTGCACAAATGGATGGTGCTATTTTAGTTGTAGCTGCGACAGATGGTCCTATGCCTCAAACTCGTGAGCACATCTTGTTAGGTCGTCAGGTAGGTATTCCACGTATCGTTGTTTTCTTAAACAAAGTGGATATGGTTGATGATGAAGAGTTGTTAGAATTAGTTGATATGGAGGTAAGAGAATTATTATCTTTCTATGATTATGATGGAGATAATGGTCCTGTAGTATCTGGTTCTGCTTTAGGAGCTCTTAATGGTGAGCAAAAATGGGTAGATACAGTATTAGAGTTAATGGAAGCATGCGATAGTTGGATTGAAGAGCCAACAAGAGAGGTTGATAAAGATTTCTTAATGCCAATTGAAGATGTATTCTCAATTACTGGTCGTGGAACTGTAGCAACTGGGCGTATCGAAACAGGTATTGCAAATACTGGAGATCCAGTTGATATTATCGGTATGGGAGCTGAAAAATTAACTTCTACAATTACTGGTATTGAAATGTTCCGTCAAATCCTAGATAGAGGAGAAGCTGGAGATAATGCAGGTATTTTATTAAGAGGTATCGAAAAGACACAAATCAAAAGAGGTATGGTAATCTGTAAGCCAGGTTCTGTAACTCCTCACGCTAAGTTTAAAGCAGAGGTTTATATCTTGAAAAAAGAAGAAGGTGGACGTCACACTCCATTCCATAACAACTATCGTCCACAGTTCTATGTAAGAACAACAGACGTAACAGGTACAATTAATTTACCTGATGGTGTAGAAATGGTAATGCCAGGAGATAACTTAACAATTACTGTAGACTTAATACAGCCAATCGCATTAAATGTTGGTTTACGTTTTGCTATCCGTGAAGGTGGTAGAACTGTAGGAGCAGGACAGGTAACTGAACTATTAGACTAATTAGTTAATACTAATTTGTATAAATACTAAGGTGTCCCGTTTTACGCGGGACGCCTTTATCAATGAATATACGGGTTTAGCTCAGTTGGTAGAGCACTAGTCTCCAAAACTAGGTGTCGGGAGTTCGAGCCTCTCAACCCGTGCAAAAAACATATGTTACAATGAATTTCATTCAATATATCAAAGATTCTTTTGAGGAATTAAACAGTCATATGACCTGGATAACTAAAGAAGATGCGCAAAAAACAACGGTTACAGTTGCTGTTTTTACTATAGTTTTCGCTTTAGCTGTAGCTGGTATCGATTACGTTTTTCAAACAGGTTTAGATAACTTTTTCACTTTATTTTAGTAACGTTATGGCTGAATCAGTAATGAAATGGTATGTTGTAAGGGCTATTGGAGGCCAAGAAAATAAAGTAAAATCTTATATTGAAACAGAGATTACTAGAGTGGGTTTGTCTGATTATGTGAGCCAAGTAATTGTTCCTACTGAAAAAGTAGTACAAATCCGTAATGGGAAAAAAGTTAATAGAGAAAGGGTCTATTTTCCTGGTTACATCATGATAGAAGCAAATCTTTCCGGTGAAGTTCCACACGTTATTAAAGGGATTACTGGAGTTATTGGTTTCTTAGGAGAAACTAAAGGTGGTGATCCAGTTCCTATGCGTAAATCAGAAGTGAATAGAATGCTTGGAAAGGTAGACGAATTATCTATCCAAGATGAGAATATTGCTATTCCTTTTAACGTTGGTGAAACTGTAAAAGTTGTTGACGGTCCTTTTAACGGATTTGATGGGACTATAGAAAAAGTAAACGAAGAAAAGCGTAAGCTAGAAGTAATGGTGAAAATATTTGGAAGAAAAACACCTTTAGAACTAAGCTATATGCAAGTAGAAAAGATATAATTGTTACACAAATATATAACGATTTGTTTTAAGCTTCCAAAATAAAACAAATCCCAAACATTTTAATAATGGCAAAAGAAGTTAGTAAAGTAGTTAAATTACAAGTAAGGGGAGGCGCAGCGAATCCATCGCCGCCGGTTGGACCCGCTTTAGGAGCTGCTGGTGTTAACATAATGGAGTTTTGTAAGCAGTTTAATGCTAGAACACAAGATAAACAAGGTAAAGTTTTACCTGTAGTTATAACTGTGTTTAAAGATAAGTCGTTTGACTTTGTTGTAAAAACTCCACCTGCAGCAGTTCAGTTACTAGAAGCGGCCAAAATAAAAAAAGGTTCAGGAGAACCAAACAGAAAGAAAGTAGCGTCTGTTACTTGGGATCAAATAAGAGTTATTGCGGAAGATAAAATGGCAGATTTAAATGCTTTTGAAGTTGCTTCAGCAATGCGAATGATAGCAGGTACAGCACGTTCTATGGGATTAACCGTTAAAGGAGATGCACCAGCATAGACTTTATAAAAAGTAATAAAGATGGCAAAATTAACAAAAAAGCAAAAAGAAGCTTACGCTAAGATTGATAAATCGCAATCTTATGACTTAGCTGCTGCTTCAGCGCTAGTCAAAGACATTACTAATGTAAAGTTTGATGCATCCGTTGATTTAGCAATACGTTTAGGAGTAGATCCTCGTAAAGCAAATCAAATGGTTAGAGGAGTGGTTACACTTCCGCATGGAACTGGTAAAGACGTTAAAGTTTTAGCATTAGTTACTCCAGATAAAGAAGCCGAAGCAAAAGAGGCTGGCGCAGATTATGTTGGATTAGATGAATACCTTCAAAAAATTAAAGGAGGATGGACAGATGTAGATGTAATTATTACAATGCCAAGCGTTATGGGTAAATTAGGTCCTTTAGGTAGAATATTAGGTCCTAGAGGTTTAATGCCTAACCCTAAAACCGGTACTGTAACAATGGATGTTGCAAAAGCTGTTCAAGATGTAAAAGCTGGTAAAATCGACTTTAAAGTTGATAAGACTGGTATTGTACATGCAGCAATTGGAAAAGTATCGTTTGATGCTAAGAAAATTGAAGAGAATGCAAATGAATTATTACAAACAATTATTAAATTGAAGCCTACAGCTGCAAAAGGAACTTATGTAAAAAGTATTTTTATGTCTAGTACAATGAGTCCTTCTATAGAGGTTGATGTTAAAGCTGTTTAATAAGTTAAATTATCATTATGACTAGAGAAGAAAAATCACAGGTAATACAAGATTTAACAGCAACATTAGCAGAATCTAATACAGTATATTTAGCAGATATATCTGGATTAGATGCACAAACTACATCAAACTTACGTAGAGCATGTTTTAAAGCTGGTGTTCAATTATCAGTTGTTAAAAATACATTACTTGCAAAAGCGATGGAAGCTTCAGACAAAGATTTTGGAGACTTACCAACAGTACTAAAAGGAAATACTTCAATGATGATTTCTGAAGCTGCAAATGCTCCAGCAAAATTAATCAAAGATTTTAGAAAGAAAGTTAAAGATAGACCTATATTAAAAGGTGCTTATGCAGAAGAAGCTGTATATATTGGAGACGATCAATTAGATGCTCTTGTAGATATTAAATCTAGAGAAGAGTTAATCGGAGAAATCATTGGATTATTACAATCACCAGCTAAAAATGTTGTATCAGCATTACAATCAGGTGGACAAACACTTTCAGGTATTATTAAAACACTATCTGATAAATAATTAAGCGCACAAATAAACTATATAAAAAATTTTAAAAACAATTAAAATGGCAGATTTAAAAGATTTCGCAGAACAATTAGTTAACTTAACAGTAAAAGAAGTTAACGAATTAGCTACTATTTTAAAAGATGAATACGGAATTGAGCCTGCAGCAGCAGCTGTAGCAGTAGCAGGTCCAGCAGCAGGAGGTGATGCTGATGGAGGTGAAGAACAAACTGAATTCGACGTAATCTTAAAAGCAGCAGGAGGTTCTAAATTAGCAGTTGTTAAACTAGTAAAAGAATTAACTGGTTTAGGATTAAAAGAAGCTAAAGGTATCGTAGATAGCGCACCAGCACCAGTAAAAGAAGGTGTATCTAAAGATGAGGCAGAAGGTCTTAAAAAATCTTTAGAAGAAGCAGGAGCTGAGGTAGAGCTTAAGTAATCTCATATTCCCGATTTCGAGTAAGACGCGAAAACGGGATAACAAATTAAGGTTTAGGTACTAAAAATTAATAGTTTTTAGGCCTAAACCATTTTGTGTATATATTCGTTCTTTATTTTAATCCAGATTTTAATCAAAAATATTTACTCTTTTGGCAACGAAAAACACTACTGAAAGAATCAACTTCGCAACTTCACAGATGATTAAAGAATATCCAGATTTTCTAGATATTCAGGTGAAATCTTTTCAAGATTTTTTCCAATTAAAAACCAAAGCTGAAGAAAGAGGTGAAGAAGGGTTATACAAAACCTTTATGGATAACTTTCCAATTACAGATACTAGAAATCAGTTCGTATTAGAATTTCTAGATTACTTTGTAGACCCACCAAGATACAGCATTCAAGAATGTATAGAAAGAGGATTAACACACAGTGTTCCTCTAAAAGCCCGTTTAAAATTATATTGTACTGATCCTGAACACGAAGATTTCGAAACTATTGTACAGGATGTTTACTTAGGTACAATCCCATACATGACAAACTCAGGTACTTTTGTAATTAATGGTGCAGAGCGTGTTGTAGTATCACAATTACATAGATCTCCTGGAGTTTTCTTTGGGCAATCTTTCCATGCAAATGGAACCAAACTATATTCTGCTAGAGTAATCCCTTTTAAAGGATCTTGGATAGAATTTGCTACAGATATAAATCAAGTGATGTATGCGTACATCGATAGAAAGAAAAAATTACCTGTAACCACGCTATTTAGAGCAATAGGTTACGAGAGAGATAAAGATATCTTAGAAATATTTGACTTAGCAGAAGAAATAAAAGTTTCTAAAGCTGGATTAAAAAAAGTATTAGGAAGAAAATTAGCAGCTAGAGTTTTAAAAACTTGGTTTGAAGATTTCGTAGATGAAGACACTGGTGAAGTAGTATCTATAGAAAGAAATGAAATCATATTTGATAGAGATACTATTCTTGAAAAAGAGCATATCGATGAAATTATAGAGTCTGGTGCAAAAACAATTTTATTGCACAAAGAAGATAATCAATCAGGAGATTATGCCATCATCCACAATACTTTACAAAAAGATCCTACTAACTCAGAAAAAGAGGCAGTAGAACATATATATAGGCAATTACGTAATGCAGAACCGCCAGATGAGGAAACTGCAAGAGGAATTATAGACAAGTTGTTTTTCTCTGAGCAACGTTATAATTTAGGAGATGTTGGGCGTTTTAGGATGAACACAAAACTTGGATTAGATGTAGATATGGATGAAAAAGTTCTAACAAAGTTAGACATCATTACTATTATCAAATTCTTAATCCAATTAATTAATTCTAAAGCAGAAGTAGACGATATAGATCACTTGTCTAACAGACGTGTAAGAACTGTAGGAGAGCAATTAGCAGGTCAATTTGGTGTAGGTTTAGCACGTATGGCTAGAACAATACGTGAAAGAATGAACGTTAGAGATAACGAAGTATTTACACCTATAGATTTAATTAATGCAAAAACGTTATCTTCTGTAATAAACTCGTTCTTTGGAACCAACCAATTATCGCAGTTTATGGATCAAACCAATCCACTAGCAGAAATAACGCATAAAAGAAGGTTATCTGCATTAGGTCCTGGAGGTTTATCAAGAGAAAGAGCAGGTTTCGAGGTACGTGACGTTCACTATACACATTATGGACGTTTATGTCCTATTGAAACTCCTGAAGGACCAAATATTGGTCTAATTTCATCATTATCTGTATTTGCAAAAGTAAATAACTTAGGGTTTATAGAAACACCTTACAGAAAAGTAAATGACGGAGTTGTAGCAAAAGAAGAACCAATATATTTAAGTGCCGAGGAAGAAGAAGGAATGAAGATTGCTCAGTCTAACTTGCAATTAAATGAAGATGGTAGTTTTGCAGCAGATAGAGTAATTGCGCGTGAAGAAGGAGATTTTCCAGTAGTAACGCCACAAGACATCCAGTATATGGATGTTGCACCTAACCAAATTGCATCAATCTCTGCATCTTTAATACCGTTCTTAGAACACGATGATGCAAACCGTGCACTAATGGGATCTAACATGATGCGTCAAGCAGTACCATTGTTAAGACCAGAAGCACCAATTGTAGGAACCGGATTAGAAAGAAGAGTAGCTAAAGATTCTCGTATTCTTATTAATGCAGAAGGTTCTGGTGTTGTAGAATATGTAGATGCCAATAAGATTACCATAAAATACGACAGAACAGAAGAAGAACGAATGGTAAGTTTCGATTCTGATGATGTTACTTACGACTTAATTAAGTTTAGAAAAACCAACCAAGGTACTTCTATCAACCTGAAGCCAATTGTAGAAAAAGGAGACAGAGTAGCATCAGGACAAGTACTTTGTGAAGGTTATGCAACAGAAAAAGGAGAGCTTGCTTTAGGTAGAAACATGAAAGTAGCATTTATGCCTTGGAAAGGGTATAACTTTGAGGATGCAATTGTGATTTCTGAAAAAGTAGTTCGTGAAGATATTTTCACTTCTATTCATATAGATGAATACTCTTTAGATGTTAGAGATACCAAATTAGGAACCGAAGAATTAACTAACGACATTCCTAACGTATCTGAAGAAGCAACTAAAGATTTAGATGAAAATGGAATGATACGAATTGGTGCTGAAGTAAATCCTGGTGATATCTTAATTGGTAAGATTACACCAAAAGGAGAATCAGACCCAACTCCAGAAGAAAAATTACTACGTGCTATTTTCGGAGACAAAGCAGGCGATGTAAAGGATGCATCTTTAAAAGCTTCCCCTTCTTTAAGAGGAGTAGTAATAGATAAAAAATTATTTAAAAGAGCAGTAAAAGATAAGAACAAAAGAATTAGAGATAAAGAAGCTGTAGCTGCTTTAGAGCAATCTTTTGTTTCGAAATTTGAAAACTTAAAAGACCAATTAGTAGACAAGTTATTTTCTCTTGTTAGTGGTAAAACTTCACAAGGAGTTTATAATGATTTAGGGGAAGAAGTATTGCCAAAAGGTAAAAAATACACCTTGAAAATGCTTAACTCGGTAGATGATTATCTTCACCTATCAGGTTCTTGGACAACAGACAAAGATCTTAATAAACTTGTTAGCGAATTAGTGCACAACTATAAAATTAAGGTTAACGATTTACAAGGAGCTTTACGTCGTGAGAAGTTTACAATCTCTGTTGGAGACGAATTACCTGCTGGTATTTTAAAACTTGCCAAAATTTACATTGCTAAAAAACGTAAATTAAAAGTAGGAGATAAAATGGCTGGACGTCATGGTAACAAAGGTATTGTTGCTAGAATCGTTCGTCAAGAAGACATGCCTTTCTTAGAAGACGGAACTCCAGTAGACATCGTATTAAATCCATTAGGTGTACCTTCTCGTATGAATATCGGTCAGATTTATGAAACAGTATTAGGATGGGCAGGACAAAAACTAAATAAAAAGTATGCAACTCCAATTTTTGATGGTGCCTCTTTAGATGAAATTAATTCTTTCACAGATGAAGCAGGAATTCCAAGATTTGGGCATACCTACTTATATGATGGAGGAACAGGACAGCGTTTTGATCAGCCTGCAACAGTAGGTGTTATTTATATGATTAAATTAGGTCATATGATTGAAGACAAAATGCATGCACGTTCTATTGGACCATACTCTTTAATAACACAACAACCATTAGGAGGTAAAGCTCAGTTTGGTGGTCAGCGTTTTGGAGAGATGGAGGTTTGGGCACTTGAAGCATATGGTGCATCAAGTATCTTAAGAGAAATCTTAACTGTAAAATCTGATGACGTATTAGGAAGGGCTAAAACATACGAAAGTATCGTTAAAGGAGAATCTATGCCAGAACCAGGTTTACCAGAATCATTTAACGTTTTAATGCACGAATTAAAAGGTTTAGGTTTAGACGTTAGATTAGAAGAATAATTTTTTAATAGTTGTTAGTTGTTAGTTATAGTAGTCGTTAGCGACACACTTCTTAAAGAAGAAATTAGCAAAACTGATTACTAAAAACTAAAAACTATAGACAAAAGACTATAAAAAGACATGGCAAGAAAACAAGAGAAATACACTGTAAAAAAGTTTAATAAAATCTCCATTGGTTTATCATCACCAGAAGCTATTTTAGAAGTTTCTAAAGGTGAAGTTTTAAAACCAGAAACAATAAATTATCGAACGCACAAACCAGAGCGCGATGGTTTATTCTGTGAGCGTATTTTTGGTCCTGTAAAGGATTACGAATGTGCTTGTGGTAAATATAAAAGAATCCGTTACAAAGGGATTGTATGTGATAGATGTGGTGTAGAAGTTACAGAAAAGAAAGTTCGTAGAGATAGAGTAGGGCATATTAATTTAGTTGTTCCTGTAGCGCATATTTGGTACTTTAGATCATTACCTAACAAAATGGGATACCTTTTAGGGTTGCCATCTAAAAAGTTAGATATGATTATTTACTACGAAAGATACGTAGTAATTCAACCTGGTATTGCAAAAAATGCAGAAGGAGAACCATTACAAAAAATGGATTTCTTAACGGAAGAAGAGTATTTAGATATTGTAGATGAACTACCACAAGATAATCAATACTTAGAAGATTCAGATCCTAACAAGTTTATCGCTAAAATGGGTGCTGAATGTTTAATTGAACTTTTAGCAAGAATCGATTTAGACGAATTATCTTTTCAATTAAGACACAAAGCAAATACAGAAACTTCTAAGCAAAGAAAAACAGAAGCTTTAAAAAGATTAAATGTTGTAGAAGCGTTTAGAGATTCTCAAAAAAATAGAGAAAATAAACCTGAGTGGATGATAATGAAGGCTATACCTGTTATTCCACCAGAACTTAGACCTTTAGTTCCTTTAGATGGAGGTCGTTTTGCTACATCAGACTTAAATGACTTATACAGAAGAGTTATTATTAGAAACAATCGTTTAAAACGATTGGTAGAAATAAAAGCTCCAGAAGTAATTTTACGTAACGAAAAACGTATGTTACAAGAATCTGTAGACTCTTTATTTGATAATACACGTAAATCTTCTGCTGTAAAAACAGAATCAAACAGACCATTAAAATCGTTATCAGACTCTTTAAAAGGAAAACAAGGGCGTTTCCGTCAAAACCTTTTAGGAAAACGTGTAGATTATTCTGCTCGTTCTGTAATTGTTGTAGGACCAGAAATGAAACTACACGAATGTGGTTTGCCAAAAGATATGGCAGCAGAATTGTACAAGCCTTTTGTTATTAGAAAACTAATTGAAAGAGGAATTGTAAAAACCGTAAAGTCTGCAAAGAAAATTATAGATAGAAAAGAGCCTGTAGTTTGGGATATCTTAGAGAATGTAATTAAAGGACATCCTGTATTATTAAACAGAGCTCCTACGTTACACAGATTAGGTATTCAAGCATTCCAGCCAAAATTAATTGAAGGAAAAGCAATTCAATTACACCCATTAGTATGTACTGCATTTAATGCAGATTTTGATGGAGATCAAATGGCGGTTCACTTACCATTAGGACCAGAAGCTATTCTTGAAGCACAATTATTAATGTTGGCTTCTCATAATATCTTAAATCCAGCAAATGGAGCACCTGTAACAGTACCTTCTCAAGATATGGTTCTTGGTTTATATTATATGACCAAAGAAAGAAAATCTACCAAAGAAGTTCCTGTAAAAGGCGAAGGCTTAACGTTCTATTCGCCAGAAGAAGTTACTATTGCATTTAATGAAGAGAAAGTATCTTTAAATGCTGGAATTAAAGTAAGAACAAAAGATTTAGATGAGAATGGTAATTTAGTTACCAAAATTATAGAAACTACTGTTGGTAGGGTATTATTTAACGAAGTAGTACCAGAAAAAGCTGGCTTTATTAACGAGGTTTTAACTAAGAAAAACTTAAGAGGAATTATTGGTAAAATTCTAAAAGTTACAGATATACCTACTACTGGAGCATTCTTAGACGAGATTAAAAATATGGGATATAAATTTGCCTTCCAAGGTGGTTTATCTTTCTCATTAGGAGATATTATTATTCCAGCTGAAAAACATACCATGATTGCGGAAGCAAATAAAGAAGTAGATGGTATTGTAATGAATTATAACATGGGTATGCTAACGCAAAAAGAGCGTTACAATCAGGTAATTGATGTTTGGGGATCTACCAACAACAGATTAACTGAGTTATCTATGAAACGTTTACGTGAAGACCAGCAAGGATTTAACTCTGTATACATGATGTTAGATTCTGGTGCAAGGGGTTCTAAAGAACAAATTCGTCAGTTAACTGGTATGCGTGGATTAATGGCGAAACCTAAAAAGTCTACTGCAGGAGGTGGAGAAATTATTGAAAACCCAATTTTATCTAACTTTAAAGAAGGGTTATCTATCTTAGAATACTTTATTTCTACACACGGTGCTCGTAAAGGACTTGCAGATACAGCCTTAAAAACAGCAGATGCTGGTTATTTAACGCGTCGTTTAGTAGACGTTTCGCAAGACGTTATCATTAACGAAGAAGATTGTGGTACGTTAAGAGGATTAGAAGTAACTTCTTTAAAGAAAAATGATGAAATCGTTGAGTCATTATCTGAAAGAATAGAAGGAAGAGTTTCTTTAAACGATGTCTATCATCCATTAACAGATGAAATAATCATTGAAGCAAACCAACCTATAACTTCGATACTCGCAGAAGAAATAGAAAAATCAGGTATTGATAGATTGGAAGTAAGATCTCCATTAACCTGTGAATCTTCTAAGGGTATTTGTGCAAAATGTTACGGTCAGAGTTTATCTACTCGTAAAAAAGTTCAAATTGGTGAAGCAGTAGGAGTTATTGCAGCGCAATCTATTGGAGAACCAGGAACGCAGTTAACCTTAAGAACTTTCCACGTTGGTGGTGTTGCAGGAAACATTTCTGAAGAAAATAAATTAATTGCGAAGTTCGATGGTAAAGTAGCTATAGAAGATTTAAGAACAGTTGTAGGTAAAGATAGCGAAGGAAAAGAAGTAGATATCGTTATTTCTAGAACAGCTGAAATTAAAGTTATCGATAAGAAAACGGGCATTACATTAAGTACAAACATCTTACCTTACGGTTCTATTATTTTCGATAAAGATAGAAAGTCTATAAAGAAAGGAGACGTAATCGTTCAGTGGGATCCATTTAATGGGGTAATCGTATCTGAATTTGCCGGAAAAGTGAAGTTTGATAATCTAGAGCAAGGTTTAAATTACTCTGTAGAGATTGACGAACAAACAGGATTCCAAGAAAAAGTAATTACAGAAACCAAGAATAAAAAGATTATACCATCT
This sequence comes from uncultured Polaribacter sp., assembly GCA_964477255.1. Lineage (GTDB taxonomy): Bacteria > Bacteroidota > Bacteroidia > Flavobacteriales > Flavobacteriaceae > Polaribacter. The sequence goes on from CAYZDK010000033.1 coordinate 11,825, forward strand.
TTAATTATCGAAGATGCAGATGGTAATGCTTTACGTTCGTACAGTTTACCTGTTGGTGCACACTTAATGGTAGACGATGGTGAAGCTGTAGAAAGTGGTAAAACATTAGTTAAAATACCAAGAAGATCTGGTAAAGCAGGAGATATTACTGGAGGTTTACCTCGAGTAACAGAGTTATTCGAAGCACGTAACCCTTCTAACCCTTCTGTGGTTTCAGAAATTGATGGTGTTGTTTCCTTCGGAAAAATCAAGAGAGGTAATAGAGAAATTATTGTGGAGTCTAAAACAGGCGATATAAAGAAATATCTTGTGAAGTTATCTAACCAGATTCTTGTTCAAGAAAACGACTTTATTAAAGCTGGTATGCCATTATCTGATGGTGCTACAACACCTTCTGATATTTTAAGAATTAAAGGCCCTGCTGCAGTGCAAGAATACTTGGTAAACGAAATTCAAGAAGTATACCGTTTACAAGGGGTAAAAATTAACGATAAGCATTTTGAGGTTGTTGTAAGACAAATGATGCGTAAAGTTAAGATTATAGATTCTGGAGATACTCTATTCCTAGAAAACCAATTGATTCATAAAAACGATTTCATCGAAGAAAACGATGCAATTTATGGTATGAAGGTTGTTGAAGAAGCAGGAGACTCAGAAACATTAAAAGCAGGTCAAATAATTTCTGCACGTCAATTAAGAGATGAAAATTCTAAATTAAGAAGAAACGATCAAAACTTAGTGATAGCTAGAGATGCTAGACCAGCAACTGCAGAGCAAGTACTACAAGGTATTACAAGAGCTTCTTTACAAACAAAATCATTTATTTCTGCTGCTTCTTTCCAAGAAACAACAAAAGTATTAAATGAGGCTGCTGTAAATGGTAAAGTAGATACTTTAGAAGGATTGAAAGAAAATGTAATTGTAGGTAAGAAAATTCCTGCAGGTACAGGTATGCGATTCTACGATAATGTTATTGTAGGTCCAAAAGATGAAATGGAACAAAGTTTCTAAATACAAGCAAAAGCCTCTAGAAATAGAGGCTTTTTTAATTTTTAAATTATGGAAGAAAATAAAAATAAAGAAGGTCAATTAAACATTGAATTAGACCAAGAGGTAGCAGAAGGAACCTATTCTAATTTGGCAATTATAAACCATTCTATGTCAGAGTTTATAGTAGATTTTATTAATATCATGCCAGGTGTTCCAAAAGCAAAAGTTAAATCTAGAATTATCTTAACACCGCAACACGCAAAAAGATTGGCGAAAGCACTAGCAGACAATGTTCGTAAATTTGAACAGCAGCATGGTGAGATAAAAGATTACGATCAGCCTCCTATTCCAATGAATTTTGGGCCTACAGGACAAGCATAAACATAAAGAGAAGTATATCACTTCTCTTTTTTTTATTAACAAAAACTTATACAATTCATAAATAACATAAATTTATAGTTATAAGAAAATTCACGATATTTGCAAAAATTTAAACAGACACCTAATGGAAAACTTACAAACACAAGATCAACGTAAAGGTAACACAAACCAAGACGCAATTAAAGTAGCGGTTGCACATGGAGATGGAATTGGACCTGAAATAATGGATGCAACCCTTAGAATTCTTGATGCAGCAGGAGCTAATATTATTCCAGAAAAAATTGAAATAGGAGAAAAAGTCTATTTATCCGGAAACTCTGCAGGAATTGAAAAAAGCGCTTGGGATACTATATATAAGAATAAAATCATCTTAAAAGCACCAATAACAACTCCGCAAGGAAAAGGATACAAGAGTTTAAATGTAACCTTAAGAAAAACATTAGGCTTGTTTGCTAACGTAAGACCTGTAAGTGCTTTTTCGCCATACGTAGAAACAAACTTTCCAAATATGGATGTTGTGGTTGTTAGAGAAAATGAAGAGGATTTATATGCAGGTATCGAACACCAACAAACACAAGATGTGGTGCAATGTTTAAAACTAATTACCAGACCTGGTAGTGAAAAAATTATTAGGTATGCATTCGAATATGCAAAAGCATATGGAAGAAAGAAAGTAACGTGTATGGTAAAAGACAATATTATGAAGTTAACAGACGGTTTGTTTCATAATGTGTTTAAAGAAATTGCTGCAGAGTACCCAGAGATAGAAAGTAACTCACAAATTATCGATATAGGATCTGCACGTTTAGCTGCAAATCCAGAAAATTACGACGTAATAGTAACCTCTAACTTATATGGAGATATTATTTCTGATATTGTTGCTGAAATTGCTGGTTCTGTAGGTATGGCAGGTTCTGCAAATATCGGAACAAACGTTTCTATGTTCGAAGCTATTCATGGTTCTGCTCCAGATATTGCAGGTCAGAAAATTGCAAATCCTTCTGGATTAATTAATGCATCTATCATGATGTTATCGCATTTAGGAAAAACAGATATTGCAGACACTATTAAAAATGCTTGGTTAAAAACCATTGAAGATGGTTACCATACTGCAGATGTTTACCAAGAAGGATTATCGAAAGAAAGAGTTTCTACAAGTGAATTTGCTACTAAGATTATAGAAAACTTAGGAGGTAAACCAGAACAGTTACCAGCTAGTAATTTAGCTGCAGGGAAAGGCGAAATTGTTATACCAAAATACGTTAGAAAAGAGCAAAAACAAGTTTTAGTTGGTGTAGATGCTTTTATTAATTGGAAAGGGACTGATGCAAATAAAATTGGTAAAGCTTTAGATAGCTTAGATGTTTTTGATATTAAATTAAAAATGATAACCAACAGAGGGGTAAAAGTGTATCCTAATGGATCTCCTGAAACCTATTGTACAGATCACTGGAGATGTAGATTTGTGAATGCAGATTCGCTAACTCCTGGTAAATCGAATTATAGTCAGGTAGATTATGAAAAAGTAATTGCTTTATTATCTAAATTACACAACGAAGGATTTGAAGTAATTAAAACGGAGAATTTATACGAATTTGATGGTAAAAGAGCATTCTCTTTAGGACAAGGAGAGTAAATTCACATACCTATAGTAAATAAAAAAAGGATTCATTATTGAATCCTTTTTTTTATGCTTTTCGTAATTTTTGTATAAGATAAAAATCTGCCAAAACCAAAGCAGTCATCGCTTCTACAATGGGTACTGCTCTTGGCACTACACAAGGGTCATGACGTCCTTTACCCATAATTTCTGTTTTTTGTCCTTCAGCGTTTATCGTATCTTGATTACTCATTATGGTAGCTACTGGCTTAAAAGCTACACGAAAATAGATGTCCATACCATTGCTTATACCTCCTTGAATTCCTCCTGATAAGTTAGACTGGGTAGTTCCATCGGCATTAAAAATATCGTTATGTGCAGAACCTTTCATTTCCGAACCACAAAAACCGCTACCAAATTCAAAACCTTTCACTGCATTAATACTAAGCATTGCTTTGCCTAGCTCTGCATGCAATTTGTTAAAAATAGGTTCGCCAAGACCAACAGGCATATTTTGCGCTACACAGGTAATGGTACCTCCAATAGTATCTCCTTCTTTACGAATCGATCTTATTTTTTCAATCATCTTATTCGCTGTAGTTTCATCCGGACAACGAACATCGTTAGTTTCTGTTTTAGAAAAATCTAAATTTTGGTAAGGTTTATCTAGGTAGATTGTTCCTACAGAAGAGGTAAATGCGTTAATAGTAATATCTTTTATAAGTTGTTTTGCTAGGGCACCAGCAACAACCCAGTTCGCTGTTTCTCTTGCAGAGCTTCTTCCACCCCCTTTATAATCTCTAATGCCATATTTTTTATCGTAGGTAAAATCTGCATGCGATGGTCTATAAACATTAGTGTTGTGGTTATAGTCTTTACTTTTTTGATTGGTATTTTTAATACGAAAACCTATAGAAGTTCCAGTACTCTTTCCTTCAAAAATTCCAGATAAAAATTCTACAGTATCTGGTTCTTTTCGTTGTGTTACTATTTTAGATTGTCCTGGCTTTCTTCTATCCAACTCTTTCTGAATGGTAGCAATATCTATGGTTACGCCAGCCGGAAAACCATCTATAATTCCTCCTATTGCAGTACCATGCGACTCACCAAATGTGGTTAGTTTCAGTAAATTTCCAAATGAATTAAAACCCATATTATATAATTATATTGCTAACAAAGATAGAAAACCGCACAAACAAAACATTTTAATATGCGTATTTCTTTGTAATTTATTTTTGCTGTAACCAGAATTGTTAGCCCCTAGAAATTCGGTATTTTTTTATTTAAAAATTTCTTTAAAAACTAAAAAAGTTATTATATTTGCATCCGCATTCAGGAAATACCTGATGAGATACTCGGAGAAATGGCAGAGTGGTCGAATGCGGCAGTCTTGAAAACTGTTGACTGTAACAGGTCCGGGGGTTCGAATCCCTCTTTCTCCGCAAAAGGAAACTCACAACGAAAGTTGTGAGTTTTTTGTTTTCAGGAATGTCGAAAGTTTATTTACGTAAATGACTCAAAACAAAAAACTAAACACACATGGTGTTTTGAGTTTCTATGCTTGCTCAGGATTTCATTTTGGGATCAACGTAGTTAATCCCTCTTTTTCCGCTTAGAGCAAAGCTAAATTTCAGAAATGAAATTGGGCTTTTTTGGTGTAAAGCAATGTTAAAAACACCGTTCTTGTAAACCGCATACTTAGCAGATACACTATACAAAACCATAAGATACTTCTTATTTTAACCAAATAAGATTTGGTAGCAAATAAGCTTGCCAAGCAAAATACCTATAAATGCCTACTCCCTTCTTTATATACTTTTACACCTGCTTTTAGTAAGCGTTTTAGTTTTAAAGAAGGCTGGTAATTGATGGTAAACTTTTTAATATTTTTCTTAGGAGACAAGGCTTCTGGAGTTGCAGCAGCCACACTTTGAAAAGCCATTTTAAATTTACCTACATCGCCCATATCTATACCATGGCCATTTTGCAAATAAAATTCCATTTTAATACCTAGTGCAATTAATACCGCTTTTACATCTACTTGGTGCAAACTACATTCGTTACTAATATCTTTACTAAGCTGTTCTAAATCTACAGTACCCTTACTTATGGCCTGTAAAATGTATTGTGGGGTATTGTTTTGTAAACTGTTATTTCTTTTGGTAATTCTGTATTGTAATGCCATTTTTTTGTATATTTATGTGGTGTCTTAAAAAGTTAGGTAAAAATCGTTCCTGCAAGCCTTCTATCAAATATACTATAAAAATATATTAAAAACACTAGTACTTTGTAAACAAAATACTAGAACATCTCTTTAAAAATACTACAACTTTTTTTTAGAACTATCTATAGTTTGTTCGAAAACTATGGTAATTTTGTGCCAAAAGTTACCTTAGTTTGTACCAAAACATACTATAGTTTTTTAGTATTGTACCTTGACGCCGTACCAAATAGAACCTGACGCATGTTGTATTGCCTCTTGATGCGTGTAGTATTGCGTCTTGATGGTTTTGAAAGGCAAGATAACTCCTGCAAATTGTAGCGTAGCGTAAGGGGTTAAGTGTAGGCGTGATAAAGTAATGGAAGAGATCTGTAGTAATTGGGTAGGCTCTAGAAGGTGAGTGTTGTTTTACTTAGTAGGATTTGAAAAGGAAACTTGGTATCAGCAGATGCAAATCATTTTTTTCATAGGTAGTTGATAACCATTTAATAGATTAGAATTTAGTTTATTTTTTTATATTTGAAGCAAGGGCACTGTAAGTTCTTTACAAAAATTGCTAAATCTTACTTTTTTATTTTGCAGTATTTAAAAAATAATAAAGTACGTTCTTAAACGGAATATAGTTCTCCAAAACGAGGTATTTTATACAAGTAAAAAGTTGTGTTTCATACTGACCAGCCGCATATTTTAGCACTTTTGGTTTTTGCCAATGCTAATTTCCAATGCTCTAAAAACCAAAAGAGCTAAAATTACCCAACGCTCGAAATAATCCGAATTTAAAGTTGGAAATCCAAAATGTTTTAATAAATTTGGACAATATTTGTCTAAAATAATTTTGACCAATGAAAACATTAGGCGACACTTTAAAATGTGCCAGAGAGGAAAAAGAATTGATACTGCGAAAAGTTGCGGCTGAAGTAGATATTGATCAATCTCTGATTAGTAAATTCGAAAAAAACGAAAGAAAACCGACAATGGAACAAATTGTAAGACTTGCAAAGTTTTACGGACTTCCCGAAAATGAACTTATCATAAATTGGTATTCGGAAAAAATTGCTGACGAACTAAAATACACGGAATCGACTTCCGAAATATTAAAAGTAGCTGAAGAAAAAATTAACTATTATAAAGCTCAAGAAAATGGAAAATAAGAAAATGAAAGTTGCAGAATTATTTGCTGGAGTTGGAGGATTTCGTCTTGGACTTGAAAAAAGCAATTATGAAGTTGTTTGGAGTAATCAATGGGAACCTTCAACTAAAATGCAACACGCATCAATGGTTTAAGAAGCTCGTTTTGGAAAAGAAAATCATTCTAACGAAGATATAAACGAAGTAGTAACAAGAAATGTAGAAGAAATTCCAGATCATGATTTATTGGTTGGTGGTTTTCCTTGTCAAGATTATTCTGTTGCAACTACATTGCATAATTCAAAAGGTTTAAAAGGTAAAAAAAGTGTTCTTTGGTGGTCAATTCATAAAATTTTAGAGAAAAAAAAGAACAAGCCTAAATATCTTTTTTTAGAAAATGTAGATAGACTTTTAAAATCACCTGCAAAACAAAGAGGTCGTGATTTTGCTGCTATGTTACAAAGTTTAAATGATTTGGGCGTTACCTAAAGGTCGGGCTTTACGCACTCGCTTTTTTGTTCCTATCGTCTCAAAAAGAGCTCAAACAATTGCTTCAATCCCTAACGCAGATTAGAACTAAAATTAAACAAATGAATAATTATCAAAATTGGATAATAGATGAACTTGAAAGTTGGAAACAAACTTTTAACAATCAATATCCTGACCATATGGAAAAAGTGATTTCTGAAGAGAAAAAAGGCTATGATGAAATTCAAAAATTAATAGAAAAAATCTCTAATAATGAATGCTCAAAAGATGATTACGAATCCATTTTATTTCATCTTTGGCAAATTAAATATGAATCATAAATTAATTTGAAACTGTATTCTTTTATTTCTAATTATTTTTTCTAATTCCTCAATTGTTAGCATTGCATAAGAAGGTGATTTTTCGTTTAAACAAACGAAACAAAACCTAAATCTATCGCCTAATAATTTTCCAAAATTAAATTCGTTTTCTGTTGCACCAAAAAAGAACCCTTTTGGATTTTCAGGAAGGTATTTTTTAGTAGTTTTTAATTCGACAAATAAAATCTCGTCAAGATGCGTTTCAATGTAATCTTTTTCAAATTTAATTCCTTTAAGTTTTGGTATGTAAACCATATCAAAAGATTGCAAGAAATTATGAGGAATATCAACTTTATCTAAAAGCTTTTTTTTCATATCCTTATCAATCTTAAAAAAACCTGTCTGTTCTTCAATAAGATAATTTATCCCTTGCTTTTCAGTAACATTATTAGATAATGTCAATTTAAATGAATGTTTTCTTGACATTAATCTTCAATTTTTAATTCATATTTTTTTAGTAACTCTTTCGCATTATCAAATTTTAAAAGTTCATCAAGAGTTAAATTGAATGCTTTAGCAAAAATTGCCATATTGGTAAGTGAGATATTGCGTTCTGCTCTTTCTATCATTCCAATATAAGTTCTGTGAAATCCAGTTTTGTGTGATAATTGCTCTTGACTCAAGTTTTCTTGAGTTCTCAAATAGCGTATTCTATCACCAAATTCTTTTAAAAGAAATTTATTAATCATAAGTCGAAGCTATACTAATTGTATGTTTTGATCAACCGACAATATGTATCATTAAGAGATTACATTGCGTTAGGGATTGCAGTGGAAATCCTTTTTGAGAGGCACGAACAAAAAGATTGAAACGAAAAGCCCGACCGAAGGGAACACCAAAATAAATGGAAAAGGAAATTTTGGTCAGATTTTAGAGAAATTCTATTTTGGTTACGAACCCAATTATGATGCAGAACCAGATTTTAAAGAAGCAGGAATTGAACTAAAATCAAGTCCATTAAAAACTTTAAAAAATGGAGAATATCGTTCAAAAGAAAGACTTGTTTTAAATATCATAAATTATTTAGAAGTTCACAAAGAAGAGTTTGAAACTAGTTCATTTTGGAAGAAAAATGCACATTTACTTTTAGTATTCTATCTACACGACAGAGATTTAGATTTACTTGACTACCTAATAAAGTTAGTTGACGGTTGGCAATATCCGAATGAAGATTTAAAAATCATAAAACAGGATTGGGAATTTATCAATCAAAAAATTAAAGACGGAAAAGCTCACGAATTATCAGAAGGAGATACATTTTATCTTGGAGCTTGTACTAAAGGCTCAACAGCACTAAAATCATATAGAGATCAGCCATTTAATAGCGAAAAAGCAAAACAAAGAGCGTATTCTTTAAAACAGGGTTATGTCAATCACATAATCGCAAATATTGCTAAAGAAGAAACAGCTGTTTATGGAAAAATAATTGAGCAACCAGAAATTTTAGAAAAAGTACGCTCAATAGAAGAAATAGTCATACTAAAATTTCATCCATTTTATGGAAAGTCCGCAGAACAAATTGAAAAAGAATTAGGTTTAGAATTAAATCAAAAAGCCAAAAGTTATTTTGCAAATCTTACAAATGCAATTCTTGGTCTTCAACTCGGTCAAAAAATTGAGGAATTTGAAAAAGCCGATATTCAAGTCAAAACTATTCGACTTAAAGAAAATGACTTACCAAAAGAAGATATATCGTTTCCTACATTTGAATATCAAGAACTTGTAGAAACAGGTTGGGAAGATTCAGATTTTAAGAATATTTTGGAAAGTAAATTTTTCTTCGTGTTTTATCAATTTGAGGGAGAGAATTTAATTTTAAGAAAAGTGAAATTTTGGAATATGCCATACTCTGATATTCTTGAAGCAAAAAATGTTTGGGAAGAAATGGTAAAAACTGTTTCAAACGGAGAAATCGTAAAAGAAGTAACTGAAAGTGGTGTTAGAAAAACTTACTTCCCAAAGAAAACTGAAAATAAAGTGAGTCACGTCAGACCACACGCAAGAAATGCAGCAGATGCTTATGAATTACCTATTGCAGATAAATTAACGGGATTGACTGAATACACAAAGCATTGTTTTTGGTTAAATGCAAGTTATGTAAAAGACGAAATATATCTGAAATAATTCATCGCACAGATCCATTCACATTCCCAGCTACCGCACGAATCCTTTCGTGTGGTATTTAACAAAGAAACTAAGAACAGAATATTTTATCTCCATACAGCGGCTTACAGGTGCTCCCTTCGACAAGAAAGGCATGCTTTATCATGCATGCTTTAGTTTTAAAAAACGATACATTGAATAATAAACTTGCAAATGAAATAACCCTAAAAATTAATTAATATGAATTACAATAACTACGGTAAAGCGGCCTTAAAAACATTAAAAGTATACAAGAATTATCCAACTTTGCGTTTGGCATGGGTGGCTTCCATTTCTGAACTTACTACAAGTCAATCCGCAGTTGAGAAGAGTTGTCCAAGAAGTACTTTTTTAGGTTTATGCGAGGAGGGTCTTGTAAAAGGTATACCAGCAGGTGTATACGAAAGCAACTCTACTATCAACAAAAATCATGCAATAGAAGCTGTTAACTATTTAATGAATAATAGAATTAATTCAATTTCACAAAAAGAGCTTTGGTCTAAATTAGACGTTGACTCAAAATCTCATAATTCACAGATGGATGTAGTATTAGCCTTATGGCATAATAATCTAATTCAATAAGAAATAGCTTAGGTGAACACCTTATAAAGAGCAAAAAGTATTGCAATATTTATAGAGCTGAATGGTAAATAAATTTACAAATTGGGTAAAATGGGAAGATAGAAATAGTTTGGTTGGTATTAAGTATCCTGGCATCTATTGTATAGCAGTATCAAAAAAACCACTCCATACATTTAATTTTAATCCAGAGTTAGAATATATTGGTATGACTAACGCAAAAGGTGGTTTAAAAAGTCGACTGAATCAGTTCGATAACACTATTAAAAAGATAAAAACAAATAAGTAGCATTATTTTAAATGATAAATTACATATGTTTTTTATTTTTCTATTCGTAAGCTGTCTTTTTTCATTTAAATTCTTTATTTTTATTTTTATGCCTTTTATAAAGATGTTAAATCCCCCAAATGATAATAAAAAGTGGAATTAAGCCAGTCCCTGACCAAACAAATATTTAAATTTAGTTCAGAATCAATTTGGATACTATGTCTAAAAACCAAAAAGGTTTTGGACGCAAACGATGCTGCTAAACAGCTGTATAACTACACTTTAAAAGAGGTAAAAGCTATAGACAGTAATGCCATTTTTAGTGACGATGCTCCTTTTTTTAAAGAAGCCTTTTTTAATAAATCGAAAGACAATACACCTCTTAACATATCTATTACCTCTCATTTAGATAAAAAAGAAGAAAAAATTCTTGTATTCTGTTCACCTAATCCTGCTCCAGAAGAAACTTTTTCGTTAGGTAAATTTAGTAATTTGGCGCAAAATGTTGTAGACTTAGGTTTTTGGGAAGTGGATTTAGTTCAGAATAAAGTGTATTGGTCTGACAGAGTATACGCGTTGCACGAAACTACAACAGAAGAATATACACCAACTTTAGAAACAGCAATAAATTTTTATAGAGAAGATTACAGAGAATTGGTTGCCAAAAGTGTTCAAAATCTCATAGATACCGGTAAAGATTATACATTTGAAGCTGTTATCATTACAAGTAAGAAAAACGAGAAATGGATTAGAGCCACTGGAACAGCTGAATACAAAAATGGAGAACCTATAAAAATTTATGGTAGTATTGTAGATATTGATCCTTTTAAATCTACAGAAAAACGATACAAAAACTTAACTAATAACCTGCCAGGAGTAGCGTACCAATTTATTTTAAAACCAGATGGAGAAACACAGGTAACGCATGTATCTTCTGGAGCAGAAAATATTTTAGGATATTCTAAAGATGAAGCTCAGGAAAACCTTACTGAAATTTGGGGACGCATTAGGATGGGAGGAGATTATGACTATCTTTTAGATACAATATATGTATCGAAACAACACCTATCTTTTTGGAATGCAACCTGGAGGTATGTACATCCTGATGGGAAACTAAAAACTTTGCGAGGGTATGGTACACCTACAAAATTGGTAAACGGAGATATTGTCTTTCATTCTTTAATTATTGATGTAACAGAAGAAACCAAAGCCAAAGAACTTTTACAACAAGCAACAGACGTGGCTAAAATTGGTAGTTGGGAGTTTGATTTGTTAACATCTAAAAAGGGTGCTTTGTATTGCGATGCGAACACCGAAAAAATATTAGAAACGAAACAAGAGAAAATTCCGCTAAATGAGAGTTTTATCAACTTTACGTCTAAGGAAAAAGCAACATCGTTTTTACAAATAGTTACAGAACTTATTAAACACGATATTCCGTTTGATGAAGAGTTTTTAATAAAAACACCCAGTAATAAAAACAAATGGATTAGAGTAAGTGGTGTTGGGGAAAGAGCCAATAATAGATGCTTAAAAATATATGGTAGTATACAAGATATTACCAAATCTAAAAATTTAGAAGACCAAATTAAAGACATCCTAACTAGTATAAACGATGCGTTTTATGCCTTAGATGAAGAGCAATGTTTTACTTATGTAAACGAGGCAGCATTAAAACTACTAAATAAAACGGAAGAAGAATTATTAGGAAATAACATTTGGGATTTATACCCGCAAAAAATATTTAAAAACATACGTAAAGAATACGAATATGTTTTAAAAACGGGAAACAACACAAAGTTTGAGTTTTTAGATAGATCAGATGGTACTTGGTATGAAATATACGTATACAAAGCTGCACAAGGACTTTCTGCATATTACAGAGATATAAGCCAACGAAAATTAGCGCTTGAAAATCTAGAAAAATCGGTAAGTGATAAAAATGCGATATTAGAAAGTATAGGAGATGCATTTTTTACTTTGAATAAAAACTGGGAAATTACGTACTGGAATAAAAAAGCAGAAAGTTTTACAGGGTACCACTACAAAGATGTCTTAGGAATGTATTTCTGGGACCTTTATAAACAAGATGTTGACACAAAATTTCACAAACAGTTTGTGAAAGCAATGGAAAGTGAACAGAATGTGTTTTTTGAAGATTATAACCTAAATAGAAAAAAATGGTTTGATTTTAGGCTGTATGGTTCAAAAAACGGAATTTCTGCCTACATTAGTGATATTACCATAAAAAAGAAAACGAACATACTACTAAAAGAGGCCAACCAACTATTTGAAAAAGTTACCCAAGCAACCAATGATGCCATTTGGGAATGGGATATTAACCTAAATAAAGTTAGAAGAAGTAAACAATTTGTAGATAAATTTGGCGAAGATTTAAACCCTTTCTTTTGCAAACCAAACAGTTGGAAGTTTATGTTATCTCCTGAAAAATACACCAACTTGCAAAATAAGGTTAAAGAGGTTTTAAAAGATAAGGGCCAAAATAAATGGGAGTTAGAATATACCATATCAAATGCAGAGAAGCATGTAACAAACATATTAGAGCGAGGTATTATAGAAAGAGATAATACTGGTAAACCAATAAAATTGGTTGGTGCGATTACAGATATTACCAATCAGAAAAAATTAGAAAAAGACCTGCTTAAATTAAATTCAGAATTGCAGCTATACTCTAAAAAGTTAGAGAAATCTAACAAAGAGTTAGAGCAATTTGCATTTGTAACTTCGCACGATTTACAAGAACCTTTACGAATGATATCTAGCTTTTTAGATTTATTTCAAAAAAAGTATGGAGACCAATTAGATAGTAAAGGGAAAAAGTATATTTTTTATGCTACTGATGCTGCGAAACGCATGAAAACAATTATCGTAGATCTTCTAAAATATTCTAGAGTAACCAATGTAGATGGCCCAAAAGAAGATGTAGATTTAAACAAAATAATTCAAGATTTTAAAACACTTCGCGCAAAAAGAATTGAAGATACTGCAGCAAGTATTGTGTCAGATAATTTACCAGTAGTGCATGGATATACTGCACTTTTAACACAAATATTTCATGCATTATTAGACAATGCATTAAAATATGCTAAACAAGATTTTCCGCCATTAATAGATGTTCTTGTAGAAGATAAAGATACCGAATGGTTATTTACAATTAAAGATAACGGAATTGGTATTGCTCCAGAATTTCATGAAAAGATATTTCTTCTTTTTCAAAGATTACATAATAAAGATAGCTATTCTGGTACAGGTATAGGGTTAACTTACGTAAAAAGAAGTGTGGAGTTTCTTGGTGGAAAAATTTGGTTAGAATCTGAGGAGAATGAAGGAACGTCATTTTATTTTACTTTGAAAAAAGAAAGTGTAGACAAATGATAGTCTTTAAGTATTCTTAAATTTTACTTAAGAAACTATTAAAGGTAGGTTTAAGTTTTTTTTTTAGATACTTTTACCGTCTATAGAGACATAACATATTTATCACCCCCAAATAAATATTATGAGTACAAAAAAACCACACATTCTCTTAATCGAAGACAACGAAGGAGATGTAATACTTATTGAAGAAGCCTTTGAAGAATGTAACAAAGAATTCAATTTAACCATTGCAAGAGATGGAGGAGAAGCCATGGACTATCTTTTTAAAAGAGATGGTTTTAATGACGATGAAAAACCAGATTTAATTCTTTTAGACATTAATTTACCAAGATATAATGGCCACGAAATTCTTAAAAAACTAAAGCAAGATAAAGCGCTTAAAAGAATTCCAGTTATTATGCTAACCACGTCTACAAGAGATAAAGATATAGAAATGGCTTACGAAGCACATTGCAATGCTTTTGTAAGCAAGTCTTTAGAAATGGATAATTTTATTACATCTATTGTAAAAATTACAGAATTTTGGTTTGATGTAGTTACCTTACCATAAAGATGTTATCGAGCTAAAGAGAATTTAAAAACTCTACCGTAATTGGTTTTTTGGTATACAAACTTACGTAATTGTTTAGTTTAGATTTTAATATAGCATTGTCATCTACACTACTAGAAACAACACATACAATACCCTCTAAAAAATTATTAGAAATTGTAGAAAGTTTGTCTAAAAACTCTATACCATCCATTTTTGGCATGTGTAGATCTAAAAGAATTAATTCTGGTAATTTGCTTTTATTTTCTTTGTTCTTTTCTAAGTAATCAAAAGCATCAGCACCATTACTAAACTCTAAGATTTCTTTAGCGTAGTTGTTGTTATTGATAAGAGTCTTTGTAAGATAATTATCTATTTCATCATCGTCGATAATCATTATTCTTTGGTATTTATAGCTCATATCAATTCTATGTTTTATTTATTTACAAACTTTATAAATTCTTCTTGCCTTCTTCTAGCAACAGGTAAAATAGCTCCATTTTCTAATTTACAATAAATGCCTTTTTTCTTTATAATTTCATCTACGTGTTTGATATTAACCAAATAAGAATGATGAATTCTAAAGAAGCTTCCATTAAAATGACTGGTATATTCTCCTAAATTTTTACTAGATAGTTTTTTACCGTTGGTTGTGTAAAATTCGGTGTACTTACCATCTGCCTTGCAGTACATAATATCGTCTATTTTTATAAGCTCAATTTTATCTACTGAGGAAACAGAAATATGCTCTGGTCTTCGTTCTTTTTGATTTATAGATGCAATAGTCTTTAACACAGTATCTTGATATGCTTTTTCCATCTGAATTTGTTTAATTGCATTATAAACAGAAATAATTAAACGATTGGGATTTAGCGGTTTTAAAATAAAATCTATTGCATTGTCTAAAAAAGCGATATAGGCATCTTCTTTTTTATTAGACATATAAAAAACTTTGGGCATACTCACATTAATTTTGCTAAGCATAGCAGGTTCAAATCCAGAGTCGGAATTTAAACTTATAAATACAGCATCTGGGCTGTTTTCGTTAATCAAACTAACCAGCTTGTTGCAATTATTAATCACAGATATTATTGAAAATAAAACCGCATTTTCTGCCGCAAACAGTTGTAAGGTGTTTACAACACTTGTGTCCTTTTCTACAATAATAGCATTAATTTTTTGCATATTTAATAGTTGATTACAATCAAATATAGAAAAATATTTATTATTGTTATACTTATAAATTTATAATTATTAATACCTAACTTTATAGCTTGTAATTATTCTTAAGATTTAAATACCCTATAATTCTATGGCTAATTTTAAACAAAATAACAAAGAGGTTTCTTTAGAAGATTTTTCTTACAAGGCAATTCACGATTTAAAAGCGCCTATTAGAGGAATAGATTCCTTCATGAAGTTGTTGGTTAAAAAGAATAAAGGCAATTGGGACGAAAAAGATGAAAAGTACATCAACTTTGTATTTAAAAGTGCTTCTAAAATGCAAAATCTTGTGCAAGATTTATTAAACTTTATGAAAGTTGCAGACCAAGAACATGAAACGGAAGAAATACATTTAGAAAACTTAGTGAACGGTATTTTTGAGTCTTTAGCTGTACATAATCAAAAAGCCACATTAACAAGTAGTAATTTGCCAACAATTAAAGGAGTTAAGTTGCTATATGAAATTCTTTTTACCAACCTTATTACTAATGCGATAACTTATGTAGAAAAAGGTGCAGCAGTAAAGGTAGCAGTTACGTATGAAGCGTCAGAAAAAGCCCATATATACGGTATTGAAGATACTGGTATTGGTATTGCAGAAGACGATTTACCAAGTATTTTTTCTCCTTTAGAAAGGCTGCATAGCGATTCTGTATATCCTGGTACTGGACTTGGATTAGCAATTTGTAGCAGAATTGTTAATTTATTGCATGGAAGTATCACTGTGACTTCTGAAGAAAATGTTGGATCTACTTTTACTGTTACCATACCTAAAATGTAATTTACATTA
>CAYZDK010000034.1:0-26972 GCA_964477255.1 uncultured Polaribacter sp.
ATTTTTTATTCCGCAACTAATTTTAAAACTTTTTTTAAAATTATTTTTTGAGAGATTTTAAAGATGATTTTTATACATTAATAGAGTATTAAATCTCATAAAATCTTTAAAGGTAATGAACTTTTTTGCTTTGGTATTATCCGTTAGCGGCTGCAAATATACAACACATTTTAATATTGATTGCAAGAAAAATTGAACTTTTTTTAAACTATTTTTTAAGTCCTTGTTTTTAAAGCAAGTAAAAAACAAAAAAGATTAGTTTTAATCTTTAGTTAGTTTTTCTTTTTTGACGTTTTCTATACTTAGAGAACATCAATTTATATTCTTCTACATCTATTTTTGCTTTATTTTTTGATATAATATCTTCAAAATCAAATTTAATTTTTGATGGTTGCTCTATTAAAATTCCTTTTTGAAAGGCTCTTTGTAAAACGTCTTCTATAAGGTAATCTTCATTAACAGTTGCTGGATTATAATTTTCTTTTAGTGATAGCTTAAATAGATTAGCAGTTGAGTTGTACCAGAAGGCGTTCCATCCACTTCTTAACTCTTTAATATTTTCAAAGGCTGTGTTTCCTGTTTGACGGTGAATCAACTTAATAAGTATTCGGCCTTCTGTTCTTGTCATTTTTTTTATCTGATCTGTAAATTCACCTTCTATATATTTTTGGATAAGCTTTGTATATTTTTTTCTTTTCCGTTTATTTTTAATCTTTTGTAATCTTGAGTTTAAGGTATCTAACCTTGTTGCTGCCAAAGTAGCATATGGATAAGCTTTAAATACTTTTTTTCTAAACCACATATAATATCTCATGTCTTCTTTAGAGTTGAACTTAGCTTTTGGCAGCAGAGAAAATCCATCTAATTGAACAACGAGAGTATCTCCTGGTTTCACAAAAACATAATCATCTAAATTCTTAGGAAGAGAATCTTTAACCCTTTTTTGTCCGAAAAAAGTAATGGTTGTAAAAAATAAAAGTACTGTAAGAATGTATGTTAGGCGCACTTGTTTAATTTATTTTATTTAAGAAGTCGTCTTCTGATATAATAGCTACTCCTAAATTTTTAGCTTTCTCTAATTTAGAAGGCCCCATTTTATCTCCTGCAACAATAAAATTAGTTTTTTTTGAAATAGACGAACTTAGCTTTCCACCATTATCTTCAATAGCCTTTTTTAATTCGTTTCTGGTTAGTTTTTTAAATACTCCTGAAACCACAAATATTTTTCCGTCTAATTTTTTTGTCTTATTTGTAGTATCTTCTTTAGAGACTTCTAGTTGCACCCCAAAACTTTTTAATCTATTTATTATTTCTTTATTAGACTGGTTGTTTGAAAATTGAATTACACTCTCTGCTATTTTTTCACCAATTTCTTCCACTTTAATTAAATCTTCGAAAGATGCAGACATAAGGTTGTCTATGTTTTTAAAATGTTTTGCTAGTTTTTTTGCAACTGTTTCCCCAACAAAACGAATTCCGAGAGCAAATAGTACCTTATTAAAGGGTATATTTTTAGAAGCTTCTACACCATCTATAATATTCTGGGCAGATTTTTCTGCCATTCTTTCAAGAGGTATTAGTTGCTCAATTTTTAATTCATAAAGATCTGCATAATTTACAATTAAGCCTTCTTTTCTTAATAAATCTACAGTTTCGCCACCTAAACCATCAATATCCATTGCTTTTCTAGAGATGAAGTGTTTAATTCTTCCTGTGATTTGAGGGGCACAACCAAACTCATTAGGGCAATAGTGCTTTGCATCTCCTTCTGTTCTTATTAATTCTGTTGAGCAAACAGGACAATGACTTGCATACGATGTAGGTTTAGATTTTTTTGGTCTTGCCTCTATGTCTACTCCAATTATTTTTGGAATAATTTCTCCTCCTTTTTCTACATATACAGTATCTCCTATTCTTATATCTAATTTTTCTATCTGGTCTGCATTATGCAAAGAAGCTCTTTTTACAGTTGTGCCTGCTAATTCTACAGGCTGTAAATTTGCTACTGGTGTTATTGCGCCTGTTCTGCCTACTTGATAAGTTATTTTTTCTAAAACAGTAGAAACTTGTTCTGCTTTAAATTTATATGCTATTGCCCATCTTGGTGCTTTTGCTGTGAAACCTAGTTCTTCTTGTTGGTCAAAACTATTAACTTTTATAACCACACCATCAGTCTCGTATGGTAATGTATTTCTTTTAGAATCCCAAAAATTTACAAAATCGACAACTTCATCAATGGATTTTACTAATCTAATTGTATCTGGAATTTTAAAACCAACTTTTTTGGCTTTTTGTAAACTCTCATAATGTGTTTTAAAAGTACTATTATCGGTAACTACTTGATATAAAAGACAGTCTAGTGGTCTTTTAGCTACTTCTGAACTATCTTGTAGTTTTAAACTACCACTAGCAGTGTTTCTAGGATTCCTATATGTTTCTTCACCAGCTTCTTTTCTTGCAAGGTTCATTTTTAAAAAACCTTCTAATGGTATTATTATTTCACCTCTAATTTCAAAATTAGATAAAAGTTTATCTGAAGTATTTAGTGGTAGAGACTTAATAGTTCGTATATTATTGGTTACTTCATCACCTTGAATACCATCTCCTCTAGTAACAGCTTTGACAAACTTTCCGTTTTCGAAGGTTAAATTAATTGAAGCACCATCGTACTTTAACTCACAAGTATATTCAATTTGCGTTGTACCTAATATTTTCTGAATTCTTTTCTCCCAATCTAACAAGTCTTCTTTAGAATATGAATTATCTAAAGAATACATTCTATTTTTATGTGTAACTGTATTAAATTTTTTTGTAATGGTACCTCCTACTCTTTGTGTAGGCGAATTCTCATCGAAAAAAATGGGGTTTTCATTTTCTAATTTTTGTAACTCTTTCAACATTACATCAAACTCATAATCTGAAATTGTTGGATTATCTAACACATAGTAATTATGATTGTGTTGATTAAGTTCTTTTCGTAAATGATTAATTCTTTCTTCTACAGTCATGTTAAATTATTAGAAATTAGATAGACAGTCTTGTGTGTATAACATATATCAAAAATAGCATATTAATACTTAAAAAAGAATTTAAATATAAATTCTAAGCAACCCTTTATATTCCTTTGTAACTTAGGTTACACAAGCCAAAATCATGATAATTATCATAAGGTTCGCAAATCATGTGCATTAAATTTGTTAAATAAAACAATGATTATGAGAAATTTAGTAATCTTAGGTGCAGGTACAGCAGGAACGATGATGGCAAATCATTTAGTAAAAAAACTACCAAAGAAAGAATGGAAAATATCTATTGTAGACCAATATAAAACACATTATTATCAACCAGGTTTTTTATTTCTGCCTTTTGATATTTACACGGAAGAACAGGTTAAAAAAGTTGGAAAAAAGTTTATTCCGAAGAAAGTCAATTACATACAACAGTCTATTGAAAAAATCGATGCTAAAAACAATCTAGTTGAACTCGAAAACGGAACTTTATCTTACGATATATTAATAATTGCTACAGGTTCTAAAACCAACCCTGAAGAAGTGGAAGGAATGTATAGCTCTGAATGGTACAAATCTATTTTTGATTTTTACACGTACGATGGTGCTTTAGCTTTGCGAAACAAACTAAGAGATTTTAAAGAAGGTAAACTTGTTGTACACATCACAGAAATGCCTATTAAATGCCCAGTTGCACCTTTAGAGTTTGCTTTTTTAGCAGATTCCTATTTTCAAAAAAAGGGCATTAGAGAAAAAGTAGATATAACTTATGTTACTCCTCTATCAGGTGCTTTTACAAAAGAAATAAGCTCAAAAACACTAGGCTACCTTTTAAAAGAGAAGAACATAAATATTGTTACAGATTTTGCTATTGAAAGAGTAGATTATGAAAATAAGAAAATAATAGACTACATAGATACAGAAGTAGAGTATGATTTACTTGTAACAGTACCTACTAATATGGGGGATGAAGTAATAGAAAAATCTGATCTTGGAGATGATTTAAATTTTGTACCAACACATCCTAACACCTTACAATCTCTAGAAAATGAAAATATCTTTGTTATTGGAGATGCAACAAATGTACCAGCATCTAAAGCAGGTTCTGTTGCTCATTTTCAAGCAGAAACATTAACAGACAATATTTTATTATACATTAACAATAAACCTTTAAAAGAAGAATTTGACGGACATTCTAACTGTTTTATAGAAACAGGAAAAAACAAAGCTTTACTTATAGACTTTAACTACAAACAAGAACCAGTTACAGGAACCTTTCCGTTTGCTAAAATAGGTCCTTTACAATTGCTTAAAGAGAGTGTTTTAAATCACTGGGGAAAGTTAGCTTTTAGATGGATTTACTGGAATATGTTATTAAAAGGAATTCCAATTCCGTTTGTATCAAGAAATATGACAACCGCAGGAAAAAATATTAACCAATAAAAAACAACAATCATGTTAAAAACAATAAATAGCGTAGAATTAAACGTAACAGAAGAAGGATATTTAAAAGATTTCTCGCAATGGAATAAAACTATTGGAGAAGAAATTGCGAAAGAACACAACATAGAAATGACAGATAAACACTGGGAAGTAATTGCTTACCTACAAGAACAGGTAAAGTTAAATAAACCATTGTCTATTCGTGGAATTAAAAAAAGCGGTGTTATAGATATAAAGCAATTTTATGCATTATTTCCAGGTGGACCATTAAAAGTTTCTACCAAAATTGCTGGAGTTCCAAAACCGAAAAGTTGTATTTAAAAATTAGAAATTATGGCAGAAACAAAAGTTAAAAAAATGCTCTTTATCCTCTCTAAAGCAACTATAGAAAACGTATATGCTGCTTTTATCATGGCAAATGGCGCTAGAATGGAAGGTATAGAATCTGAAATATTTTTCACATTCTTTGGATTAGAGGCAATTCAGAAAAAAAAGCTAGAACACTTAGCTGTTGCAACTGTAGGAAACCCTGCTATGCATATACCAACTATGTTAGGTGGTTTACCAGGCGTAGAAGCATTTGCAACAAAAATGATGAAAAAAGAAATGGAGAAATTAGACATGCCTCCAGTTGGTGAATTTCTAGAAATTTTATCAGACTCTGGGTGTAAGCTATGGGCATGTAAATTAGCCGTAGATATGTTTAAATTAGAAAAGCAAGATCTGATAGATAAATTAGATGGAATATTAACTATCGGAGACTTTTATTCTAGAGCAGATCAAGAAAATACCCATCTTTTATTTATTTAAAAAGCAAAAAAAACCCAAAGAATAAACTTTGGGTTTTGTTATTTATAATAAACTTTTAATAATAAGTAAACCTTCTAACTTTAGCAATGTGCTTCGCTAAACGCATTACTTGGTGAGAATACCCATACTCGTTATCGTACCAGATGTATAAAACCACAGTTTCATCATCTGTAATAGTTGCTTTACTATCAAAAATAGATGGTGCTGTAGAGCCTACTATATCTGAAGATACCAATTCATTGTCTAGAGAGTATTTTATTTGTTCTACTAAATCACCCTCTAAAGCATATTTTTTTAATGTGGAATTTATATTTTCTGTAGTAACTACATCTCTTAATTGTAAACTTAAAATAGCTAAAGAACCATTTGGAACAGGAACTCGAATTGCATTAGATGTTAATTTACCTTCTAGAGCTGGTAGGGCTTTGGCTACTGCTTTTCCTGCACCTGTTTCTGTAATTACCATATTTAATGCAGCTGCTCTACCTCTTCTATATTTGTTGTGCATATTATCTACCAAATTCTGGTCGTTAGTATATGCATGAATGGTTTCTAAATGCCCTTTTTTAATTCCATAATTTTCTTCTAATACTTTTAGTACTGGCGTAATTGCATTTGTTGTACATGATGCTGCTGAAAAAATATCTACTTCATCTGGGTTATATTTTGTATGATTAACTCCATGTACAATATTTGGAACTCCTTTGCCAGGTGCTGTTAATAAAACTTTGCTAGCACCTTTTGCTTTTAAATGACGACTTAAAGCAACATCGTCTCTAAATGCTCCTGTATTATCTATAATTAATGCATCATTAATATTGTAAGAAGTATAGTCTATATCTTCAGGATTATTTGCAGAAATCATATAAACAGTTGTACCGTTGATAATTAATGCTTTATTTTCAGCATCAACTTTAACGGTTCCTAAAAAATTACCATGTACAGAATCTACACTTAATAAAGAGGCTCTTTTTTCTAATACAGTTTCATTAATTTCTCCTCTTGTAACAACTGCTCTTAAACGCAATTGAGAACCTTTACCCATTTTAGACATTAATTCTCTTGCAAGTAACCTTCCTATTCGTCCAAAACCATACAATACCACATCTTTTGGTTGAATATTTTTGGCTTCTTTTGCTCCTTTTAGTTTGTTTTTAACAAAGCTAATTTTGTCTTCACATCCAGCAGGATTTAAATGGCATTCGTATGCTAATTTACCAATATCAAGTTTAGCAGATGGCAATTCTATTTCTTGAATAGCTTTTGCAATACTTAAAGCATCGTAAATTGTAATTGGTTTGTTTACAAATTCTTTAGCGTACTCAATAAGATTTAAAACTTCATTGGCACGTTTATCTAATAGAGGATTTCTAAATAAAACGAGTTCTATAGATTTATCGTACCATAAATCATTAACGATGTTAATAAACTCTACAGTGGCTCTCCTTACCTCTGCTTGTTGTGTTACTTCTTTTTCGTAATTTAATGTAGTTGACATAGTTATAGTATAACATGGATTAAATAAAGTGCAAAAGTATTTTATTTTTTGAAATACCGAAATCGATTTCGTGAAATATTTTCAATAAAAAAACCTGGCTAAAAGCCAGGTTTTATATTACCTATAATTGTTTTAACGTATAGCATACCTTTCTACTTCTCCGTCTAAATTAATTAGTTCTAGATAAAGAGGTTTGCCATTACCAAAGTTAGCATCTATAATTTTTTTTGCTTCTGCAGCTGTTGCTACAGGTTTTTTGTTAATTTTAGTAATAATGTACCCTTCTTTTACACCATAATAATCTAAACTCCTGTTGATGTTTTGAATTATTTTTACTCCTCCTTTAACATCGTATTTTTTCTTTTCTGACTTAGATAAGTCTTTAAATTGAACTCCTAATGTTTGAGAGTAATAAGTGTCTTTTTTGTTTAATAATACTTTTTCTGTAATTAATTCACCATCTCTTTCTACAGTAACATCTACATATTCTCCAGGTCTTTTTGCTGTTAATTGCCCTCTTAACTCAGAAAATTTAGAAATTTTTACATTGTTTATCTTTTTAATGATATCACCTTCTTTTAGCTTGGAGTTTCCATTGGTGTCATCGTAATAAACTTTACCAATCTTTACGCCATCATTTTCGTAGTCGTTATCTATTTGCACGCCTAAAATTGCCTCTTGTACAGCGCCAAACTCTAAAATATCATCAACAATTTTTTTTGCAATATTAGATGGTACTGCAAAAGAATAGCCCACAAAAGATCCTGTTCTAGAAGAAATTGCAGTATTAATTCCTACCAACTCGCCTCTAGTATTCACTAATGCTCCTCCACTATTTCCTGGATTCACAGCAGCATCTGTCTGTATAAAAGATTCGATATTTCCATTTCCTTCTAAATCTCTTCCTTTAGCACTTATAATACCTGCAGTTACTGTAGATGTTAAATTGTAAGGATTACCTACTGCAAGAACCCATTCACCAACTTTTATATTGTCCGAATTTGCAAAAGGAGTAAATGGTAAATTTTCTTCTGCGTCTATTTTTATAAGTGCAATATCATTACTTGGATCTGCCCCTATTAATTCTGCTTTATATTTTTTCTTATTATTTAAGGTAATTTCAATTTCTGTTGCATTTTCTATAACATGATTGTTCGTTACAATAAAACCATCTGGCGAAATTATAACTCCACTCCCAGTACCTACTTGTTCGTATTTTCTTGTTCCATTTCCATATCCGAAGAAAATATCTAAAGGATTAGATTGTGTTCTTACCGCTCTATTTTTTACATGCACCACAGAATTTAATGTACTTTCTGCTGCTAAAGTAAAATCTATTGCTTCTGGAACCGCTGAATTAACTGCCGCGTTATAAGCAGGTTGGTAATTTGTTTGAAGTGTTGGTAAACTAGATGGTTCTTGTTTTACTAGTGCTTCTTGTTTGAATAAAAAATTGTACCCTGTTAGTGCAATTACACCACCTAAAATTGCTATACCTAATGAACTAAAGATTTTTTTCATAATAATACATTTTAGTTTACTCAAATATAAATTTTTTACAAATCTGATTAATCTGTTTAACTTGTTTTTAACGAACTTTAACCACCATTTAACACCGCCCAAAATCCATTGAAAAAACTATATTTGTTTTATGAAATTAGACTTCTATAAATATCAAGGAACGGGTAATGACTTTGTGATGATAGATAACAGAGCAAATACCTTTCCAAAAGAAAAAACTGACATTATTTCATTTTTATGTGACAGGCATTTTGGAATTGGTGCTGATGGTATTATTTTGTTAGAAAATGATAAAGATTTCGATTTTAAAATGGTTTACTTTAATGCTGATGGTAGTGAAACATTCTGTGGTAATGGAGGTAGATGTGCGGTTGCATTTGCAAGGAAATTAAATATAATAGATAATCAAACCAATTTTATAGCTGTCGATGGCAAACATTACGCTTCTGTAAAAGAAAATCTTGTTTCATTAAAAATGATAGATGTAAATAATATTAAATTACAAGAAAACTCTTTATTCGCATATACTGGCACACAACATCATGTAGAATTAGTTTCTAGTTTAGAAGACTTTCCTGTTTACAAAGAGGGAAAAAGAATTAGAAATTCGTATGCTAACCCTGGTGCTAATGTAAATTTTGTAGAACAAAAAAATGAAAATACGTTTAGAGTAAGAACCTATGAAAAAGGAGTAGAAAATGAAACTTTAGCTTGTGGCACAGGAGTAACAGCTGTTGCTGTTGGTATGCATAAAATTGGTAAAACAAAAAAAAATATAATTAATCTACCAGTAGAAGGAGGAGAATTACAGGTTACTTTCGATGAAAAGAATGGAAACTACTATAATATATTTTTAACAGGTTTAGCTTTGTTAGTTTTTAAAGGTACTATTACAATATAATGCAAACATTACAAGGAAACTTAGTTAACTTAAGAGCTCTAGAGCCAGAAGATTTATTGTTTTTAAAAGAAATTGAAAACGATGAAAAAAATTGGGAAATAAGTAATACACAAACTCCTTTTTCTCTTTTTTTATTGAAAAACTATATCGAAAATTCTCATCTAGATATATATACAACCAAACAACTTCGTTTGGTAATAGAAAAAAATACTACGAAAGAAGCAATAGGTTTAATAGATCTTTTTGACTTTAACCCTCAGCATCATAGAGCAGGAATTGGAATTATCATTAAACCAGATTTTCAAAATAAAGGCTACGCTAACCAATCGCTACAATTACTAGTTAGGTATGCTTTTAAACATTTAAATATTCACCAACTTTTTGCCAATGTAATTGTGGATAATTTAAATAGTTTACGTTTATTTGAAAAAAATAATTTTGTAAGAATAGGAATTAAAAAAGATTGGATATTTTGCAACAACTCTTATAAAGATGAAGTTGTTTATCAATTAATCAACAAATAACATTAGATTAAAAAAATATATTTTGAGCAAGAAATCTTTACTAATTATTATAGTTTTTTGTCTAGGGCTAGGGGCAATACTGGGTTATAACTACTACCAAAGAATTTTTGGAAAAGCAATAATAAATGAGCATGTTTTATATGTTTACTCTACCGATAATTTAGTAGATGTAAAAAACAAATTAGAAGATTATTCTAAAAATCCCAATACTTTTTTATGGGTAGCTGCACAAAAGGAATTAGAAAGTCCAAAAAATGGTCGTTATGTATTAAAAGAGGGGATGTCTAATAATGACTTGGTAAACATGTTAAGAGCAGGAAACCAAACACCATTAAAAATTTCTTTTAATAACCAAGATAATTTAGAAAAAGCTTTAGGTAGAATTGCAGAGCAACTTGAAGTAGATTCTCTTAGTTTATTCAGGTCTTTTACAGATTCTACTTTTTTAAAAACCAATAAATTTAATAAAAAATCTGTTCTACAAATCTTAATTCCAAATACATATGAATTTTACTGGACGGTTTCTGCAGATGCTTTTAGAGATCGAATGTTAAAAGAGTACAATCGTTTTTGGAATACGAATAGACTTGCAAAAGCAAAGAAATTAAACTTAACCAAAAACGATGTGGTAACTTTAGCTTCTATTGTTCAGAAAGAAACTGCTAAAGTAGAAGAAAGACCAATCGTTGCTGGACTTTATTTAAATAGATTAAAAAGAGGAATGCCTTTACAAGCAGACCCAACTGTTATTTATACCATTAAAGAAGTCAAAGGCCAAGATTTTGTTGTAAAACGAGTTTTAAATAAAGATTTAAAAATTATTTCGCCATACAATACCTACTTAAATAGAGGCTTACCTCCTACTCAAATTGGTATGCCAGACATTTCATCTATAGACGCTGTTTTAAACCCAAAGAATCATAACTTCTTATATATGTGTGCAGATATCAATAACATAGGATATCATAAATTTGCAAAAACATTAAGAGAACACAATAGAAATGCTGCTCAATATCAAAATTGGTTAAATAACAAAGGCGTTAAAAGATAAAATAACCTACTGTGTACAAACAGTAGGTCAATCCATCCAACAAAACCAAACAAAAACTGGACTTTAAATTAGCTTTCTTTTTCATTCATATAACCAACATACGTTTCAATCTCTGTTTTTAGTGCAGTATAATCTGCGTAATAGGAATCTTTATCTATAAATAGTAATGTATTTATCGCTTTGTTAAATTGATTTTGCAATATATAATTATGAGACAATTCTTTTATAAAACCTACATTAGTATAACTCGATTTTGTATTTGCTAATAAAAAAAAACTCTGCTTTTTTAGGTATTTCTTTTTGTTAGTCAGCAAGAATAATTGCTTGTTTACATTTCCAATTTTTATCAAATAGTCGTTGTTACTAGAATCTGTTTTTAATTTATATTCAAAAAAAAGTAGACTCTTTTTTGCTTGTATTATGTCTCTTTCTTGCTCTTCAGAAATAATTGTAAAAATTTCTGTATTTTTTTCTACGTTTAAAAACTTGCAATTGGCAAGAAGAAAGAGAAATAAAAAACAATAATATTTTGATTTCATTTTGTTGTGGGTTAAAAGCTGGTATAGCTATAGGGATATATACCAGCTTATAAGGGGTTTGTGGTTCAATTCTAAAGGGATAATAATTTCATCTACATTCATTTATAAAAAATACTTATGTCTAACTTTTAGAAGTTATTCCATCCTATTTTAGAATGATTTCATAAATACTTACGATAAAAACGAAGTTGTGGTTTTTATGAAGACTTATTTTTTTAATAAAACCGCTAAGCCCTTACTATTAAAGAGTTTTCTTATGTAAAAAATTTCAAAAACTCGTTAAATAGTTGTAGTATTGTAGAACGAAAGCAATAATTTTAATTCAGTAAAATTGACCTGGAAACAAAAACTTCATGAAATAATCTATGAAGCAGACACTAAAGAAGGAAAGCTTTTTGATATAATTCTCTTAGTAGCCATAATAGTTAGTATTCTTTTGGTAATGCTAGAAAGTGTGGAAAGCATAGATAAGAGGTATCATAGTTTTTTGGATATTGGTGAATGGATAATTACCATTTTATTTTCTATAGAGTATGTATTACGTGTTATATCTATAAAAAAACCATTTAAATATATTTTCAGTTTTTTTGGCATTATCGATTTGCTTTCAACCATACCAAAATATTTGTCTTTTATTTTAGTTGGTTCTCAAAGTTTAATTGCGTTTCGTGCATTACGATTGTTAAGGGTTTTTCGGGTTTTAAAATTAGCGAGATACATTGGTGCTTCTAACCGATTAATTGTAGCCCTAAAGGCAAGCAAAGCAAAAATTTTTGTATTCTTATTTTTTATTCTAATAATATGTATAATTCTAGGTACTGTTATGTATTTGGTTGAAGGAGCAGAAAATGGTTTTTCTAACATTCCTAGAAGTGTTTATTGGGCTATTGTTACCTTAACTACAGTTGGCTTTGGAGATATTGCGCCACAAACTGCATTAGGCCAATTTATATCTTCTGTAATTATGATATTAGGGTATTCTATTATTGCAATACCAACTGGAATTGTTAGTTCTGAAATTGTAAGAAACCAAGAAAATAAAAAACACAACACACAATCATGCCCTAACTGTTTAAATAGTTTTCATTTAGATAATGCTATATTTTGTCATAAATGTGGTGAAGAAATAAATCCTGAATGAGTACAAAAAAGAATGTATTAATCTGTGTAGTAGGTCCAACAGCAATAGGTAAAACTGCATTAAGTATTAAGCTTGCAAAACATTTTAAAACCGATATTATATCTTGCGACTCTAGACAGTTTTTTAAAGAAATGAAAATTGGTACTGCTGTTCCAGAAGAACATGAACTAAAAGCTGCACCTCATCACTTTATTCAAAACATTAGTATTCATCAAGAGTATAATGTAGGACAATTTGAAAAAGACGCTTTACAAAAACTAAATTCTCTTTTTGCAAAAAACTCCATACAACTAATGGTAGGTGGCAGTGGTTTGTATGTTGATGCTGTAATAAAAGGTTTGGATTACTTCCCAAAAATAGACCCAGAAATTAGAGAAAACTTAAATGTAAAACTCAATGAAAAAGGGTTAGCATATTTACAAGATTTACTTAAAAAGTTAGATACAACCACTTATAATACTATTGCTTTAGAAAATCCGCAAAGAGTAATAAGAGCTTTAGAAATATGTATAGGTACTGGAAAAGCATATTCTAGTTTTAAAAATAAAAAGAAACAAGAGCGAAACTTTAATACCATTAAAATAGGTCTAAATGCAGATAGACCTATAATCTACGATAGAATTAATAAAAGAGTAGATATCATGGTAAAAAATGGTTTAATAGAAGAAGCAAAACAGCTGTATCCTTACAAAGACTTAAATGCGTTACAAACTGTTGGGTATAAAGAGTTATTTACTTATTTAGATGGAAAAACTACAAGAGAATTTGCCATTGAAGAAATTAAAAAAAATACTAGAAGATTTGCCAAAAGACAACTAACTTGGTTTACTAAAGACAAAAACACAACTTGGTTTAATTACACTGCAGATCAAAATAAAATTCTAGAACACATAAATAGTGAAATTGGTAATTTTTAACGAAGTTTTATTTTTTAATTCCCTCACATTTATATCTTTGCCATCCAAAATTAATAACTCATGAAGACACGATTAATAGTTTTATTTATAGCTTTTGTTAGTTCAATTTCTATTGCACAAACTAAAATTGGAACAATAGATAACGATTTTATTATCAACCTTATGCCAGAATCTAAAGTTGTTATAGAAAAAACACAAGCGTATGGAGCTAAATTAGATTCTTCTTTTACCGTAAAAATGCAAAATTATCAAACTAGAGTTGCAGATTTTAGAGGAAAAGAAGCAGAAATGGGAGAGTTAATGAAAAAAACTATCGTAAAGGAATTAAGAGCTTTAGAACAAGATTTACAGCGATATCAAGAGAATGGAAAGCAGTTAATTCAATTAAAGCAAAATGAATTAATGCGTCCTCTTTATGTAAAACTAAATGCTGCAATTAGCAAAGTTGCCAAAGCAAATAAGTTTACACAAATTCTAAATACCAATGGCAACAACTTTGCCTATATAGACGAAAACTACGATGTTACACAATTGGTTTTAGACGAACTAGGAATAGATGTAAAAGCCGTTAAGGAAGATAAAGAATAAAAAAAGCGCAATTTTATTGCGCTTTTTTTATGATTATAATTTAGCTTCTTCTTTTAATAATTCTGGAAACTTTCTTTTAAATCTATTCAATCTAGGAATAGATACTGACTTTACATAAGGTACATTAGGATTTCTTTTTTCATAATCTTGATGGTATTCTTCAGCTTTATAAAAAGTATCTAATTTTGTTACCTCAGTTACAATTTTGCCATTATATGTTTCCTTATTTAGTTTCTTTATGGCTTTCTCAATTATTTGTTTCTCTGTATCATTCAAATAAAAGGCAATAGATCTATATTGCGTTCCATAATCAGGATGTTGTCCATTTACTGTTGTTGGGTCATGAGAACCAAAAAAAACAGTAACTAATGTAGAAAAACTAACAACTTCTGGATTATAATATACAGCAACCGTTTCTGCATGTCCTGTTTTTCCAGTTCCTATAGACTGATATGTTGGATTGTCTGTAAATCCGCCTGCATAACCAGAAACCGCTTCTTCTACTCCTTTAACACTTTCAAAAACAGCTTCTACACACCAAAAACAACCACTAGCAAAATATGCTATTTTGGTATTTTGAGAAGGAACGTAAATTGTTTCTTTATTATTAGATTTTTTATTGCCAGTAGAACCATAACAGGAACCTAAAGAAAAAGCAAAAAAGAGTACTAAACTTAATTTTAAATTTTTCATTTCTTAAATTTTAAAACACAAAAATAAAGGATAGAAAGCACTTATTAATTAATATAATTCTATTCACTGCCTTTTGTTTACAACTTTAGTATTTTATTAAGAAACTATCTTGCTAAAGAAATACTAGTTGTCTATTTTTGTTTGGTAAAGTTGTAAAGAATAATGGAGCATTTTATAGTTTCTGCCAGAAAATACAGACCTCAGAATTTTAATGATGTTGTTGGCCAAAAAGCCATAACAAATACATTAGAAAATGCTATTAAAAACAATCATTTAGCTCAAGCTTTACTATTTACTGGGCCAAGAGGTGTTGGTAAAACCAGTTGTGCTAGAATACTGGCCAAGAAAATTAATCAAACAGAAGTTGCGTTTGCAGATGAAGAAGATTTTGCTTTTAATATTTTTGAATTAGATGCTGCTTCTAACAATTCTGTTGATGACATTAGAAACTTAACAGATCAGGTTAGAATTCCACCACAAGTTGGTAAATTTAAAGTTTATATTATAGATGAGGTACATATGTTGTCTCAGGCTGCTTTTAATGCTTTCTTAAAAACATTAGAAGAGCCACCTGCCCATACTATTTTTATTTTAGCAACAACAGAAAAACATAAAATAATACCAACTATTTTATCTCGCTGTCAGATTTTTGATTTTAAAAGGATTGGTGTTTTAGATGCGAAGAACTATTTAAAGCAAATCTGTGAAAAAGAAAATATAACTGCAGAAGATGATGCTTTACATATAATTGCGCAAAAAGCAGATGGTGCAATGCGTGATGCTTTATCTATTTTTGATAGAGTTATTAGTTTTTCTGGCACTAACCTTACAAGAGAAGCTGTTACAGAAAATCTAAATGTATTAGACTACGATACTTATTTTACCATAACATCATTATTACTAGAAAATAAAATACCAGATGTTTTAAATGCTTATAATAATGTTCTTGCAAAGGGTTTTGAAGGGCACCATTTTATAACGGGTTTAGCAAGTCATTTTAGAGATTTATTGGTTGCAAAAGACAAAGCTACACTTCCGCTTTTAGAAGTTGGTGATGCTGCTAAAAAGAAATACTTAGACCAAGCTACAAAAACCAGTATTCCTTTTTTAATGCAAGCAATAAATAAAGCAAATAATTGCGATTTAAACTACAGAGCTAGTAAAAACCAACGGTTACTGGTAGAATTAACACTTATGCAAATTGCCTCTATCACTTTTGATGGAGAAAAAAAAAACAATAAAAACTACATAATTCCAGCTACATTTTTCCAATCCTTATCGCCTAAGACAAAGGATAAAAAAACAACAGCTAATGTAGAAACGAACTCTGAAGCATTAGTTCCTAAAAGTAAGCCTACACAAGAAAAGCCTAAATTAAAGTTTGTTTCTTCTAGAAGTTCTTCTTTATCACTTAAAAGTGTGCATAAGAAAAAAGAAAAAAAGGTAAAAAAAGAAGAAATTAGTTATGAAAATCATCCTAAAGATCCTTTTTCTGAAATAAAAATGCAAAAACTATGGCAAGACTACATTGCCTTATTGAATAAAAAGGGAGAAAAAAGTATGGCTTCAATTATTGCTTCAGATGTTCCAAAACTAGGTAAAGGTTTCTCCATTTTATTTACGGTACCAAATAAATTAATGGAAGATCAATTTAAGCGTGGTAAACCAAAACTGATTAAATTTTTAAGAGAAGAATTAAATAACTATGCAATTGCTATAGAAGTTAGACTAAATGAAACTGTAGAAAAGAAATTTGCCTACACACCACAAGAAAAATTTAATAAGTTAAAAGAGAAAAACCCTCTTATTGAAAAACTTCGTAAAACTTTTGAGTTAGATTTTTAAGCTTTATCTGCTCTTGCTAGATAGTTATCATCTATTTTTTTACCTAAATAAGACAAGGATAAACCTTCTTTCTTTGCACCAAGCTTTTCAAATTCAGAAACCAAATAAATTCCATTTTTATTTTCTATAAATAATGGTACTGTTTTCTCTTCTTTAGCCATACAATCTAAAAGAGCATTATACTCATCTTCATTATTTACTAAAACCTCTTGTATATTTGGGTTTTCTCTGTAAGCTTCACTTAGGTTAATATAATCATCATTTGGTGTAAAGAATTGTTCTCGTTCTTCTTTAGTAGCTTCATTAGCTTCTTTAGAAGATGCCAATCTAAAAGAACCATGTTCTCCAAAAATTTCTGAAAATGATTTTATAGCATGACTATTTACTGAGTCACTCCCAGAAATAGCAATTAAGTACCCCACATCACTTAACTCAATATTATCTCTTAATTTATCGTCGTAAATATTAACATTTAAGGCCTCTAAACCTTCATTAGTTGCTTCTTCAATAAAGTCTTTATTAGAATCTATTAATACTACTCGTTTACCTTTATCACGCAAATATGCTGCGATTAATCTCGATGCTCTAGAGGCGCCAACAATTAAAATACCATTAGAACTTGTAAGGTAAACTCCTATTATTTTGGCAAAAAAACGAGCTGTTGTAGCGTTTAACAAAACAGTTCCTAAGACTATCATAAAAACAAGAGGAGTTATATATTCTGCTCCTGCAACACCCTGTTTTAGTAATTTACTTCCAAATAAAGAAGCAATACCAGCTGCTACAATACCTCTTGGTCCTACCCAGCTTATAAATAACTTTTCTTTAAACTTTAATTTAGACTTTGTTGTACTAACAAAAACGGCTAATGGTCTAATTACAAAGACAACAATTGCAAAAAGTATGGCAGTTTTCCAAGTAAAGAGCAGTTTAAGCTCGCTCATATTAATGTTAGCTGCTAAGAGTATAAATAAAATTGAAATTAAAAGTACACTTAAAGATTCTTTAAAGTATAAAAGTTCTTTAATGTTTTTTAATTTGCTATTTCCTAGAACCATTCCCATAACAACAACCGCTAAAAGACCAGATTCGTGTGCAAACACTTCCGATTCTACAAAAACTAAAAGTACCGCTGAAAGAGATACAACATTTAGTAAGTAATGAGGTATCATTTTTTTATTGATTGCGTAAGCTAAAGCATGCGCAAATGTGAATCCAAAGGTGGTACCAAACAACAAAATTTTACCAAATTCAATTAAAGCTGTTTTTGTAAAACCTCCACCACCACCAACACTAATAAATTCGAACACTAATACCGCAACAAGTGCTCCTATAGGATCTATTAAAATACCTTCCCATTTTAAAATTGCAGACACATCTCTTTTTAAAGGAATATTTCTAAGTATTGGAGTAATTACTGTAGGCCCTGTAACAATAATTAAACCAGAGAATAAAAAAGATAAATCCCAAGTTAAATTAAAAACATAATGTGCTACAATACCACCTCCAAAAAAAGTAACAGCAGAACCAACAGTTATAAGTTTAGTAATAACTGGCCCCACATTCTTTATTTCACTTCTTTTTAGAGTTAAACCTCCTTCAAATAGTATAATACTAATGGCAAGAGAAACAAAGTAATACAAATACTCTCCAGGAAAAAGTCCTTTTTCTCCATTCCAAACAGGTTCTATCCACTTAGAACCATCTTCTGTAATATATTCTGATGCAATTGGCCCCACTAAAAGGCCAATTAAAATTAAGGGAAGTATTGCAGGAATTTTAAATTTCCATGCAAACCATTGTGCTAATATTCCTAAGATTATAATTCCTGCTAACTCTAACATATGCTATGCTTAAGTCGTAAATTTAAGAATGTTTATGTGATAGGTAAAATAAATTTACTTTTTTTTAATTTATAGTTTCATCTATACTATAAATGAAATTAATTAGCTATTTTTTTAAGTATCCACAGATATCATGTAATTTTGCTAAAAATTAAAGATAATGTTAGGATTACAGTTTGAAACCGAAACATCTTGGGTAGAAATTGCAAAAAACGATTTAAAGCAAATATTAACAGACCATGCTTTTTTAGAACAAAAAGCTGCTTCTAATGCGGTTTCTCTTATTATTAATTACTCTGAAGAAACAGAATTAGTAAAAGAGATGAGTAATATTGCTATAGAAGAAATGCAACATTTCAAAATGGTGCATTTACTTATGGTAAAAAGAGGAATGACCTTAGGAAGAGAACAAAAAAACGATTATGCTGTAAGACTACAAAAGTTTTTTCCGAAAACAAAAAACAGAATAGATGCACTGGTACAAAGACTATTAGTTGCTGCTCTAATAGAAGCAAGAAGTTGTGAAAGATTTAAAGTTTTTTCTGAAAATATGGAAGATGAAGAACTGCGAAAATTTTATAAAAACTTAATGATTTCAGAGGCAAATCATTATACCACTTTTTTAAACTTTGCTCGTTCTTATCAAGATAGATCTGTTGTAGATGAAAAATGGAAAGCATTGTTGGCATTCGAAGCTGAAATGATGAAAGAAAGAGGCAAAATTGCCAAAATACATGGATAATAAGAAACACACGTATGTTTTCTAAAGAAGAATCTATAAAACTTCGTAAAGAATTTTGGACAAGTTTTGGCAAATCTTTTCCTAGAAAATGGATTCTTTATAACACTAAAGTTAAAGGTTTCTCTTTTAAATTTCAGGCCGATAGAAAGAATGCAATGGTTTGTTTAGATTTTGAACATCCTGAAGAAATAGCTAATGCACTTTTATACGATCAATTACTTTCATTAAAATCTATTTTAATGAATGATTATTTACCTAATGCTATATTTGAAGAAACGTTTATTTTAGATAGTGGCAAACAAATACGAAGAATTTACATTCCTTATAAAGGTAAATTTAGTATTTACAATAAAAACTCTTGGCGATCATGCTATGAATTTTTTGTAAAAACAATGACAAAATTCGAAAACTTCTTCAAAGAATACGAAGACTTTATAAAACAAGCCATATAAAAAACACCTATTTAGCGAGGTGTTTTTTTATAATATTTTAATGGAAAGCGGGTAATTTGGTGGCTCGTTATTGCTTGCTTTTATAGCATTAGAAATTGGAAAAACAAGATAAAAAATACCTAAAACAAACAACCCCAATATTCCTAATCCCAATAATAAGATTAAAGGTATACATAAAAGAACATAAATAAACATAGATATTCTAAAGTTTAAAATTGCTTTTCCATGCTCGTCCATTCCTGTAATTTCATCTCTTTTTAATAACCAAATTATTAATGGCACAATAAAACCTCCAATACCTGTTACAAAGTCTAAAAGTTGACTTAGATGGGTTAATACTATAAGTTGTTTATCTTCTCTCATCATTTATTTAGGTTGATTTCATACTTATTAGTCGCTAAAATATAACTTTTGTTACACTTCTATATTTCTTAAAAGTACTTTTTTACGGTTCTATAAGAGGAAATGTTTGTTTATTTTTGCAATATGATTCAAAATGATACTATAGTTGCATTAGCAACTCCTTCTGGTGTTGGAGCCATTGCAGTTATTCGATTGTCTGGTGAAAATGCTATTAAAATTGCTGCAAAACTCTTTAAGTCTATACGTGGTAAAGACATCAACCAGCAGAAAACTCATACCATTCATTTAGGTCATATTATAGATAATGGTAAAATAATAGACGAAGTATTACTGTCTATTTTTAAAAATCCAAATTCCTATACTGGAGAAAATGTAGTAGAAATATCTTGTCATGGTTCATCTTTTATTCAGCAAGAAATTTTACAGCTGTTTTTAAATAATGGGTGTAGAATGGCAGATAATGGCGAGTTTACCATGCGTGCTTTCTTAAATGGTAAAATGGATTTATCGCAAGCAGAAGCTGTTGCAGATGTAATTGCTTCTAATTCTGCTGCTAGCCACCAAATGGCTATTCAACAAATGCGAGGTGGCATTACAAACGAATTAAAAGAACTCAGAGCAAAATTATTAGATTTTGCTGCGTTAATAGAACTTGAATTAGATTTCTCTGGTGAAGATGTAGAGTTTGCAGATAGAACGCAATTCATGCAATTAGTTGATAAAATTAGTTTTGTTTTAAAAAGGTTAATTGATTCTTTTTCTTTTGGAAACGCAATGAAAAATGGAATTCCTGTTGCAATTATTGGCGAACCAAATGTTGGTAAATCCACTTTATTAAACGTTTTATTAAACGAAGAGAAAGCCATAGTTTCTGATATTGCAGGTACTACTAGAGATGCCATAGAAGATGAAATGATTATAGATGGTGTTGCTTTTCGTTTTATTGATACTGCAGGAATTAGAGAAACAAAAGACCTAGTAGAAAGTATTGGTATTAAAAAAGCTTATGAAAAAGCAGAAAAGGCCCAGTTAATTATCTTATTGATAGATTCTAATAAGTTTGCTAACCAGAAAGAAGTACTAGCAAATGAAATTGATACTATTAAAAAAAGGTTTCCAAACAAAAGACTTCTAACAATTGCAAATAAAGTAGATACATTATCAGATAGTGAGGCAAATAATGTTCAGAATACATTTCAAAATTTACTTTTACTATCTGCAAAAACAGGGCAAGGTGTAGAAGAGTTAAAAGGCGAATTAACTTCTTTAGTTAATATTGGTGCCTTAAGTAATAATGAAACTATTGTAACCAACTCCAGGCATTTTGAAGCATTTAACAAAGCGCTACTAGCAATAAATTCTGTAAAAAACGGTATAGACTTAGGAATTTCTACAGATTTATTCTCTATTGATATTAGAGCATGTTTGCAGCATTTAGGTACTATTACTGGTGATTATGATGTAGATAAAGATATCTTAGGTCATATCTTTTCTAATTTTTGTATTGGAAAGTAATTTGTTTTCCTTTTTCACACAACTAACTGTTTTTGTTTACTTTATGTAAATAGCTTTTCACTTTTTTGTTGCTTATTATCATTTATTTAGTTAAATTTGATACATATTTGTTGCCCTAATATTCAATATTGTTGCCCAAAATCTATGTATTATGAAAGTTACTCTAAGAGAAAGAAAAAAAAATAATAAGATAAGTTTATACTTAGATTATTATCACAAAGGAAAAAGGAAAACAGAATATTTAAGGTTATATCTAGATCCCTCACCTAAAACAAAAGAACAAAGAGAACTTAACAAGAAAACTAAAAAGTTAGCCACCTCTATTTGTGCAAAGAGACAAATAGAAATTCAAAATGGTTTTTATGGTTTTAAAAACGATGCAAAACTTGAAGCAAGTTTTACAGAATACATCAATTCATTAGCAGAAAAAAGATATGCAAGTAAAGGTAATTACGGCAATTGGATAAGTATGCTAAAACATTTTAAAGCTTTTTCTAATAAAGATATTTTATTCAAAGATTTAGATAGAGACTTGGTAAAAGATTTTCGAAAATATTTAGATGAAAAAGCAAGTGCAAGAGCTGGTAAAAAATTATCTCAAAACTCTAAGCATTCCTATTTTGGAAAATTTACTGCAGCAATCAAAGAAGCTGTAAAAGATAAATTTATCCTTACAAACCCAGCAACAGGCATTCCACATTTCAAACAAGCAGAACCTCAACGTGAATTCTTAACATTAGAGGAATTACAAAATGTAGCAAATACTAAATGTGAACTTCCAGTATTAAAAAAAGCATTTTTATTCTCATGTTTAACAGGGTTACGATTTTCAGATATTAAAAAATTAAAATGGTCTGAAGTACAGCACTCCAAAGAAATGGGATATTATATTAGATTTAGACAACAAAAAACAGATGGTGTAGAAACATTACCAATTTCAAATCAAGCAAGAGAAATTCTAGGAGAAGAAGGAAATAAAGAAATTGTTTTTAAAGATTTACATTACAGTGCATGGTCCAATATGAAATTGCAACAATGGATGATGAGAGCAGGTATCTCAAAAAATATTACCTTTCACTGTGCAAGACATACGTATGCAACTTTACAACTAACATTGGGAACAGACATTTATACAGTATCAAAATTATTAGGTCATAAAGAATTGAGAACCACACAGATTTACGCTAAAGTTATTGACGATAAAAAGAAAGAAGCTGCTAATCGTATCCAAATAAATTTATAATGGCAGAAAATATATTTTCAAAATTAGTCTCAATTACAAGTGGTTTACATAGAGATAATAGAACAGAAAATGACTTTAAATTTTTAAATTCTGAATTAGATGAAATAGATAAAAGAAAAGATGCCATTTTTAAAATCAACTTTAAGAGACCTTTAAACGATAAGAAAGAATATTATTACAAACTGATTTCAAATCAATTTAAACAGGAATTAAAAGAGCTGAAAAACGAATTTGATGATGAAAAAACTGATCCAGAAAGTAAATATAATTTCATTGTATTTCATAATAAATATCATAAGTACCTAACTGATATTTCAGATTACATTTCAAAAAGAAACATTTCTGATGATTTAAGTAATGATGAAAACTACATCATTAATTACCTTAAAATTAAAGCCATACAGCTCTATCTTGAACTTCAAGAACAATATGGCAAATACTCTGATAAATCAAAATACTCAGTTTCTGAAATAGCAGAAAAATATTTTGATGATACAGAATTTAATGAGTCTATTTTTGTAGAGACAGTTGCTTCTAAAAAAGAAACAGTTAAAAAAGCTTCCATATTAACAGCAAAAACTAAGACTACATTTGGATATATTAAGGATGATGTTGATTGGTTATTAAGAATTCTCAAAAGACTTCAGTTAAGTATTGATCTTTTAGATAATAAATCTCAAATTGAAGACTTATACAAACTCCTATTATCAGAAAATTTT
The DNA here is from genome assembly GCA_964477255.1 of uncultured Polaribacter sp. Taxonomy (GTDB): domain Bacteria; phylum Bacteroidota; class Bacteroidia; order Flavobacteriales; family Flavobacteriaceae; genus Polaribacter. Next base: position 23,358 of record CAYZDK010000034.1, read on the forward strand.
AAAGAATTTAAAAAAATAATTTATTTAGACTGTAAAACTACTGAATTCAAATATGTAGTTAAAAAATTACAACCTTACTTTAAAAACTTTACTCCAGCTTTAATTGAATCTACTGGTTTATTTATTACAAAATTAGGTAAACCTCTTACCGCTCAAAACCTATATTCAAAAAGTAAATCACCGCTAAAAAAGGAAACTATAGATAATATCTTCAAACAAATACAATAAAAAACAATGAGATAATTAAGAAATCTCATTGTAATCTCCCTCTAGTCTAAAATCCTTACACTTTAAAAATCATTCTTTTCAAACCTTTGTATCGTTCTTGAGAACCAAGAATGACATTAGGCCTGATGTCCATATTTATTTTAATAACAATAAAAGATGGACACGAATATCATCGAAAAATTAAACAGCATTGAAAAGTTGTTAATAGAGCAACAAACAATGCAAAAAGAAGTATTAAACTTTAATGAAACTTGTCATTATTTAGAAGTTTCACAATCGCATTTATACAAACTGACAAGCTCAGGAAGTATTCCACACTACAAACCAAATGGAAAGAAAATTTATTTCCAAAGGGAGGAATTAAATCAGTGGTTGTTAAAAAATAGAGTTGATTCTCAAGATGAGATTGAAACAGAAGCAGCCAATTATTTAATGCGAAATAAAAGAGTAAAGCTATGACTGAAATAATAGACTTACTCTTAGCAATCTCACAAGAGATTAAAGAAATAAAAGCACGCATTGAATTAATTAAGATTACTAAGTCTGACGATTTAAAAAATACGTGGATAGACAATCAAGATGTAATGCAAATGCTTCATATAAGTCAACGCACATTGCAAACATTTCGTTCAAATGGTACAATTCCTTACAGCAAAATACAAGGTAAATTCTACTATAAAGTAGCAGATATAGAGCAATTATTGCAACGCAATTATTACAACCCAAATTTTAAATGTGATGGAAGTAACTAAAGAAAATATCTTAAGTAAAACACACTATGGGCTAAAAGTATATGCGTACGTATTAAGGCAGTTTTATCCAAATTCTACAGTCCTTTCTTTAAAAGGAAGGGACTGTAAATTAACCCAGAACCCTTTTAATGGTGGAAAATCGACATTGCAAATAAATATCATAGATAACAAAGCAGTTCATTATGATACAGAATTGAAAGATTTTAAAGGCGATGCTTTCGAGTTTGCATCCTATCATTTCAAAATGATTTATGAAGAACAATTATTACTAAAGTTAAATGATGTACTACATCTCAACTTAAATACAGAAAAGGAAGAAGAAGATTCCTGGTTTGATGTCGAAGATGACACTTGGTATACTCACTGTAGCTTTTACAAAGCACCAATAAGAAACGTGTTTCCTAGTGATAAAGTAAGATTACATCAAATATTTGAACGTATTACAAGTGACAAATACAAAAGTATCACAGAACAATTCAGAGCAATTCAAGCCCCTAAAGAAGCACGTAAATTCAAAGCCAACCATTTCGATTACGCTACTTTTTCAGGGGTCTTTTCAAAACGTAATGAGGAAAGTTTAATAGAACACTCTTCATTACTAACCATTGATTTTGACCATTTAGAAAATCTTGAAAAACTGAAAGATCAATTAATAAATGATGAATATTTCGAAACCGAATTACTATTTACTTCTCCTTCAGGTAATGGGTTAAAATGGATAATCAAAATTGATATATCAGATGTTACGCATCAAGAATACTTTATAGCAGTTTCCAATTACATAAAACAAACGTACAACATAGAGGTAGACCAATCAGGTAAAGACATTTCCAGAGCGTGTTTTTTATCTTATGATCCTTTGGCTTACCTAAACAAAAGACATCAGAAAACATGAAAAAGACATTCAATCCAAAACATTGGTTAGCAGTTCCAGAACAACAAGAAAAAGTAAAAAAACCAATCAGTAACAAAATAAGCAAGAAAGCAAGCAACATTGTTGCAAACGATTTAGAAACCTACATCAATGCATTAGAGCAATCAGGAATTGATATTACAGATACATACAACAAATGGCGAGATATTGGCTTTGCAATTTCAGAGGAATATGGCGAAAATGGAAGAGAATATTTCCACAGAGTTAGCAGAAACTACATAGGCTATGACCCAAAAGAATGTGATGAACAATACAATAAATGTTTACAAGCCAAAGGTCATGGAATTACCATTGCAACGTTATATCATTATTTACATGAGGTTGGTATAAAACCAACAAAGCAAAATGAAGTTGATAATTCTTTGCAACAACAAGAAGAAATAAAACAATCGCTTCCAACAATACCAACAACAGTGTACAACAACATCCCAACATTTTTGCAACAAGTAGTAGAACCATCAAGCAGTAATGAAGAACGAGATATTTTGTTATTAGGTGCATTAACAACATTTAGCGCTTGTTTCCCAAAACTCTTTGGTATTTACGACCAACGAAAAGTATTTAGCAATTTATACTTGTTTGTAACAGCTCCAGCTTCTGCAGGTAAGGGAAGATTAAACCAAATAAAAAATTTGGTAAATCCTGTTCACAAGCAAAAAAGAGAACAAGCAAAAATACTAAAACAACAACATCAGGTTGAAATGGCGACATACAACATGAATAAAGGTAAAAATGAAAACTTAGAAAAACCAAGTAAACCACCTGAAAGTATGTTGTTTATTCCTGCAAATAATAGTGTAACAGGTGTATATCAATTAATATCTGACAATGAAGGTAGAGGACTAATTTTCGAAACAGAAGGAGACACTTTAGCACAAGCTTTTAAAAGTGATTATGGTAATTATTCTGATAGTTTTAGAATAGCTTTTCATCACGAAACCATAAGCTATTATCGTAGAACAGATAGAGAATATGTAGATATTGAAAGACCATGTTTATCCACTGTGTTATCAGGCACACCTAAACAAATTCAAACCTTAGTACCAAATGCAGAAAATGGATTGTTTAGTCGTTTTATGTTTTACTATATGAATATAAAACCTACTTGGAAAAATGTATTCCAAACTGATACTAACATAGGTTTAGATGAATACTATGATCAATTAGGAAAAGAGTTTTTTCAATTGTATAGAACTTTAAAGAACAATCCATCAATTGAAGTAAGGTTAAAAATAGAGCAACAACAAAAGTTCAATCTCTTTTTTGAAAAACTACAAACCAAATACCTAAACCTACAACCAGATGAATACATTGCAACAGTAAGAAGATTAGGGTTAGTGGCATTTAGAATTATGTTGATATGTTCGGCTTTTCGAATTATGGAAGATGGTGATGTAAACCTAATAAGGTATTGTGAAGATGTAGACTTTGACAATGCAATAGAAATCATAAATATTTTAGTAAAACACAGTAGTAAAGTTTTTAACGATTTGCCAATAGAACAAAAAGCTACCAAAAGAACCAATAGAAAAGAACGTTTTTTAGAAGCACTCCCCTATCAGTTTTCAAGACAAGACTATCTAGAAATCGCAGATAAACAAAAAATCCCTCATAAAACAGCTGAGGGTTACATTACCAAATTTGTGGAAGTTGGCTTAATAAACAGGGAAGCTTATAACAATTATAAAAGAACGTAATCAA
>CAYZDK010000035.1:0-26153 GCA_964477255.1 uncultured Polaribacter sp.
TCTGCCTTCTAAGCAGACGGTCACAGGTTCGAATCCTGTCGCGATCACTACAGCATTATTCAAATAATGAAAAAACCTTGCAAACTATATGATTTGCAAGGTTTTGTAGTTTTTAGGACATCATAAAATTTGATATTATTTGATGTATTATGTTGCTAAATCGGTCAACACTTTTTTTTAATTGTAAGTGTTGACCGAATAAGAAATAAAAGACTGGTTTATAGATAGTTGGTTTGACTTTCGTCTACAAAAATGTTTAATTAAAAAGACGACAACTATGAGAACAAGGTCAACGTTTGCCCTTTTGTTTTGGGTAAATACTTCACGTGTGAAAAATAATCAAGTAACTGTTTATTTAAGAATTACAGTAAATGGTAAAAGAGTAAATATTAGTTTAAAAAGAAAAGTGCTTTTATCAGATTGGGATTCTAATAGAGGAAGAGTTAAAGGTAATCAACAGAAAGCTAAATTATTCAATGGTTATTTAGAGCAAGTTAGGGCTAAAATTTATCAATCTTATGAAGAATTACTTAGTGAAAATAAACTAATAACCGCCCAAGCAATTAAGGCAAGATTTCTCGAAGAAGATGAAAAACATCGGACTTTAGTAGAGCTTATTAAATATCATAACGAAATAGCAAGTCAAAAGCTAAACAAAGCGACATTAAGACATTACAAAACAACTCAGAATTACCTATCTAAATTCTTAAAATCAAAGTACAAAACAACTGATATTTTTTTAATATCACTGGACTATTCATTTATCGTAGATTTCGAATATTATTTAAAAAATTACCAGCCCTCAGATCACCAAAGAAGAATAAGTAATAATACTGTGATGAAACACTTACAAAGGTTGCGTAAAATGGTAACTATGGCTTTTCATTTAGAATGGATTAATAAAGACCCATTTGTTCGTTTCAAAAGTACTTTTGAAAAAAAGGAGAGAGAATTTTTAACCAATCAAGACTTAGAAAAATTAGAAAATTTTCATAGTAGTATAGATAGGTTAAATATAGTAAGAGACCTATTTATATTTAGTTGTTATACGGGTATTTCTTATATTGATATGCACAAATTAACTAAAAACAATATTGTTATTGGGATAGATGGTAATAGTTGGATTGTTACTAAAAGACAAAAAACGGGTACGTCAATTAAAATACCATTATTAGATAAAGCAAAACAAATATTGTTAAGATATCAAGAACACCCGAGAGTGGTAATAAATAATCGTTTGTTACCTGCTTTATCTAACCAAAAAATAAATGCTTACTTGAAAGAAATAGCGATTATCTGTGGTATTAATAAAAATTTTACGTTTCATATGGCAAGACATACGTTTGCAACTACAGTAACACTTTCTAACGGTGTTCCTATCGAAACTGTTTCAAAATTATTGGGTCATACAAAAATTGCCACCACACAAATCTATGCAAGAGTTTTAGAAAGTAAAATAAGTAATGATATGAAAAATCTTAGTAATATTTTGGAAAACAATAATAATAAAGCTATGGAGTCGTAAACAGATTTCTAAGTTGATAGAAGAACCGTTCAATTAATCGTAAATCTTCAGTAATAATTTCAGCAGTACCTCTCATCTCTTGTTTAAATGCTATTTTCTTGTTGTAAGAAGTAGCTAATTTACTTGGTAAAGATACATCAATATTATAAAATCCTTCATTATCAGAAGTTTCAGATATAGATACAATTTTTCCCTTTAAAACTCCGAACTCATATTCAGGATAATTAGCCAACTGAATATTCACATTTTGTCCTACTTTAACTTTTCCTAAATTTTGTGAGGGTGTCTTTAATTTTGCAACATAAGATGAATTTGCCTTAGGTAAAATAATAAATACTAAATCACCTTGATTTACGGTTTGATTTTTACTCCAATAATTAAGAAAGGAAACTTTACCTTCTATTTCAGAACTTAGTAAAAAGGTCATTTCCCAATCTCTTATACTTTTTTTCAACATGTTAAATGACTGTATTACATTTCTTAAAAGTGTCATATCTTTTCTTATATCTTCAATTTCTTTTCCATCAAAAGCTCGATTGTTATTAGAAATAGCTTCTCTTAGTTGTGAGATAGATGATTTTAAACTTTTGTAACTTCTTTCAGCTTGAAGGTATTCTAGCTGTTTCAATTCATAATCCTTTTCTGATATAACTCCCTTGTCAAACAAAGTTTTGCTTCTATTTAAATCCTTTTGTTTAAAGAGCAACTCTTGTTTATTATTTTTTTCTTGGGAGATTAAATTGTTTAGTCTCAAATTCAACTCATTTGTTGTGATACTATTTGCCTTTTGTTCCAAAGAGAAAGGATCTAAATCTCTATTTACAATGTACTTTATATAATTATTCTCAAAAGCATCAAAACTTTTTTCTATGTCGCCTAAAAATAATATTGGGATTTCATTTAAAGGAAAACTAAATGAATTCTTATTAATTGATATTGTATCTATAATAGATTTTAATAAAAATATGTCTGTATAGTTTGCAGAATTTTCCAGAACCGCAAGAGGCTCTCCAGACGTAACATCTTGACCATTACTTACGAATATTGTATCTATTTTACTAGTTACCCGTGCAAATTCTTTTTGAGGAGGAATCTGAGTAGTTAATATTGTTTCTGCATTTATTGTATCAGGATATTTTATAAACCAACTTATAAATAATAAAAGTAGTATTAATAGAAAAAATAAAGTATTTCCCCAACGTATCATCCAATGCGGTACATAAGACAATATCTCCTGTACATCTTCGCTTCTTATTTCTATATTTTCGTTTATATTAGGCATTTTGTTTTATAAAAGCAGATAGAAAATTCTATCTGCTAATGATTTAAAAAAAATTAAACTTCACAAACACCATTATTGCATGTCCCGCTCGCTAGTGTAGGTCCGTAAATAGTGTTTACAACCATATTGATACATTGAGTATCTATCCAACAAGGACACCCTGGTGGTGGAAATGTCGTTTCATTTACGTTACATTCGTCATCATGTCTTCTTTGCTCACCTCCAAAAACTTGTTTTTGTTCAGCTTTAGTTAAAGCTTTTCCAATTTTTAAAATTGATTTTTTCATAATTAAAAAATTTAATATTTATTAAAGCTGCAATCATTTAAAGACACTTGCAGTTTGGGTCTATTCCTCGCAAAAGAATATTTTTAAACTATTTCCCTAGATTTAATTGGTTTTTTACCAAATGATAATAACTTCCTTTTAAAGCAATCAATTCTTCATGATTTCCTTTTTCAATAATTTTCCCGTTTTCTAAAACCACTATTTGATATGCGTTTTTAACTGTGCTCAATCGATGAGCAATAACTACAGCTGTTTTATCATTAAAGAAGTTATCCAAATTTTCCATAATTACTTTTTCATTATTTGCATCTAAAGCAGAAGTTGCTTCGTCAAAAAATAAGTACTTTGGGTTTTTATAAACTGACCTTGCAATCAATAAGCGTTGTTTTTGCCCAGTACTTAATCCTGAACCTTCTGCACCGATTTTTGTATTTACCCCTAATGGTAAATTTTTAATGTAATCTCCAATATTTGCAATTTTAATGGCATAGTTTAGTTTCTCTTTATCTACATAATCTTCACCTACGGCTATATTTTTAGCAATAGTATCATTGAAAATGTATCCTTCTTGCATTACTACTCCACAATTTTTCCGCCACTCTTTTACAGAAATATCTTTTAAATTATACTGATCAACTAAAATTTCTCCCTTATTGGTTTGATAAAAGCCTAATATTAGTTTCATTAAAGTAGTTTTACCACTTCCACTAACTCCTACAATAGCTGTTGTTTTATTAGCTGGTATATCTAAGCTTAGATCTTTTATTACTGGATTTAAACCTCCAGTATATCTAAAAGAAATATTTTTTAATGTTATTTCTGCATTCTCTGGCATCTCACTTACTTTCTCTAGAGGATCTTTTTCTTCATCATCCATATTATGTATTTCTCCAAGTCTATCTAGGGAGATTTGTGCATCTTGTAAGTCTCGCATGAAGCCAATAAGTTGCACAATTGGCCCATTTAATTGCCCAACGATATAGCTTATGGCCATCATCATACCAAGTGTTATATCACCTTCAATTACCAATTTAGCGGATAATATGGTAACAAGCATATTTTTTAGCTCGTTAATGAAGTTTGAGCCTACACTCTGGGTTTGTTCTAAGGCCAGACTTTTAGTTGCAACTTTAAATAATCGAGCTTGCACATACTCCCAATTCCATCGCATTCTTTTTTCAGCATTATGTAATTTTATTTCCTGCATTCCATTAATAAGTTCTATGACTTTACTTTGTTCGTTACTTACCTCAGAAAAACGTTTGTAGTCTAATTCTTTTCTTCTTTTAAAAAAATAAAGAACCCAAGCAAAATAGAGAACACTCCCAATTATGAAGATGGAAAAAATTTGAAAGCTATAGTATATAAGTACTAAACTGAAAATGATGAGATTAAAAAAAGAAAATATTACTGTAAGTGAAGAGGTGGTTAATATTCTTTCGATGCGCTTATGGTCATTAATACGCTGCAATAAGTCGCCAGTCATTCTTACATCAAAATAAGAGATGGGTAACTTCATCAACTTTATAAAAAAGTCAGAAATTAATGAAATATTTATTCTCGTACTTAAGTGTAGCAATATCCAACTGCGGATAATCTCTAGCGCTGCCTTTCCAATAAATAATAGGAGTTGGGCAATTAAAACGAGATAAACAAAATTAATGTCTTGATTTTTAATTCCAACATCTACAACGCTTTGGGTCAGGAATGGCAAAACTAATTGTAAAAGACTACCTGCTAATAGGCCTACGAGAAGTTGAAATATATACTTCTTATATTGAATTAAGTATTTAAATATAAATCGAAAGCCAAACTTTTCATCTTCCTCAAATTTGGATTGATAAAACTTTGGGGTGGGTTCTACTAAAAGTGCAATCCCTTCATTGGTATTTTCGTCTGCATTATTACCAATCCAATGCTTTATAAATTCTGTCTTAGAATAGGTTAGTAAACCATGTGCAGGATCTGAAACAGATATTGTTTCTTTTTTAATCTTATAGAGAACAACATAATGGTTTTTATTCCAATGAACAATGCAAGGCAATGGAGCTTCTAAGAGTTTATTATAGGACAGCTTGACTCCTATAGATTTAAAGCCTACAGATTCTACAGCTTCACTTAGCCCTAATAAGCTACTACCTAATCTAGTAGTTTCACTTAAATCTCTTAGCTCCTGAGTATTAATAAGCTTACCATAGTGTTTAGCAAGTATCTTAATACAAGTAGGTCCGCAATCTTTAGCCTCAGTTTGTTTGTAGGTTGGGAATTTATTAAAAGTCAAGTTCAATATGGTAAAATTTATCTAGAAAATTTATATTATGCTTATTATCTTCATATATAGAGAACAATTTAACTGTATAGGCAAAATAGCATTACTTGTAATACAATTTATTTTAAAAATTTATATAACTGGTTTTTATTATTATAAAATTAAATTTTAAAAATCATTTTTTCTTTAACTTGAAATTACTTTTAAATATATTCTGATATAAAGAATTCTAATCTGCTCTTGTAGTCATATTAGTTATCAATATATTGATTTAAAAATGATAAGATATTCTTATGACTTGGTCTTAGAGCATTACTGTTTACGAGTTCTCCTTCTTTATTAAAAATCATATATCTTGGTATATTTTTTAGTTGGGTTTTATTAAAAAATTCTGCATTTGGGTAGTTCAATGTTAAAAAATTAGCACTTTCAATTTCATCCTTTTTAGAAGCATTAATCCATTTATTTTTATCGTTATCTATAGAGATATAAATAAATTTAATTTTTTTATTCTTTAATTCCTCTTGTATTTTTTTCGAATATGGAAACTCAACCCTACAAGGTGCACACCAACTAGCCCAAAAATCAACATAAACAACTTTTCCTTTATGTTTTTTTATTACATCTTGTAGAGATGTTTGTACGCCTTTTAAATCCAAAAGTCCAACAGAGTTTGAAGGTATATTTATTTGTTTTTCTCCTAAGAGGTATTTCTCTCTAAAAGCAACAATAAAAGTATCATTTGGATATTCATTACTATACTGTGAAAAAGATTCTGTAACAATGTTCAAGGGTTCTTTTTGTTGCATCATTTGATGTAAACAAAATTGCTTAAATTGTTTCAGTTTATTACCCTGAAAAAAGGTATTTAGTTTTGGATAGGCTTTATTAAAGTCAGTAGAAATAATAGACTTTTTATTCAATATAATATTAATTATAAAGGAGTTAAAATATCCATAAGAAACAAAAGGATCTGTAAATGCTATATTACTATCAAAATATTTTTTGATTATTTTATTTAAAAAGTAATTGTCATTACTTAACCTATAATTTGTTATTAAGTCATTGAAGTAACCATAGTTAAGGTTTGATACTTCACTTTCATAATTTACAGAGCTTATAAGCTCTTGATCTCTAAGTTGTTTTAAAATATTAATTTTTTTAGTTAACTTATTTTCAGATGATTTATCAAATTCTCTAAACCCTAATGTATCAGATTTTATAATTTTTAATTTAGGTAGTATGTTATTTGAAATCTCCTCCTTTTGAAAGTATTTCCTGAATAATATATTATGACCTTGTATTAACTTTTTTAGATTTTTATTATAAAGTTTGTTTAATGCGAGAGTATCATACTTTTTTAAATCTCTATTTTTTAATGTAATTTTTGTTTCATCCTTTTTTACTTTTACTTTAACAGTGTCTCCTGGTTTAGTATAAATAGCTTTAAAAGTATTATTATTCCTTAAATATAGCTTTAAGTTATTTTGTATTTTTAATCTAAGTGTATCATTTGTTTTCTCTAGGTTAATATCTAATCTTTCAAAAGTTTGTCGATTGACCCCCGTACCAAGATTAGTTTTAATATTATCGTTATTTTCTAGAATTAAAGTAACTTGATTTGATATGACTTGCTCTTGTTCACTATTATTTGGTGCACAAGAATAAAACAGTAAAATATAGAATAAAATAATAGTAATTTTCATTTTTTATAAATTAACCAATATACAAGTAAAAACTTGTATATTGGTATTATTGTTAACAACTTTGACAACACCAATGGGTAATCGTTGCAGGTCCAAAGCCTCCTAAATTACTATATTGTGTTCCAACATTACCTTTAGCTGTACTTGCTGATAATCCACAAGCTCTATATGAATAACCATCAGCGTATGTTATTGTATTACAGCAACTTCCACCTTGATCTTCGTGAATAATTTGATTACCTCCAAAAACTTCTTTTTGTTCAGCTCTTGTTAAAGCTTTACCAATCTTTAAAATTTGTTTTTTCATTTTTTAATGAATTTAAAAATTATATTTGCTGTGAACAATTATAGACACTCACAGTTTGTGTCTATTCTTCGCGAGAGAATGTCTTACCAATATTTATGATTTTTAATATCTTTTAATAAATTGAGAAATTGTGGTTCATTTGGATGGTAAAAAGCTTGGTCTATCAAGTTTAAATTTTTATCAATTAAGATATATCTCGGAATTGATAGTAATTCTATAAATTGTAAAAACGCCTTTGCTTCTGGAGATTCTTCATCTAACCAAAAGGAATATTTTTGTTGTAACTCTTTGGTTTTCTCTTTCCATTTGTTTTTATCCTTTTCTTTATCCAATGAAATACTTAAAACTTTAATATTTTTTGGTAAGTTCATTTTATTCATCAGTTTTACGCCTTCAATACATGGTGCACACCAAGTTGCCCAAAAATCGATTAAGTAATAATCTGTTGGATTCTCATTAATAATTTCTTCTGTCTTTTTCTTTTGTTGAGTTAAATTTTCAAAAACGAGATTCTTAAAATATAATCTAAACTTATAATTACTAATAGGCGTAATAATTTTTCTTATAAACAAAGAGTCTTTTTTGTAGAATTTGGTTTGTTTTAACCATTCTAGGTTGTGCTTATAATTTACATCACCTTTGTTGTCCTCCCATTTTAGAAAAAAATAATGACCGATTGCAATATGATTTTTGTATTCATCGGAAGTAGTTTTAATTTTATTATAATCAAATTTATGGATCCGATTCTTTACATAATTAAAAAGAAGTCGCCTGTAGTATATTGATCCAATATCATATTTTAAGTTTTTTAAATATGAGTCAACAGCTTGATTCTTTGGATTAATTTTTTCTAAATAATAATGATAATAAAGTTCATTTATTTTTTTGTATAATAAAGAGTCTTCCTCTATAAATAAACTCCTGTTTTTATTAAAAACAGAATCAATTTCAGAGATGTCTGTTTTTGTTTTATTTTTATTGTATAGGTTCTGATATTGTTTTAACAATAAATTACCGAGATCTTTATTTTTAAATTGATGGTTTTTAGAATCAAATATTAGTTCAATTTTATTTTCTTCTTCATTTATTGGAAATTGTTGTTCGATTTTTCTTAATGTTCGATTTTCAGCAATATAAATTCCATAATATAGGATTGTATTCTTATGAAATCTTTTAATTTTTTTAGTTTTAGTAATGGTATCATTATATTCATTTGTAAACTTTAAGATTACTTTCTCAAAATAATCATCAAAGTAATATAAATCTAAAGTAGATTTATTAGCTAGTTTAATTTGAATCAAAATAGAATCATTTACAGAGCTAACTTTCGATAGGTTATCAACCTTGATTTCTTTGTTTTGACAACCAATCAAATTGTAAGTAAAAAGTAAGAGTAAAATTAATTTACTCTTACCAAGAATGAATTTAAACTTATTGTCCAAACCCATCATGAGAACAATCATAAAAACATCTATCAGCACCATTTGCTATTTCTCTCAAGCAGGCTTGATTCCCGTAGAATTCTTGCGAGTAAGCGTCATCTGGTAATAAAGCAATTACACCTACATCATCCCTTACACCATCAGTAAAAGTAGTTATTCTACACTTACCACCTCCATTAATTTCTTTTTGCTGTTTTTTATCGAGAACAGTAACTCCTTCTAAATTTAAAATGTTGTTTAACATAGTATAAAATTTATAAATTATATTTGCTATGAACAATTAAAGACACTCACAGTTTGTGTCTATTCTTCGCGAAAGAATATTTTATTTAGATAATATTTTAATAATTTCTTTTTCAATGCCGTCATCTTTTTTGTATCCTATAAATTCTTTTCTAATAACTCCTTCTTTATCAATTAAAAAACTATGTGGTAACGCATGAACACCATATTGGTATGCAACAGGATCTTTTAATCCTTTAAGGTTTGAAATATTAATCCATTTATATGTATCTTTTTTCACAGACTCTTTCCATATGTCTATATCATCATCTACAGAATAAGTAACAATAACTAGCTCGTCTTTATACTTTTTATGCAAGTAGGTAAACTCTTCTTTATTTTGTACATGACAAACAACACACCAGTTAGCCATAAAGTCTAAGAGAATAATTTTCCCCTGAAAATCAGATAATTTTACTATCTTATTTTTTAAATCTTTAGCTTTAAAATCAATAAATTTCGCACCGATTTTTATCCTATCTGACTTTAAATAACTTAAAATAATTTTCCCCTGTTCTGTATTTCTAGATTCTTGTTCTAAAGCATTATAAAATGATGCTATACGCTTCTTGGGTATGTATTTTTTTAATCGAATTAATTCATCCATACAAAATAGAAAATTAGGTTTCTCAAACAATAAATTAATTTGATCCTCTCGTATCAGTTGCATTATTTTTTCTATCTCTTGTTCAATATTTTTTTCATCACTTATTTTTTCATAAACTTCTTTTACTCTATCATCATATTTTCCCAAAATATTCCTATATTTTATAAGAAAATCATTATCAGGACTATCGTTAATTCTTATACTTTCTTTTTCGTTGTAATCTCCTGTAATGACTAAGTTTTTCGAGGCAAACCAAAAGTCAAAATAAAATGGATCAGTTTCATCTATTTTTATAATATATAACCCTTTTTTGTTGTTTTTTAATGACAGCTCAAATTTCCCATTTTTTGTAAAAGTAGAATCTATTTTTTTTGATGCATTATCAAAAGTGGCCAATATAATCTTTGTACTATCTTTAAGGGATTTTAAATTACCTTTTATAGTCTTATCATTTAATGATACTAACTCTTTTTTTGCACAGAAAAAAAAGAAAAAAATAGATAAAAAGTAAAAATATTTTTTCATAATTAAAGTATTATCCCTCAGGAGTGAATACCTGAGGGTATAGTGTTAAACTCCCATACAAATTCCAAAAACTTTACCGTTTTTGGTTGTACATGTACCTTGACAACATTTTTTTTCAGTATTGGTTAAACAAGTTTGTGAATTAGTATAACACAAATGGTCTTCACTTGGTGTTATTCCGTCACCTCCAAAAATGTTTTTTTGCTCAGCTCTAGTTAGAGCTTTACCAATATTTAAAATTTATTTTTTCATTTTTTATGAATTTAAAAATTATATTTGCTGTGAACAATTAGAGACACTCACAGTTTGTGTCTATTCTTCGCGAGAGAATGTTGTTATGGCTCAAAACTATTAGTTTTGAGCCTTTTTAGTTTCTTCAATTAGATCTTCCATAAAAAATTTTAAATCAGTTCTATTATATTCTTTGGGGAAAGAATATCCATTTATTAAAATTTCAGGTGTAAAGTTGATATTGTTTTCAGTACACCAGCTTTTTTCATTTCTAATAAATTCGATGTAAGTTTCATTAAAATTGCTCTTTCCATATGTATCAAACCACTTTTTTGTTGACATTCCATTATAAATATCATGCATTGCCTCTAAACATTTTACTTTGCCTACTTCAAAATAAAGTTCATATAATCTTGTAACTATATGTTTTAGTTCACTTTCCTGTGTTTCAATCTGTACATTAAATCTTATTATTAGCTTTACTTTCTCTTTATACTCTTTAAGAATGTCTTCTACCAATATATGCACTTCTTTGCAATGCCCACAAAATGGATTCGTAATAATAACAATTTCTAATGCTGCGTTTTTGTTACCAAGAATTATCTCATTAGTAGCGGTAATACTTGTATCTATTTTTTTCTTTTTCTTTAAGAGTGTTTCGAAAATGGTATAGTTTTTTTGAAATTTGGAATCTTTAATCTTTTCAGTTCTTAACTTTTTCAGTTCTAAAATATAAGGTTTCAGAATATTCCAACTCATGAAAATAAATAGTATTACAAAACTATATATTAGTATATGGTGTAATGTATAATTAAAACTAAAACCTATCCCTAGGACAGCAATAACGCCTTGTAATACTAGAACTGCACCAATTGTTAAACACAAAAAACACCAACTTTTTGTTACGAAGTATTGATAATAAATTGAGTAAATAACAATCGGTAATGCAATAATGCTTACACTAAATAATATTGAATTGTTAGGATGTATAAAAATTGAAGTCAAAATCAGACTCAAGAAATAGATTAAACTCAAATCACTCAATTTAAACTCCTTAAAAATTTTGGCTCCATTAGAAGATAATACAGCATCACAATCCTTAGTTTTTGCAGTACTAGAGCAAAGTGCATCACCAATTTTTGTATGCAACCCAATTTCTTGTTTTAATATAGCAATGCTTATAAATATACCGATAAGCGATAATAGAGAATACGAACTATCTAAAATGTTATACTTTGCCTCATAAAACAAATACGTAGCTATTACTATTAAAAATACTAATGGTATAATTTTAAAATAATTGGCGTTTTGATTGTTAAAGATTTTATTTTCATTTTCTTCTACTGCAACAATGATTCCTGTAAATTTTTTTATAAAATCTTCTTTTACTAAATCTAAACCTTTACTAACTCCATTATAAATAGTATATCCGTTTGGTTTTTTCTTAACAGATACAAGAGATTGCCCTTTATCATCAGCAATCTGAGCAATGAAACATGCTGGGAGTTGGTGTAATACATTTTCATCCGCTTCTACTTTAGCAGCTACATTTTCAATGTTAAAATGATTTAAAACGCCTGTAACAGCATGTAAACTTGGATAAGATGGATGACTTTGAATTTGAAAGAAGAGTTCGCTCTTATTAAATTCTATGTTATTTTCTTTTAAAAGATGAAGAACAATGTTGGGGAGTTGCATTTCTTTACATATTTCCTCAAATATCAAATTATTATTTATAAAATAAGTAAGGTATTACATCCTAAAAAGTAAGGTTAAAATGTATTCTTTTGTTATAAGTTAAATAAAACCTTTCTCTCTTGCCTTAATAATAAGGTTTTTATCATCATTACCCTCTACAAGGAAGATAGCTTTAAGATTTCGCTTTCTTTTTTCAATACCTGCCAGAGATAAAGGTATAAGACCTGGTAGATCTTTGGTCTTAGCACCCATAGAAAGTTCATAAAGAATTTTTCGGTCATAATCATCTAAAACTAAATCACTTGATATAGTATTTCTAATAGATTTTTGCACAGAATTACTATAGTAGGGAGGTTTTGTTATAATTATTTTAAATGCATTAACTAATTCATCAGTGGTTATATCATTCTTAACTAAAAGCCCATCAGGATTTAGGTTTTTTAATAAATTATAAATTCTAAAATTATCATTATAGGTAGTTGCTACCATTATTTTTGCGTTTGGAATCCTTTCAAGAATTACCAGTCCTAATTCCTCACCAGAATGCAATGTCTTATCTTTTGAAGCTGGTAATTTAATATCTAAAACTATCAAATCAATTTGTGAATCTAATACATGTATTGCAGTCAAAGCTTCATCAATTGAATAAGCCTCTTTAATTGTAAATGTATATTTTAAATCATTTTCAACAATTTGCAAAGCACTTTTATAGGCATCACAGATAATAGGATGATCGTCTATCAGTAATACAGATATTTTATTCTTCATATTAATTTTTCCTTGGTATTTTGATGTGTATTTTGGCCCCAGCATTAGGCGCTGTCTCAATTTTGATATTTCCTTTAAGTTTCTTTACCCTTGATTTTATGTTTTTTAAACCTATTCCTGAAAGTTTCTTTGAAGACTCAAAACCTAGCCCATCATCTTTAACTATTAAATGTAAGAAATTACCTTGTAGTTTTATTGCTAGGGCTACCTCTTTTGCTTGAGCATGCTTAATGCAATTGTTTAAAAGCTCTTGTAAAATTCTATAAAAATTAAGTTTTATGGTTTCAGAAACATCTTCCCATTGAAATTCATATTCCTCTTCAATGGAATACTTAAAACGTCCTAATTCGCTTTTCTCTTTGATTAAATTATTAATTAAAGATTTAAAATCTGCCTTGCTAGTTTCAATATTTTCATTTAATTGATGAGAAACATCTCTCAGGTCCTTTTCAATAAGCTGAAGGTCATCTACAAGTTTTTTATATTTCTCTGTTTTACCTTCTTCTAAGTTTAAATAGCCTAGCGCTAATCTGGTTCCAAATAATTTTCCAAGTACACCATCATGCAATTCTTCTGATATCCTTTTACGTTCTATAAGCTTTTGCTTTTCAATTTTTTCTTTCTGGTTTATCGATAATTCAAATAACTCCTTATTTAGTTCTTGTTTCTCTCTTTCTAACTCAAGCTTTTGGGTTTTGTTCTTTTGGAGGTTTAAATAATACAGCAAAATCAATATGATTATTACAGTACCTCCAATGATGATTAAAGAAGTTCTTTCTTCTATTAGTTGTTCATTTTCTTCAATATAAGTATCAGTATCTAGCTCTATTCTCGCAAATTTATTTCTGTAGCTTCTCTCTAAATCAACCAAACTATCTGAGAACTGGATGTATTTGTCTAAATAAAACTTTGACTTAAGTGTATCTAACTCAGATAATAATTTGTAGGTCTTTAAAATATTTTCACTATTCTTTAATTCTAGAGCTAACTTATTTGCTTTACTAGCAAATTTTAGTGCTTTTTTGTAATTTCTATTTTTTAAATAATAACCTGCTAAACGGATCTGATTTGTCGAAACACCTTCCTTATTCCCAAGGCTATCGTTAATTTTTAAACATTCCAAGTATATTTCTTCAAAGTCAACTTGTTTGTTATTTAAAAAAAGTGCGTATGTGCGGTTACTCTTCAGTCTTGCATATTCTTTTGGTTTATTTTCCTTATCAATTTTTTTGAAAAGTTTTTCATATGTTTTTAAAGATTTTTTATAATCCCCTATATCTCTATATAAATTTCCTAAATTCATATATATATGCTCAAAGGATTTATTTTTTCCTTTTTTGTCAAAAGCTAACGCCTTTTTAAAATACTCAATAGCTTTAAGGTTATTATTTAACTCGTTAGTATTTATTCCTAGAGAATTATAACTACTTGCCAAATCATCATATTTATCTAATTTTTCAAAAACCCTAATGGCATTAATTAAATCTTTTTCTTTACCAATATTATCCAAAAACCTACCTCGTATAAACGCCTTCCCTATAAACATTTTGGCTTGAAAATAAGGATGTTTCTTAAAGTAAGACTGTGCTTTATCAAAGTTCTGAAAAGCCTCATCATACAGTGCAGTATTAACATAAAAGGAAGCATAATTCCAGTAGGCATCACCAAGTGCAAAGGAATCGTTTTCTTTTAACGCTAATTTTATTACCTTATCATTTCGATTAAGAAAAGTTGCTGTATCTTTTAAAACCAAGGTTTGATAAGTTATGTCGCTTAAAGTCTTAAGTCGATTTTTGTAGGAGGCTTTATCAAGAAGAAATGAGTAGCTCTTTTGTAGTAATTTCTTTCTTTTTATTATTGGATTATTTTTATTCTTAGATTCTTTAATCCAAATAGTAAGGCTGTCTACTTTGTCACTATTATTTAGTTTAATTTCTTTTTTACATGAAATAAGTATATAAATAGGGATATAAAAGAAAAAAATCTTAGCTTTCATGGACTATCAAATATAAAAAAAGCCTTCAAATAAATGAAGGCTATTCATAAATATTGACATCAAGTATATTAGCCACCTACTTTACTACCGTTATTTTCTGGGTCTTCATTACCAGTAGCCTGAGTATTTTCAATAATTAATAAAGATTCATCTTCGTCAAGCTCGGTACAAGAGGTTACACAAATAGAAAAAATAAATAGAATTAAAAGTGTTTTTAAATATTTCATAACACAAATTTTAATAGTTAAACAATAGTTTACCTTCCTGTTTAACAGGAGTTTAAAATTGTGCACAATAGAAAGATGCGGTTTACATCTTCTGAATATTCAAGTTTAAAAGTATTTGAGTTTTTATGTAAATGAAAGCTTCTCCAAGAACATCTAGTGAATGGGTATCTTGCAAGAGTGGACTGAAGATTAGAAATGGTGAGATTTAATTACTAAGTTCAGGTAAACCTGAGTAAAAGGTATTTATTAAATTGATATTATCAATAAATGATTTGGTAAAGGGTAGTTTGATTTTATTGCTTTTAAGGGTGCAAGTCTGATTTCCAAATTGTATTCTCGTAATGTAATTTCGATTGATAATGTAGCTTCTATGAATTCTTAAGAAGTTTTCTGGAAGCATGTCTTCATAGGTTTTTAAAGTTTTGTAGGCCCCTATTGTTGAACCATCTGTCATATAAAAGTCGGTTGTATTATTATCAGCTTTTAAAAAAAGTATTTCTGAAGTTTTTAAGTATCGAAAATCTTTGTTTGACCTCAGACAGATTGTATCACTACAGTTGAAAGTGAGCTTTTTTTTTAATTTGAAAAGCGATTTTTTAAATGCGTGATGACTTACTGGCTTCAATAGAAAATCAGAAAGATCATATTTGTATGCTAAGTAGGCTTCTTTCTTTTTTGATGATAAGGCAACAATTTCTAATTCATCCTTCCAATAATTTCTAATATCTAATAGGAATTCTAATATGTTTAAGCGCTTACTTTCTAAATTAATAAACAAGACATCTAAACTATCATCCATGCTTTTATCTAAAGCCTCCTCACTTTCTTCAGAAGAAGTATTAAGAACAATGTTGCTATAATTGTTTAAATAAGACTTAATCTTATTTATTGTTTGGATGTCATTATCTACTATAAGACAATTCATTGTTAGGCTTTCTGTAATATTACTATTTATTAATGATTTACAGGTAATAAGAAACCATACAGTAGGTAAGTGAAAACAATAAAAATTAAATAGCTAAAAAAAGTAAATTAGAAATTAAAAAAATCTTTTACCTCAAAACCCAATGCGTCGACTATCTTTTTTAAGGTTAATGAAATAGGGTCCTACCTTCCATTCTCAATACTTGATAGTAGAGGTTTCTCCATGGATACAATTGCAAAAAAATCCAATTAGCTCCAGTTTTTTCAAACAATACTGTTCTTTGTAAGAAACTATACCAAGAACTGATTCATTTTTTACAGCTTAATAATTTTTAAAGTGAGGTCTACATTGCTTTTGTATTTATTCATATTAAAAATGATTAATTCTAAGGAGTTTTAAAAGAGTACAAAAAGAAAATGGAGTACATATTTTTATGGTTATACCTTACACAAAGTACTAAAAAGCCTTACCTCAATTTGAATAATTAAAGTTAGTTTACGATCAGTATTGTTTTATTTCATAAAGAATAGTTCAAATTATTAAAAATTACCTTTTTCATGATTTATAAACAAGAGTTAAATTATGCTGTTATCACAAATAGATTTAAAAAGAAAATATTGTTTTTAGTATTATAAAAACCAATAAGAAAACAGGAATTAATGTAGCTATCTACCCCAGAATGTTGAAACATTATTAAGCTATAATATTACCAGAACAGGGATTAGATTTAAGAAATAAAATTCAATTAATGGCTTATAATATATTCAGAACAAATGAACTTTATTATTTGATGAAACATAAATGTTTGTCAAAAACATTTAATTCAATTAATAGTTTATAGTGGTAAAAACAACTGATAGTAAGGGTATTACAAGCTGTTTAATGAAGGTATAATACATGTAAAGTGTGTTTAGCTGCTGGTTAAACACTATTTGTGGAATCGTAAAATAGCAGAACCAACTAAACATTAATACATAAAAAAGTAGAAATTATGAGAATGAGATTTGATGAATTGTTTAATAACAGTAACGGAGTAGTAACTCCAAAAGTAACTGTACAAATTAACGGAGTGACAATGAGTCCAGGAGTTAGTTTTGGTGGCGGAGTGTTATTTGGAGGTGTTGATCTAACCCAATATATAGGGAAGGATTTTGATGTAGAGTTGCAAAGTGGAGTATACGTAATCAAAGGAATTTATAATTAAAACTTCAAGTTATGTCGGTAATTATTGCAGTTTATACCCCAACAGGAATTGTTATTTCTGGAGATAGTAGGACGACTGGGACTTTGACAAACCAAGTTCCAAATCCTCAAGATCCGCAACAGATGATTAATATCCAGACTAGCATTACTCTTTCTGATGCTACGTTAAAAGTATTCAAACTTTTTGATAGATTTGGGTTAGGAACATTTGGTGATGCACAAATAGATAATTTACCAATAGCACATTATATTAAAGAATTTCAAATTGCTTTTGAGGAGAATATTCCTCAAACTACAGATGAATTAGTAACAGAACTTCTAAATTACTTTAGAAATTTTAATCCTATACCTAAAACGGGATTTGTTGTAGCGGGTTATGACGAAAATGAACCATTCGTGTTTGGTTTAGATATATTCAACAACACCCGTCAAAGGTCAAATTTTGTAGAAGCAGAAAACAGAATCGATTATGGTATTTTAAGGGGTGGCGATACAGATGTAATTAATCGACTTTTGAATAACCCACAAAGACTACCAATTTTTCATGCAATGAACTTACAAGACGGAATTGACTTTTCAAGACATTTAATCAGAACTACTATTGACCAGATGCGTTTTGAACCTGCAGTACCTTCGGTAGGTGGTGAAATTGATACTCTAATAATTACAAATGATAAGATAGAGTTTTTATATAAGAAAAAATTAAGATTCAAATAAAAGAAAGTACCTAACAATGTATAAAAATAATACCTGAAATGGCAGTAAATAAAAGGCTTGTCATTCGCTTCAACTTTCATGTAATTTGACAGAAAAATTTCACGCAGTCGACTACTATTCTTATACTCACCATTTGGGGCAATTTAAACCAACAAAAACTTAAAATATTATGAAATTAAGAAATCAAATTTCGGGAATTTTAGCATTGATGTTACTCGTCTCTTGCGCAAGTACTTTAACTGTAAAAAGCGACTCTGAAAAAAAAGCAGGAATTCCCTTTTTTATTCAGAAAGAAATAATTCAGAAAGAAACTAAGTACTTATATGATTGGATTGAAATAAGTTTAATTAAAGAAGAAATTAAAAACGGAAAAACTGTAAATAGTAAAATTTACACCTCT
The DNA here is from genome assembly GCA_964477255.1 of uncultured Polaribacter sp. Classification (GTDB taxonomy): domain Bacteria; phylum Bacteroidota; class Bacteroidia; order Flavobacteriales; family Flavobacteriaceae; genus Polaribacter. The sequence continues at coordinate 18,398 of CAYZDK010000035.1, forward strand.
CGTATAGCAAAAGGCCAAGACACAAAAAGTATAGAAGAAAAACTTTTATTATTAAATAGCCCAAATTATAACGATAAAAAAATTCAAGAAATTATTTTAGATATTAGTAATCTCAAAAAAATAAGTTTAGAATCCACTCAAATATCGACAAATAATATTATTGAAAATAGTTGGTCAAAAGCTTCGGTTATTGACTATTCGACAAAATATTACATAAACGCAAAAATGCCTTGGCTCGGTACATCAAGCTTAAATCAAAAATTGAATACGAATGGAACTTTATCAGAATCAAGTATTACTACGGATAGTCAAATAGACGAAGTTGCTGGTGTAATAGCAAGTTTAGCAACACCAATATCTAATATTAGAATTGCAGAAATAGCTATATCTGATAGTGAGGAAAAAATTAAAGAAGCTATAAAGAATAATGATTTTGACTTAGATTTTTTTAAATCAATTTTAAGTGCACCTTCAGTAAAATATAAATTAGAAACGAAAGAAAAAGGCTATGTGTATATATTTAAAGAGCAGTTTGAAATTGATGAAATAATTGAAGTTGGTAAGCCTTTAGATTTTGATATTAAAAAAGGGAATTTTAAAAGGATAAATTGGCCATCAATAAATATAAAGAAAGGAAAACAAAAAAAACCTACAATAAATATTTCAGGAAGTGTCGAATTACCAGAGAAAAAGTAATCTACTTCTAAAAAAAAATGTCTAAAAAATAATAGTGTTTTAATCACTAAAACAAAAATAAGTGAATACAAAAAGATGTTGCTTTATATTTATCAAGTTAGTGTAATAAATATTATCATTTAAAAACGTGTAAGCGATTGCGACAAAATAATACTTTCGTGCTAGATTTAAGATCAATGTTTGTATTTAAAAATATGGTTTCACCTTACTATTTTTACGGATTATCTGCGTTTAAATTGTTACTAATTGTGTGATATTTACTATACAGGATATCATTAATCAAAAATTAGATAACCAGAAACTTGTTTTAAATCTCGTATAAAAAAGAGTATTAACAAAACCATACATAATTAAAGAAGGACATCTTGTAAAAAACTAGAGAGTAAACATTAATAAATAGAAGATAACACTAAAATTCAAAAAGTTTAAATATGAATATTACAGCAATAAAACCAGGTCCAAAACCCAAAAAGAAAGACGGCACACTTGATAGAAGAAGAAGAGACAATAAAGACACACCAGGTAACAAACCATCTTTAAAGCCAAGTAAGCCAAAGAAGTAATCATTTAAATTGAAGATACTATATCTAAACTATGATTTAGGAAGTAAAGTATTATTTTGAATAGTTGTAATTATTTGCATTTTTAAATACAGTAATTGTATTTAAAACTCTAGCTATCCATCAAAGCTCTTTCAAACTTTATATCTATTTGGATTTATATATGCATGGAGGGAAGTGTATAATTGTTTTCTAAAAAATAAATTGTGGTACTCGTAAAGCATTAAGTGGTAATAGCTAAAGCACTTTAATACTGTTCATGGCAAGGATAAATCGTTTTTCGCGTAAAATACTTTTTATCTCATATTACAGTAGATACAGAACGACTTTATGAAAAAAATCATTCCCCTGATAGAAAAGTATAAAAGACAACAAGAAAGCCTAATACGTAATAGAAAGGATAAAGTAACACGATTAAAATTTCAAATTAAAGAAGCAGAAAATTTACTCAATCAGCTCAGAATTAATTTAAGATCAACAAAATTTTCTAATACCAAAGAAGAAATACAGTTTTTTAAACATTTAAAACCATCTATATATGCAGACCTCATTTTTTTTAGTAGTCAATTAAAATATCATATAAGTAAACCCAACGCAACCAATTCTATTTTAAAAAATTATTTAAAAAACGAATTAAAGAAACTAGAGCAGCAAAAGAAAAAGAATATAGATTTTTACAGTTACTACAAACACAATAGTAACTTCCTAGATCATTTATACTTTTTAAGAGAAAACAAACAATTAGATCTTTTTAATACAGAATTATCTGTCTATTTAGATTCAGAATTTTATACAAGTCACGACACGCTCGCTGCAGAAGTAATGGCTTATGATTTATTGACAGAATTTTATAAAAAAGAAATTGAAAAACTAAAAAGAATAGAATCAGGTGTATTTAATGAAAACCTTAATACAATGAATGAACCTTTAAAATGGACAGCGTCAAAAACAGATTTTATAGAACTCATGTATGCTTTAAAAACCTCTGGTTCCATAAATTATGGTGCGATTAATTCAAAAGATTTAATCGAAATTTTCTCAAAGTTCTTCGATCTAGAAATAACTAATCAATACAAAATATATTCAGATATTAAAAATAGAGTTCTAAACAGAACTAAATTTTTAGACAAAATCACTTCATCACTTCAGGAAAAATTAGATTATGATGATGGTATTTAAAAAGGGTAGTAAACCGTAATTAACAAAATCAAGGTTATTTAAAAAATCACCTAAAATTTCTAATAAACAAATGCTTTGTATGTACATTTAAAGTCAAAAGATATCAAAAATTATTTTTTTCCGAAGTTACGTTTAGGTTACGTAATTCTTTTAAAATCTCTTCTCAAATTTGGCATCAGAAAGTCAAATCAGCGATTCACGAACTCCTTAATAAAAAACAGGAAAGTCGTGAGCTAAACCAAAGGTTCACGAACTCAAATCATTAAAATTTAAAGTCGTGAGCTAAACCAATTAAGAAGGGGCTGTCACAAATACTATGTTGGGGGATATAGCAGACGGCTTCTTCTTTTTCAAAATCCTAAACATGTTTTATGGTCTTTAAAAAGTTTGATTTTCTATCACTTCGAGCTTCCTAACAAAAAAAGGATGTATCGATAAGTATATTTTTAAAAAATCATAGGCAAATGGCCAATAGCCAAAAGCTAAAAACTAAAAACAATGCCAACACAAATTATCACAACAGAAGATCTTCGTGAATTTAAAGAAGAATTAATAGAAGACATCAAAGCAATGCTGAATCATCAATCAGGTTTTGCGCCAAAAAAATGGTTAAAATCTCCAGAAGTGAGAGATCTTTTAAGTATCTCGCCAGGAACATTACAAAATCTTAGAATCAATGGAACATTGCCCTACACAAAGGTAGGAGGTGTTATCTACTACGATTATGAAGATATTCAAAAAGTAATGCAAGAAAACCGTATTCACAATAAGTTCTAAATGTCACTTCGAGTGATTTTATTGTCACATTGAGCTTGTCGAAACGGGAGAGTAAAATTGTATGAGAAGTCTAATCTATGCAAAAAGTAAATTACATAAAACACCTAAAAGGGGTATTTCTCCAATTCTCAAAAGACAATAGATTGAATCCTACACATATCAGTTTGTATATAGCACTTTTTCAGATATGGAATAACAATCGGTTTTTAGAAGAATTCTATATCAATCGTGAAGAGGTAATGCGCTTCTCGAAAATTGGCTCAAAATCTACGTATCACAAGTGTATCAAAGAATTAAGTCATTGGAAATATATTGTGTATTATCCATCACACAATCCTTACAAAGGCAGTAAAATTAAGATGTTCGATTTTGGTACAAGTACTGGACAAGCATTGGTACGCGACAATACCAATATCGAGACAAGTAGTGGACAAGCATTGGTATCTATTAATAAACATATACAAACTAATAGAAACAATAAAAATAGTTCTAAACTAGACCAGCCAAAAAATGAAAATGAAGTTATTGCTTTTTTTGAAAAAGAAAATTGGCCAAAAATAGAAGCTCAAAAATTTTACAATCATTACCAAGGTATAGGTTGGAAAGTAGGGGGTAAAACAAAAATTATCAATTGGCAAGCCACAGCAAAAAACTGGATGATAAAAGCAAAAGAAATCATGTCATCTCGAGCGCAGTCAAGAGAAAAAAACAAACAAATACAAAATACAGTCAGCCAAAATCAAGACAACCTCAAGACAACCAAAAACAAAAACTACAGTGAACCTTTGTAAAATAATTCTCAATGGTACCATTAGCATGCCGAAAGGTCTCTTAAAACAGAACTTAGAATTCATAACTCTGAGTTCAATTATCATATCATTCTCTCGCTATGTATAATAAAATAACTAAAATAAAATTCAAACTCCCAATGACATCAGATTATTTTTATAGATTTTCTAAAATAAGAAACGGTAAGTGTCCAAAGAGTTTACGGTCTGGACACGTGAGTGGAATATTTTGTGAAAATCCAGAAAATAATGTGCAGTCTAGATTTTTTGAATACTTTTCATCAATGGAAAAGTATTGGAATTAACTAAAAAATGAATAATTTCCAACCTCACATAATAACTGAAGGAGCAGTCCAATACCAATTAGGAGAACTAAAAGGAAACACAATCCATTATAATTTCCAAAAAATACTCATCTATTTAGAAGCAAAAGGAAAACTACTGTTTGGTAAAAATTTTATAATCCATACAGAAGATAAAGCAATTCTATACAAGCTATGCATTTATTTCATACGCGATTTTGAAACTTGCAAAAAACTAAATATAGATCCCAATAAAGGGATTTTGTTATCTGGACCAGTAGGTTGTGGCAAAACTAGTTTAATGAAGCTTTTGAGGTGTATGGTGCCACATCATAAACCGTATGAGGTTATTCCTGCAAGAAACATAACATTTGCGTTTAACAATATTGGTTTTAAAACAATTGAAGATTATGGAAATCAAGGATTTTATTGTTTCGATGATTTAGGTGTAGAAACAACTGGAAGGCATTTTGGAAAAGACTGTAATGTGATGGGTGAAATCCTTTTATCACGTTATGATTTATTTTTGCAGCGCAAAGTAAGAACTCACGCAACCACAAACTTAAACGCACAGGAATTAGAAGAAAGATATGGAAATAGAGTACGTTCTAGAATGCGGCAACTCTTTAATTTGATTGGTTTTGATAAAGAAAGTGTGGATAAGAGAAAATAAAGGACAACAACACCTCAACACCGGTCCAAGTGTTAAAAAACATCCAGTGGATGTTTTTAGCGAAGGAGCCAGCTGGCGAGGTTGTTAATAAATCCAAGTCAGAATATTAAATTAAACTTTGGCAAAAAACTCAAAATTTCCCAAAATTGAATTGCTTCTTCAATAAATCAATTTTATAAACGAAAGTAAGTTTTGCCCGCGTATTTAAAACAAGGGCAATTTTTACCCTTGTGTGTAAAACGAGAGTAATTTTTCACTATATTTACCCTTGAATTAATATTAAGGACGTTTAACGCCCTTGTTTAAAATATAAGAAAGGTAGTAAAATGAGTTATAATCCCGAAGAGCCATATAACAATTTACCACTACTTCCGCCAAAGAAAGAAGTAGAGACTATGGCCATACTTAAAAAAACTATTACGGCCAGTAGAGCGTTATCAGAATTAAAAGGAGCAATAACCAATCTGCCAAACCCAACATTATTTATAGATACCATCAACTTGCAGGAAGCCCGAGCAAGTTCTGCTATAGAAAATATTATAACAACCCAAGATGAATTGTTTAAAGCCTCAATTGCAGACTTAAAAAGTAATAACCCAGCGACTAAAGAGGTAATTCACTATAAGGATGCATTATGGTATGGAGTAGAACAGATTGAAAATAGACCAGTGCTTAAAACAAATCTCTTTATAGCAATAATGCGAATAATAAAAGAGAACAAATCTGGCATTAGAAATGCTCCAGGAACACAGCTTAAAAATCCGGCTACCAACCAAGTCATTTACACACCGCCTGAAGGAGAAGAAATAATTAGGGAAAAGCTAAAAAATCTTGAAGATTTTATTCATGCCGAAGATGATATAGACCCTTTAGTAAAAATGGCCATCATTCATTATCAATTTGAAGCCATACACCCATTTTTTGACGGAAATGGACGTACAGGTAGAATCATTCTTTTGCTATATCTAAAACTTACAGGTTTATTGAATTTACCAGCATTATATTTAAGTAGTTACATTATTGAGCATAAAAACGATTATTATACAAATCTTCGGAACGTTACCGAAAATGGCAATTGGGAAGATTGGATTCTGTATATGCTGGTTATGGTAGAGGAAACAGCCTTAAAAGGGCGTCAGCAAATAGCAGAGATAGAAAAGCTAATGAATGTAATGGGTGCCGAAATTCAAGAAAAATTACCGAAAATATATTCAAAAGATTTGTTGGAAGTACTGTTTAAGTTGCCTTATACCAAACGTAACCAGTTAGAAAATGCAGGTTTAGGTAACCTAAAAACAGTGGGTAATTATTTAAAAGAGTTGGAAGCAAACGGTTTCCTGACAAGTGAACAAGTAGGTAAAGAAAAACTATACCTTAATTTTAGATTATTAAAAGTTTTAAAAGGTTAAAAGTCAAAAAACCACACAACTACAAATTTAAACGCACAAGAATTAGAAGAGCACTATGGAAACAGAGTGCGTTCCAGAATGCGACAGCTCTTCAATTTGATTACTTTTGATAAAAATACTATTGACAAAAGAATTTAAAAAAAATCATTTTATTTCATGTCTCATAATAATTCCTAAAAATTTTGTATGGAAATCTCCAGGTTATTCAACATAAAAAAATTATTTTTGGTTATTTGAAATATTTTTTTATGAATTTTATAGATTTATTTTCTGGTGCTGGTGGCTTATCTGAAGGATTTATAAAAGCCGGGTTTAACCCAATCGCTCACGTAGAAATTGATTCTAATGCTTCTAAAACACTAGAAACTAGACTTACTTATCACAAACTAAAAGAAGAAAATAAACTTGATTATTACCACGATTATCTTTTAGAAAAATTATCCAGAGAAAAATTTATTTCAAATTTTAGCAATCATGAAATTTCAAAATCAGTTATTAATTCAGCGATTGGTGGCGAAAATAATACAGAGATTTTCAAAAGGATAAATAAATTAGCAGCGGATAGAGAAATTGATTTAATTGTTGGGGGTCCACCTTGTCAGGCATATTCTTTAATTGGTAGAGCAAGAGATAAAAACAAAATGAGAGATGATTCAAGAAATTATCTTTATAAAGAGTATGCAAAGTTTTTAAAAGAATATAGACCAAAAGTGTTTGTGTTTGAGAATGTTCTTGGCTTGATAACAGCAAATGATGGTAAGTTTTTTAAAAACATGAGAGCTTATTTTAAAAGAATAGGTTATGAATTGGATTATTCGATAGAAACATCATCAGATTATGATGTGCTTCAAAAACGTAAAAGAATTATCTTAATTGGTTGGAGAAAAGATTTTGATTTTAAGTTTCCAGAACTCAACAACGGAAAAAATGTAAAAGAGAGTATTTGGACTGTTAATGACTTATTGATTGACTTAAAAACGCTTAAACCCGGAGAACAAAATAATATTACCAAATATAGAACTGACACAACAGGTTATTTATCAAAATTTGATTTAAGAAATGGTGTTGATTTTGTAACACAACATATTGCAAGACCTCATAATAATAGGGATTTAGAAATCTATAAAATAGCAATCAATAAATTTGAAAAGGGAGAAAGATTAAAATATCCTGATTTACCAGAAAGATTGAAAACTCACAATAATCAAAAATCATTTGTTGACAGGTTTAAAGTAGTAGATGGTAATGGTTTATCTCACACTATGGTAGCTCATATAGCTAAAGATGGGCATCATTATATTTATCCAGATAAAAAGCAAGTTAGATCTTTATCTGTAAGAGAAGCAGCTAGAATCCAATCTTTTCCTGATGA
>CAYZDK010000036.1:0-21791 GCA_964477255.1 uncultured Polaribacter sp.
CCTAACTCTTTTCTTGTGTTTGGAAAATAATACTCCTCAAAAAAAGTTTTTATCTTTTTATACTGATCTATTGCGTTCTTTTGCACGCTACTTTTAGCAGCCTTTAAAACAGAGTCTTTTTTACTTTCGCTAAGGCTTTTTGGTAGCCTTAAAAATGGCTTGTAAAAATCACTTTTTGTAACATCAGAAACAATATGAATATCGTAAGTTTTTTCATATTCGTTAAATACTGCTGCTGGTTGTGATATTCCTGCATCAACACCAGCCTTTAAAAGTGCTAAATTATAATCTACTCGTTTTGGTAATTCCTCCAAATCTTCAAAATAGTTTTGAATGGATTTCTGGTCTTGTAAAGATCGTTTGGCAATATTATTTAATCTTAAATGAAACGCAGATTCTGAAGTAATAGGATTTAAATACGTTTTAAATTGATGTTGATCTATTTTATCTTGTAGAACAAACTGCAATAATTCTTTAGAAATCTTGTCGGTTTCTGTTAAGGATTCTTCAGATACATTTGCTAATTCTTTAAGCAACTCTTTTGCAAAATCTGCTTCAAGTTCATAGTATTTTACAGTATTTTCTAGAGATGTATTCCACGTAAAGTCATATTCTCTTTTTGTTTGGTATTTTTCAATAATATTCTCTAATTGTTTGCCAGAATCTGAACCATTACATGCTATTATTAATGCAAAAATGAATACACCTACTATTTTTTTTAGTTGCATATCTTTAAATTTTATCAACCGTTTTCTTTCCATTCACAGAACGAGAAATACCTAATGGGTTTTCGTTTTTTAACTCGTCTGGCAAAAGTTCATTTGGCCAGCTTTGGTAGCTAAAAGGTCTTACCCAACGTTTAATAGAAGTAATACCTACTGCAGAAAAACGACTGTCTGTAGATGCAGGATATGGCCCTCCATGCACCATAGACTCACAAACTTCTACACCTGTTGGCACCCCGTTAAAAATAATTCTTCCTACTCTATTTTGTAAAGCAGCTATTACATTAGAATAATTATCAATTTCTTTATTATCAGAAAGAATAGTACCTGTTAATTGCCCTTCTAAATTTTCAATAACTTGTTGTAATTCGGCTGTATTTTCGCACTGTACCACCATAGAAAAAGGACCAAAAACCTCTAAATGTAAGGTTGTATTCTCTAAAAATGTTTTCCCGTCTACAGAAACAACAGTTTGTTGCGCATAATTGTTAGCTACTTCAGCTTCGTAATTTGCTGTAACAGTAATTTTTTCTTGAGAAACAACTTTTTCTTTATTAGCATTGTATCCTTTTTTAATATTTGGATGCAACATACAAGAGGGGTTTATTTCTAAAATTTCTTGTGACAAATGATGAACAAATTCACTAAGTGCATCACTTTTAATACCAAGCAATAATCCAGGATTTGTACAAAATTGCCCTGTTCCTAATGTAATGGAACCTGCATAGGTTTTTGCAATTTCAGTAGCTCTATTTTCTAATGCTTTTGGCAATAAAACCACTGGATTTATACTTCCCATTTCTGCAAAAACTGGAATTGGCTCTTCTCTTTTTGATGCTAAATCAAATAATGCTCTACCTCCTTTTATACTGCCTGTAAAGCCAACTGCTTTTACTTTTGGATTGGCTACTAACTCTTGCCCAACTTCTATTCCGCTAGAATTTAAGTTTGAAAAAACACCATTTGGCATTCCTGTTTTAGTTGCAGCTTTTATTACGGCTGATGCAACTAATTCCCCTGTACCTGAATGCATAGGATGTGATTTCACAATTACAGGACAGCCTGCTGCAAGAGCTGCTGCAGTATCTCCACCAGCTGTGGAATACGCTAAAGGAAAATTACTTGCACCAAACACAACAACAGGACCTAAAGGAATATTCATCTTTCTAATATCTGCTTTTGGCATTGGTTCTCTATTTGGTTGTGCAGTATCTATAGTTGCTTCTACCCAAGAACCTTCTGCTATTAAGTTTGCAAAACTTCTTAATTGCCCAATAGTTCTTCCTCTTTCTCCTTTTGCTCTTCCTTCTGGCAAACCAGTTTCAGCACAATAGGTTTCAATTAATTCGTTATCTAAAGCTAAAATTTCATCTGCAATGGTATTTAAAAAAACCGCTTTTCTAGCTCCAGAAATAAATCGATATTCTTCAAATGCTTTTGATGCTAAATCTACTGCTTCTTGAATTTCTTCAGAAGACGCCTCTGTAAAAACAACTTCATTTTCTTGATTTAACTCTGGATTAAATGTTTTATGTGTTTTATTTCCTGACGCTGATAAATGATTACCAATGTAATTTTTTCCTGTTATCATACTAATGTATTTATAATGTCTTTTTTCAAATTTAGTTGCTTTTAATATACTTTATCCTTTATGAATCTTCGAAAGTATTACTATATCAAATCTAAAACCTCTAGTCTTTCTTTTGCTAAAATATATCTTGCATGTACATCTTTAATTTGCTGTTTGGTTAATTGCTTCCCAAAAGTACGCAATCCACCAGCAACATCATCATGATGAATTCCCATGGCTAACTTTAGGTATTCCATAAGCAAAGGTTGGGCATCTAAATACGATAAGGAATTTAATGCTTGGGAAATTTTATAAGCATTTGCCCATTCTCCATTTACCACATATTCTTGCATTGTAATACTAGCTTTCGGAAAAATACAACCTACCCCTGTAATTCCGCCACTTGCTCCTGCAAGCCCTGCATAAACAGTAACTGTATCTACTCCTGCTAAAATTTTTAAATCGTTATTTTTTAATAGTAAGGTTTCAATAATAGAAACATCTATAGTAGAAATTTTTAGTGCACTTACCTTTGGCAGCTTTGATAGACTTAAAAGAAGATCTGTAGAAAGTGCATGATATCCTGCTGCATCAGGATTGTTATAAGGCATAATTGTTACCCCAACTGCATTTGCTGTGGCTTCAGAAAGGGCATAGTATTCATACATTTCTTTTTCTGAAGGAACTTCCTTTGTTTTTGGAGGCATCACCATTACCGTTTCTACACCAACTTTTGCCAGGCCTTCAATTATTTTGGCAAGTTCTTCTTTCGTTGCTGCAGAAGCTCCACTAATTAATGGAACTTTATAGTCTTTAGCTACCTCTGCAAGAGATTTTAATAAAGACAATCTTTGTTTTGTACTCAAGTAGCTATTTTCTCCTAAAGTTCCAGAACCTACTAATCCACTCATTCTGCTACCTCCTTTTCCTTGTGTATTTAAAATACCTGCTGCCTGCTTTTGTGTGGTATCAAAATCAATTTCTAGGGTACCAGATTTAGATTCTTTTAACCATGTAAATACTGCTGGCATTACACCATCCCAATTGCTTTTCATTTAAATCGTTTTATTGTAGATTAAAAATAATATTTTACACCTATCTATTTTCTATTAAATTATTCTTTTTATATACTATTTTATCCTTTTTGTAGACAAAAACCTCTATATAGAATATTTTTGTATGTATTATTGCATTATGAAAGTTTTTCCTTTTAAAATACCTAAACCAGAAAATAGCACTTTACTCTACCAAGAAGATGTCGAAGAAGTTTTCTACGATCAATTGCATCAACATGATGAAATTCAGGTTAGCTATCTTAAAAAAGGAAGAGGAACGCTTTTGGTTTCTGATAGTTTAATTCGATATTCAGAAGGAGATATTTTTCTTATTGGCAGTAATTTACCGCATGCTTTTAAATCGGATAAAAACACCCATGAAAACTCAGAAATGCTTAGTTTATTTTTCACTAAAAATACTTTTGGCAGTGACTTTTTTTCGAAAAATAAATTTTCTGAGTTAGATGCTTTATTTTTAAAAATTAAGCAGGGTATTGTGGTAGAAAACAAAAAAGAGGAAATTAACCAGCAGTTTAATCGATTAAAAAATGCTTCAAAGTTAGAGCGATTTATTGCACTCTTAGAAATATTAAAAACTATTGCAAGTGCTAAAACGAGAACATTATCTAATATTGTAAATCAAAAAGTTTTCTCTGATAATGATGGCAAAAGATTACGAACTGTTTTTGATTATACCATTAAAAATGCCAGTGAAAAAATTAGTTTAGAAGATGTTGCATGCGAGGCAAACATGACAAAAAATGCATTCTGTAAATACTTTAAAAAACGTACTAAAAAAACCTATGTAGAATTTCTTACCGAAATTCGCATAGAGAATGCCTGCAAGTTGCTGCAGCAAAATACAGATTTATCTATTCCGCAAGTTGCCTATTCTTGTGGATTTCATAACATTTCTAATTTTAACCGGAAGTTTAAAAAGATAAAAAAAACAACACCTCTTCATTATAGAAAAAGAATTTCTTAAGAATTTTTAAATGCTTCTTTTGTTTTTTTAGGTAAACTTGCTACAATTATATCGTAAGAATGATTAATTAATTCGAAAACCAAAGCGTCTGAAACGTCACTTGTGTTAACGCTAACAGTATTCCAATGTTTTTTGCTCATGTGCCAACCAGGTGCAATTCCTTCAAACTCTTCTCTTAATACAATTGCTTTTTCAGGATTGCATTTTAGATTGATTTGTTGTTGTCCACTTTCCCACTTTTCTAACCCAACCAAACAAAACATTTTGTTCATTACTTTAAAAACTAAAGTAACCTCGTCAAAAGGGAAATGTTCGGTTACGCCTTTTTTAGTCATGCAGAAATCCCTAAGCTGTTCTATGTGCATTTTTTAATCTTTGCTTTAAAGATAGCTAAGTTTTAAGAAATAATTTGGTTTGTTTCTATAAGCTAAAAAATTTAACTTCGCTAACGACGAATATAAGTCATTAAAACGACGCATATTCGTGAATGCGTTGTGCAACATAAACCTAAAATTATGGTCGATAAAGGGCTGACCACCCAAAATCGGAAATGTGAAAGTTGAAACCGAAATAAAAGAAAAAGTAAATCGAGTTATTGAAAATCGAAAGAGTAAAAATAATAATTCGGAAAATTCTAAAATTATAGTACAGTAATTTTCCATAAAACAAAATTAAAATGAAGAATATAAATAAAACACTAATTGCAATAATGTTATTTTTTACTTCATTGGCATTCATAAATTGTTCAGAAGAAAACACTATAGAAGAAAACACCTTTTTATCTTACGAAGAAAGAATTAATAAGCTCAATATTTTAAATTCAAAAGTTGATTTATTTATAAGTCAATTAAATGAAAAAGAGAAGAATGAAACTCAAAAAAAAGTACAAATTGATTTTTTAAAACCTATTGCTGAAGATACTAAAACTATTTTTAAAGATATTGGATTTGTAGAGGAAGATTTAAAGGAAATTACAGGTGGTGAAATCAATGATGATGTTTATGCTATTTTTGGTATATTATTATCTTACAAGCATTCAGAATCATCAAATTTAAGTAAAACAAACTTAAAAAATGAAGGTGACCTATGGTATTGTGCAGCTGAAGCATTTGGAATAAATGCTGCAGCAACACTTGTCAATTCGCTTCATGCATTATATCTTGGTGAAGTAGCAGCTGGTTGGGCTGTTGATGCAGCTGCAGCTGCAGCTTTTAGGAGTGCTGCAATGAAGGCTGCTGGAAAAATATTAACTAGATTAGGTGGTGGTTTTGGTGCGGTTTTAATGGTATATGAATTTGCGGATTGTATGTTTTAAAATATTATAATATGATTAACTTTCACAATGGATTAGTAATTCTTGGTGGTATTAGTTTTTTAGTATTGCCATTTTTATTAAAAATTAAAAATAGATATAAAGTAATTTTCATTATTTGTGCTTTAATTGCAATATCAACTTCATTTTTTGAAAGTTCTGATATTGTAAATATTTTAGCAGCATTATCTTTAGTAACTCCATTTATTTTATCAGGTATAAAAAAAGATAAATTATTTACACAAAAAGAAGATTAACTAAAATTACGTTGCACAACCACGTATATAAAAAATAGCAGTTAAGTGCAAACTACAAAGTTTGTACTTGTCTGCTATTTTAATTTATAGAATGAAAATAATAGCATTTTTATTCTGCTACTTTTTATATACAATAACGTTAGCGAACCTCCAAAAATTCCATTACAATAGCCAAACTTTCCTTTGGGTTTTCTTCCATAGGTACATGCCCAGTATTTGGCATTACCACTAATTTAGAGTTTGGCAAAATGCTATCCATTCGTTTTCCATTATCTAAAGGAATCCAAGTATCTTTTGCACCCCAAACCAATAAAGTTGGTGTTGGTACACTTTCTAATTTCGCATAATTGGTTTTTGCATCTAGCTTAAAATCGGTTTTAGCACGCGCTATAAAAGCTGCTCTATTGCCTTTTCTTAACGCCATATCATGGTATCTATTTACCAATTTTGTGGTTATTTTAGTGTCACTTGCATAGACCTCTTCTAAATTCTTTTTAATTAAAAATTTTGGCGTAATTGCTAAAAACAAGGTGTTTATAATTGGAGTTTTTGCCAACTTAAAAATGGCAGGTTGTGGTTTATTGGTTGGCAAACCACTTGCATCTATTAAAATAAGTTTGTGCACTTTGTCCGGATTTTCTGCGGTATAATTCCATGCAATATTTCCTCCTAAAGAATTTCCAGCCAAATAAAATTTCTCTAGCCCCAATTGGTCTATAAATTTGGTAAGAAATTGCGTGTAACTCGCTATAGAATAGTTATTCGTTTTGTTTGGCCCTGTAATTCCGAATGCTGGTAAATCCATACGAATTACACGATACGATTTTTGGAGTTCCGCTGTCCAATCGTTCCAAGTGTGCAATGAAGACCCTGTTCCATGAATTAAAACAATTGGAAACCCTTTACCTTCTTCTCTGTAATGGACTTCTACACCATCTATAGTTACAAATTTAGAATGTTCATTGGCATATTTTAGTTTTATGTCTGACACAGAGATATCTTTGTAAAAAGGGCCATACATAACAAACAATATAAAGCCTAAAAAAAAGAGGAGTTGTTTTAGCGAAAATTTTCTCAATCTTTCAGAATTTTATACAAAATTGGCTTGCTTGGTGTAGCATCGTTATCAAAAGGAGCAATCATTAAGTTTAGCAAATATTCGCCATCTTTAACCGTATTTGGCACATAGATAAATTCGGTAATTGTAGCATCCATTCGTAATTTTCCAGAGGTATTCCAAAAAGCATTATGCGCTAATAATTTTCCACCGTCTTTTTCTTTATCTACAGAGGGTAAATCTATCAATAGATGTTTTATTCCTTTTTCTTTAAGATAATGGGCTGCATCTTCTAATAAATAAGGCCAATTGGTGTTAGAATAGCGTGCTTCTTTTTTGTCTTCTAAATTAGGAAGCGTTCTAATTACAATTGCATCTCTTTTCTTATTTCTAAGTGCTGTTTTTAATTGTTTGGTTCCAATAACAAAATCTTCTCCTCGTTTTTCTGGTGCAACCGTAACTACCTCTGCAACAAAAAAATAGTGCTGTAAATTTTTATTAACAGAATGTATTTTCTCAGTAATATGCCCAACACATTCTGTATGTGTGATGTGTGAATGCGGATTAAAATTGATGGAATTAAAGTTTACAACAGCACCATTTGCTACGGTTACTTCATAATCATCAAACTTTTCTGGAGATACTTTAGGATCGTCTATATACCAAGCATTAACACTAGGCTTTTGGGCATTAATTGCAATAGAAATATCTATTGGTTTAGAGACGTTAATTTTTATTTTTCTTGAATTGTATTCAATAATCGCTTTCATTGGTCAAAAAATAAGTTTGTTAAAACTACTTAATTTCTTTTAAAAATTCGCGATTTACGACAGGTTTAATATAAACAAATCAGAAGCAATTCCATCGCATAAAAATTTTCCTTCTTTCGTTGTTCTTAGAATTTGGTTTTCTTTGTAAAGCAATCCTTGCGAAATATATTTTTGGGCATAAATAATAAGATGCTTGGCATAACGCTCTCCAAAATCTTGCTGTACTTTTTCAATAGAAACTCCCCAAATGGTACGTAAACCAGTCATTACATATTCGTTAAACTGATCTGTTTTGGTTAATTTTTCTCTTTCTATTGGCAACTCATTATTATTAATAGATTTGATGTATTTGGAGTTGTTAGAAACATTCCAACTTCTTTGTTCTCCATTAAAAGAATGTGCAGCAGGACCAATGCCTAAATACGGTTTTCCTTGCCAATAACTTGAATTGTTTTTACTAAAAAACCCCTTTTTACCAAAGTTTGATAATTCATAATGAATAAAGTCGTTATTTTCTAATTCCTTAAGCAAAATATAGAACTGTTCTTGCGCTAAGTCATCATCTACATTTTTAATGATTTTTTTGTTAATGAAACTCTCTAAAGCTGTATTTGGTTCTACAGTTAAAGCGTAAGACGAAATATGCGGAATACCAAACCCTAAAGCTGTTTTAATATTTGTAAGCCATTCTTCATTGGTGCAATCTGGAATTCCATAAATTAAATCTACAGAAAGATTATCAAAATACTGTGTGGCAATCTCTAGACATTCTTTTGCTTCTTTTGCATTATGAGCGCGATTCATCAGCTTTAAATCTTTTTCGAAAAAAGATTGAATTCCAATACTTAGCCTATTTACTGGCGATTTAGAAAGCTGCATTATTTTTTCTTTGGATAAATCATCAGGATTTGCCTCTAATGTTATCTCAGGATTTTCCACAACTTGAAAAGTCGAAAATATTTTTTGAAGTAGAATTTGTATTTCTTCTGTAGATAGTAAAGATGGTGTGCCACCACCAAAATAAATGGTTTCTACAACATTACTTTGCAATTCGTTTTTTCGAAACTCTATTTCTTGTACCAAACAATCTAATAGTTGCGCTTTCTTTTTTAATGAAGTAGAAAAGTGAAAATTGCAATAGTAACAAGCTTGTTTACAAAATGGAATATGAAGGTAAATACCACTCATTTTTTTACTCGCTTTTCATTTTGTTTTACAAAACTGGCCCAACCTGTGTAATGTTTTCCTCCTACTTGCTTTCCAGAATTATAAAAGTGGCAAACTGCAGCTGCTAAACCATCTGTAGCATCTAAGTTTTTTGGTAAGGTAGTTAAGTTTAAAAGCGATTTTAGCATTAATGCAACTTGCTCTTTACTAGCATTTCCATTACCTGTTATGGCCATTTTAATTTTTTTGGGCAAATATTCAGTAATCGGAATTTCTCTTGATAAGCCAGCAGACATTGCTACCCCTTGCGCTCTACCAAGTTTAAGCATAGACTGCACATTTTTTCCAAAAAAAGGAGCTTCAATGGCTATTTCATCAGGATTATAAGTATCTATTAACTCTAGGGTTCTTTCAAAAATTAATTTCAGCTTTATGTAATGGTCATCGTACTTTTTAAGCTGCAACTCATTCATTTGAATAAACTCCATTTTTTTTCCGATAACCTTAATGAGTCCAAAACCCATTATTGTTGTTCCAGGGTCTATACCTAATATGATTCTTTCTGCCGCCAATTAAGAATTAAATAAACTTGATAGCAATGATTCTGCATTAAACCATAAAAATAAAACGATGGCTAGTAACAACACAAACAACAACCCTTTTTTTGGGTTCGACTTTTTTTGTCTTCCAAATTTTCTTTCAAATTTCATAATTCAAAGTTACTAGTTTAATTTTTGATTGCTCGCAACATTTCTCTTTTTCCTGGAGGGCCAGGAAGTCTTTCTACAGTGAAACCAACTGCTTGCATTGCTCTTCTAACTGAACCCTTGGCTGCATAAGTTACCAAAACGCCATCTTTTTTAAGTGCAATATACATTTTGGAGAAGATGCTTTCAGTCCACAATTCTGGTTGATTTCTAGCTCCAAAAGCATCAAAATAAATAAGATTACACACTTCTTTGTCTGAAATGTCTTCGAAAAACTGTTTTCTTTTAGTTAAAGAAAAAGTAGAAGTAATGTTATGTTTTTTATCCCAAGAAACGTTGTGCATTTTTTCAAAAACATTGCTGCTGGTTTCTGCTTTTAATTCTTGGGTGTAATTCATTTTCTGAACTTCATCAGACGCTACAGGATAAGCTTCTATACCTATATAATTAATTAAAAAAGCGTTTTTTGCAGCTTTTAAATAAGTCATAAAAGCATTAAGCCCTGTCCCAAATCCAATTTCTAAAATAGATATTTCTTGGCTTTTATTATTTAGTTTTTTAGAAACATAAAATTCTAGCCCCATTTTTAGAAAAACATGCTCTGCTTCTTGAATTGCGCCATGCTTTGAATGGTATTGCTCATTCCAATCTGGAATATGTATGGTTGTAGAACCGTCTGAAGTAAGTAAAATCTCTCTCTTCAAATTTATTTCACTAAAAGTTTTTTAATTTTTGGTATGGGACCAACACATTTTACTTCGTGGCAAGTAATACAACTATTTATTACTTTATTATGGTTTGCTACTAAAGAGTCTATGTTTGTAGTATTGTAAAACGATTTAACACTAGCCAAATAAAAGTCAGAATATGCTTTAAAAGCTTGGTCTCTATCAGATGGTGTGGTTAGAACTGCGCTATGAATATTTTTAAAATTTTCTGGCATGCCTTGCGGCAATTTACCTTCTAAGACCATTTTTTTATTTGCAGCATTTACACCGTACATATTTAACATTAGAGCAGCCATTTCTGACTGCTCTATCATTACATTTTCTTTCGGTTGATTTTTTTGCTGTTCTTGTTTGCAAGAAAGTAGAAACAAGAGGCAAAAAACAAAAAAATATCTTGCCATTACTGCTTCATTAAAACACCATGAGCTTCAAAAGAAAATTCTTTTTTTGGCTCCGTAATTTGTGCAATTTCTTCTTCAGATTTACCAGCATCTTCTGCATAATGTCTCAACTCGTCTACAGAAGTTTCTTTAACAAATGCCTTACCTTCTACAACAACTTCTCTACCAGCAGAATTTAGTGGCATGAAAAAACCATAATCTTTAAAGCGAACCATAGTTTCTTTTTCATTATCTAAAGGTAATTTCATCCAACAACCTTTTTTTGAACATACATCATTAATGCTAGATGCAAATTTAATATTCAGTGTATCTCCAGGCTGTAAGTCGTTAAACTTCGCTAACATTTCTTCTTTAGTTAACGTATTTTCTAAATTAATTTTTTCGCCAAAAGTATCGTAGTTGGCTAGTTCTTGTTTAGCGTCTTTAGTTTCAGTTTTACAAGCTCCTAATACAAGCAAGAAAATAGCTAAAAGTTTACCAATTTTTTTCATTATAAAATTATTTAACAAATTGTAAACAAATGTAATAAATTAAACAATAAAACGCCTCTTTTTATGAAGTTTTAACCAAAATAATTACGTATTTTTGCAGCAAATTATAATACGCAAAAACATGTCTAAAATTGAAATAAATCTTGTTGAAAAATCCAATATTTCTAATGTAGATTTCGACAATTTACCCTTTGGGAGTGTTTATTCGGATCACATGTTCGAAATCGATTTCGTTAATGGTTCTTGGCAAACGCCTAAAATTGTTCCTTTTGCTCCTATCTCGTTAATGCCGTCAGCAAAAATATTTCATTATGGCCAATCCATTTTTGAGGGAATGAAAGCCTACAAAGATAAAGACAACAACGTGATGTTGTTTAGACCTTTAGACAATTGTAAACGATTAAATAAATCTGCAGAACGTTTAGCTATACCTCAAATTCCTGAAGAAATTTTTATAGAAGGATTAAAAGAATTGGTAAAAGTAGATAGTGACTGGATTCCTACAAATGATGGTAGTTCTCTATACATAAGACCATTTATGTTTGCCACAGGAAATGGGTTTCACGCATCTCCTGCAGACGCATATAAATTAATTATTGCTACAGCGCCTTCAGGCCCTTATTTTTCTGGTAAAGTAAACGTTTTAATTGAAGAGAAATATGCTAGAGCTGCTAATGGTGGTGTTGGTTATGCAAAAGCTGGTGGTAACTATGCTGCTCAGTTTTACCCAACACAATTGGCTATAGACAAAGGATATAACCAAGTTATATGGACAGATGATAATACACATGAATACATAGAGGAAGCAGGTGCTATGAACATTTTTGTTCGTATTGGAGACACCTTAATCACCAGTCCTACAAGTGACCGTATTTTAGATGGAATTACTCGTAAAAGTATTCTTCAAATAGCAGAAGATAATGGCATATCTACTGAAGTACGTAAAATAACGGTTAAAGAGGTTGTAAATGCTGCTAAAAAAGGTACGTTGAAAGAAATGTTTGGTGCAGGTACTGCTGCTGTTATTTCTCCAATTTCTGGATTTGGCTACCAAGGTACAGATTATGAATTACCTACATTAGAAAACCCATATGCATCTCAGTTAAAAAAATTGATAACTGACATTCAAACAAACAAAACAGAAGATCCTTATGGATGGAGAGTTATTGTAAAGTAAACTTTAACAAAACCAACTAAAAAAGCACCAATAATTTTGGTGCTTTTTTGTTGCAATTAATTTAAGTACTTTTAGAAAACTAAAGCTTACTCAATGAAAACATATCCTAAAGAAGACATAAAAGTTGGATGGCAACCAGAAAAATGCACACATTCAGCAAAATGTGTAAAAGGACTTGGACAGGTTTTTAAACCCAAAGAAAAACCTTGGATTCAAGTAGAAAATGCATCTAAAAAAGAAATCGTTAATCAAGTAGCTAAATGTCCTTCAGGCGCATTATCAATAATTACATGAGAATTGTAAGTTTTTTAATTTTACTTCTTCTACTTTCATGTACAGAAGAAAAAAACGTACAAAAGCCACAAGTATTTTTAACTGTACTAGGAACTGCTCAAGATGGTGGCTATCCTCATATTGGTTGTAAAAAGAAATGTTGTTCTAGCTATTATGAAGGAAAAACAACTAGAAAAAGTGTCGTTTCTCTAGGTTTGGTAGATTTAGAAAACCAACAAAAATGGTTGTTTGAAGCAACTCCTGATATGCATACGCAATTAGCTGATTTAGAAAACAACCATTTAAAAAATAGTACAATTATAGATGGAGTTTTTCTAACGCATGCACATATTGGCCATTATACAGGATTAATGTACTTTGGTAGAGAAGCCTATGGAAAAAAAGATATTCCTGTATATGCAATGCCGAAAATGAAACAATACCTTCAGGAGAATGGGCCCTGGAGTCAATTGGTACGATTAGGTAATATTCAAATAAAAGAACTACAAAACGAAACTAGCGTTTCATTAAATAACCAACTAAACGTAACACCTTTTAAAGTGCCACATAGAGATGAGTTTTCTGAAACTGTAGGGTATAAAATTATAAGCAAAAATAAAACAGCCCTTTTTATTCCAGATATCGATAAATGGCAAAAGTGGAATAAAGATATTGTTGAGGAAGTTAAAAAAGTAGACTACGCCTTTATTGATGCTTCTTTTTTAAAAGATGGAGAACTAGAACGCCCTATGTCTGAAATTCCTCATCCTTTTGTTTTCGAAACCATAGAACTCTTTAAAAATGAAGATTGGCAAACAAAGAACAAAATAATCTTTATTCATTTTAACCATACCAATCCTGTTCTTCAAGAAAACAGTAACGAAAGAAAAGAAATTGAGAAACTAGGCTTTACCTTTGCAAGTGAAGGCGCTATTTATGAACTTTAGTAGATAAAAATATGTTAAGAAAAATTGTTTTATTACTTCTACTTTTTTTTTCATTACAATCTTATTGTCAGGAATCAAAAAGTACCATTCAAAAAATTGAACAAACCATCCAAAATTATTACGATGGATATATTTTTAGAGACATTTCTAAATTAAAGAAAGCTTTTGACACTGTAAACGGTACTATGAAAGTTCCAATGCTCACAAATCAGAAGGTAGTAGGTTATACCAATAGATTTTTTAAGGAATTACTTCCAAAATGGGGATCTCGTAAGCAACTTTCCAAAGAAGTTCTACAAAACTGTGCCTTAACTATTCTTAATATCGATGTTGTAGATGAAACAATAGCTTCTGCCAAAATAAGCATGAAAGTAGATACTGTTACTTACATTGATATTCTATCTTTAGAAGTAATGAACAATCAGTGGAAAATTACCAATAAAATTTATGTAACAAGAAGAGAGTAAAGTTTAAGAATATTGAAACTCTCCAAACTCACTTTTTATAGTGAGTTTTTTATTTTCTGAAGCTTCTACCCTACCAATAATTTGTGCATCTACATTATAAGATTTTGATATTTGTATTACATCTTCTGCAATTTCTGGAGATACATACAACTCCATTCTATGACCACAATTAAACACTTGATACATTTCTTTCCAATCTGTTTTTGATTGCTCTTGAATTAATCTAAACAAAGGTGGTACTCCAAACATATTGTCTTTTACAATATGTAAATTATCTATGAAATGTAAAATTTTTGTTTGTGCACCACCACTACAATGCACCATACCATGTATTTGATTTGAATTGTATTTCGCTAAAATTTCAGTAATAATTGGAGCATACGTTCTTGTTGGAGACAATACCAACTTTCCTGCATCTAAAGGAGCATCTTTAACTTTATCGGTCAATTTTATATTTCCAGAATACACCAAATCATGAGGAACATCGGCATCAAAACTTTCCGGATATTTCTCTGCCAAATATTTATGAAAAACATCGTGCCTTGCAGAAGTTAAACCATTAGAACCCATTCCTCCATTATATTCTTTCTCGTAAGTTGCTTGTCCAAAAGACGCCAGACCAACAATTACATCTCCTACTTTTATATTTGCATTATCGATAACATCTGCTCTTTTCATTCTTGCTGTAACAGTAGAGTCTACAATTATAGTTCTTACCAAATCACCAACATCTGCAGTTTCACCTCCTGTAGAATGGATAGTAACTCCAAATGCTTTTAAGTCGTTTAAGAGCTCTTCTGTACCATTAATAATCGCAGATAAAACTTCTCCAGGAATTTTATTTTTATTTCTTCCTATAGTAGAAGAAAGCATAATATTATCTACAGCACCAACGCATAATAAATCGTCTATATTCATGATTAATGCATCTTGAGCAATTCCTTTCCAAACATTTAAATCTCCTGTTTCTTTCCAATACATGTAGGCTAATGAAGATTTTGTACCTGCGCCATCTGCATGCATTACCAAACAATAATCGTCATCATTCGTTAAATAATCTGGAACAATTTTGCAGAATGCTTTTGGAAACAATCCTTTATTTATATTTTTTATAGCATTGTGCACATCTTCTTTAGATGCTGATACTCCTCTTTGAGCATAACGTTTTGAAACTTCTTGACTCATAATAAATGTTTGAGTTGCAAATTTAATCTTTTATAAAAAAAATGAAGTGTAAAGTGAAATTTTATCTTAAACCGTAAAAAGTAATTCTCTATATTTTGTTAAAGGCCAAAGATTATCATCTACCATAGTTTCTAACTTGTCTGCATGGTATCTTATTTTATCGAAAAATGGCTTTACATTTTTACAATAACTTTCTGCAGATTGCAATCCTGATAATTCATTAGACTTTTTTCTTTCTTCAATCATAGCTAGAGTTAAAGCATTTATTTGAGTAATATGATTGGAAATAACCATGATTAATTCTAACTGTTCTTTTGCAATATTTTTAAAATCGTCACCAAAAACTTCTTTTAAGTTTTTAGTGTTTTCTAATAGTGTATTTTGATAAATAATTGCAGTTGGCACAACATGATTTCTTGCAATGTCTCCTAGCACTCTTCCTTCAATTTGAAGTCTTTTGGTATATTCTTCTACATCAATTTCATATCTGGCTTGAAGTTCTACTGCATTCATAACGTCCATTTCCTCAAAAAGTGCAATAGTTTTTGTAGAGATCTTTGCTTTTAAAGCTTCTGGTGTTGTTTTATTATTGCTTAGCCCTCTTTTGTTTGCTTCTTTTTCCCAAGCTGTTCCATAACCATCTCCTTCAAAACGTATGTTTTTAGAAGCTTTAATGTACTCTCTTAGAACATTAAAAATAGCTTCATCTTTCTTTAGTTTTTTAGTATTAATTAAAGTGTCTACCTCTTGTTTAAAATCTTTTAATTGCTTGGCCACAATCGTATTTAAAACTGTCATTGGAATAGCACAATTTAAACTAGAACCTACAGCTCTAAACTCAAATTTATTTCCCGTAAAAGCAAAAGGAGAGGTTCTATTTCTATCAGTGTTATCCAAAAGAATTTCAGGAATTTTTCCAATAATATTCAGCTTTAAATCGGTTTTCTCTTGAGGTGACAATTTCCCTTTTGTTACATTTTCTAGTTCTTCTAAAACTTGTGTTAATTGACTTCCAATAAAAACAGAAATTATTGCAGGCGGTGCTTCATTTGCTCCTAATCTATGATCATTACTTGCAGAGGCTATAGAAGCTCTAATTAACTCTTCATAATCATATACAGCTTTTATTGTATTTATGAAAAATGTTAAAAACTGTAGGTTTTTCATTGGTGTTTTACTGGGACTTAAAAGATTAGCTCCTTCTGATGTGCTTAAAGACCAATTATTATGCTTTCCTGAACCATTAACTCCAGAAAATGGTTTTTCGTGAAATAAAACCCGAAATTTATGTCTTTTGGCAATTTTTTTCATCACATCCATTAGTAATGTATTATGATCTACTGCCAAATTAGCCTCTTCATAAATTGGTGCCAATTCAAATTGATTTGGCGCAACTTCGTTATGCCTAGTCTTAACAGGTATACCTAGCAACATAGACTCATACTCTAATTCTTGCATAAAACTCATAACGCGTGCTGGAATACTTCCAAAGTAATGATCATCTAGTTGTTGGCCTTTAGCAGGGGTATGCCCTAAAAGAGTTCTACCAGTTAACGTAATGTCTGGTCTAGATAAAGCAAGCGCTTCATCAATTAAAAAATATTCTTGCTCCCAACCTAAAGTAGCACTTACTTTAGTAATGTTTTTATCAAAATATTTACAAACTGCAGTAGCATGAGTATCTATGGCCTGCAATGCTCTAAGCAAAGGAGTTTTATTGTCTAGCGCCTCTCCAGTATACGCCACAAATATAGTAGGGATACACAATGTTGTTTCATATACAAAAGCTGGCGAAGTTGGATCCCAAGCAGTATACCCTCTTGCTTCAAAAGTATTTCTAATGCCACCATTTGGAAAACTAGAAGCATCAGGTTCTTGCTGTACTAATCGTTCTCCATCCAAACGTTCTATAGCTAAA
This sequence comes from uncultured Polaribacter sp., assembly GCA_964477255.1. GTDB lineage: Bacteria > Bacteroidota > Bacteroidia > Flavobacteriales > Flavobacteriaceae > Polaribacter. The sequence continues at coordinate 17,193 of CAYZDK010000036.1, forward strand.
CCACCATCTACATACTCAAAAAAAGCATCGTGTTTTTCTGCAGAAGCCCCAGTTAAAGGTTGAAACCAATGCGTGTAGTGCGTGGCTCCTTTAGTCATAGCCCACGATTTCATACTAACAGCCACTTGGTCTGCAACTCCTCTATCAATTTTAGTACCCTTATTAATAGCGTTCATTACACTATCGTATGCCGTTTTAGGCAAATATTGTTGCATTGCTTGTTTGTGAAAAACATTTCTTCCAAACAATTCTGATTGCTTTTCTTTTACTTCCCATTTTTTAGGTTCTCTTCGCAATGTTTCTTGAAGTGATGAAAATCTAATTTTTGACATTATTTTTTATAGCTATTAACAATATATTATATTTTTTACAAATATACCCCTTTATTTTAGGGGGTATATAAATTTTTATTAACTATTTTTAATTTTTACCCCTATTTTTTTGGTGGTTATTCTAAATTCTCTCAATTTTGCAGTATTATAAAATTAATTTGAATAAATATTATGAGCAAGTCTAAATTAGAGTATATATGGCTAGATGGTCATGAACCAACACAAAACATGCGTAGTAAAACTAAAATTGAAGATGATTTTAGTGGAAAGCTAGAAGATTGTCCAATTTGGTCTTTTGATGGATCATCTACAGAACAAGCTTCTGGTGGAGATTCAGACTGTTTACTTAAGCCAGTTGCTATTTATCCTGACCCAACAAGAAAAAATGGTTTTTTAGTAATGTCTGAAGTATTAAATGCAGACGGAACTCCTCATGCCTCTAACGCAAGAGCAACTATAGATGACGATAATGAAGACTTTTGGTTTGGTTTTGAGCAAGAATATTTCTTGATGGACACAAAAACAGATTTACCATTAGGTTTTCCGAGAGGTGGTTTTCCAGGACCACAAGGAAAATATTATTGCTCTGTTGGCGGACGATATACTTGGGGTAGAGATTTCGTTGAAGAACATGCTGATTTATGTATTGCTGCTGGATTAAACTTTGAAGGAATCAACCAAGAAGTAGCTCCAGGACAATGGGAATTTCAATTGTTCGCTAAAGGCGCTAAAAAAGCAGGAGATGAAATATGGGTAGCAAGATACCTATTAGATCGTTTAACCGAAAAGTATGGATATTATATTGAGTACCATCCAAAACCTGTAAAAGGAGACTGGAATGGTTCTGGTATGCACGCTAACTTCTCAAACACAACTTTAAGAACATGTGGTTCTAGAGAGGTTTATGAGAAAATTTGTGAAGCATTTAGACCAGTAACAGAAGAACACATAGATGTATATGGTGCAAACAATGACGAACGTTTAACAGGTTTACATGAAACTGCACATGTTTCTGATTTTTCATATGGCGTATCAGATAGAGGCGCTTCTATTCGTATACCTATTATAACTGTAGAAAAAGGCTGGAAAGGATGGTTAGAAGATCGTCGTCCAGCTTCAAACGCAGATCCTTATAAAGTAGCTGGTAGAATTATCAAAACAGTGAAATCAGCAAAAATCTAAATAACAATTTTTAGAATTTAAGTAGAAACTCCAAGATTACTCTTGGAGTTTTTTTTATTCTATTTCTGGTGGAAAATTAGAGACAATTTCTTTCACAAAAAGCTGAATACGCTCTTCTTTTTTTGCTCTATTTTGAATTTTTAAAGCACCTGTACCAATACCTTGCCAAATTAATTCGTTTTTCTCTTTATCAATAAAGTCAACAAATAATGTTCCTTCTGTAAACTGGGTAATACTAAGGTTATTCATATTTCCACCCCACATCCAAGGATTCATACCCCAACCAAATCCCCAACCCCAGCCAGGACCTAGATTATTATTAACATTTACACGCTCTCTAGATTTAGCAAAAATACTCACTAAAAAATCTGGTGTAGTAGACTTTACAAAACCTTTAGAGGTTAACTCAGACTCTAATGCTCTTAATACTCTTTTTTTATCTAGATCAGATATTGCTGCTTTATCTATACCAGGCTTGTAAAATGCAAACGTTTTGTAATTCGTAAAATCAACCCCACTATCGTAATCTGTTGTTACTTCAACCGCACCACAAGACGCTAAAAGAATGCATAAAATAAAAATTTTTAGTGATTTCATAATTGATTTTTTTTAATTAAAATATGTTTCTGTCTACTTTGTTAGGGAGTGTAACTTTTAATTTTTTATTGGATTTCATTGCTTGTTTAATAGCAAATATTGCTCCTTCATTTCTAGCCCAACTTCTTCTAGAAATCCCATTGGTAACGTCCCAAAAAAGCATGGAAGTGATACGCTTCTTACTATTATTACTTCCATCAATAAGCATGCCAAAACCCCCATTAATTACTTCCCCCCAACCAACTCCACCTCCATTATGAATAGAAACCCAAGTTGCACCTCTAAAGCTATCACCTATAACATTGTGTATAGACATGTCTGCTGTAAACCTAGAGCCATCATAGATATTTGACGTTTCTCTGTATGGAGAATCTGTACCAGAAACATCATGATGATCTCTACCTAAAACCACTGGACCAATTTCTCCTTTTTTTATTGCTTTATTAAACGCTTTTGCAATCTTTATTCTCCCCTCTGCATCAGCATATAAAATTCGTGCTTGTGAGCCAACCACTAATTTATTTTGCTCTGCTTGTTGTATCCATTGAATATTATCTGCTAGTTGTTGTTGAATTTCTTCTGGTGCTTTTGCTTGAATTTCCTTTAAAACTTTACAAGCTATTGCATCTGTCTTTCTAAGGTCTTCTGGTTTTCCAGATGTGCAAACCCAACGAAAAGGACCAAACCCATAATCAAAACACATTGGCCCCATAATATCTTGCACATAACTAGGGTATTTGAATTCTTTATTGGAATCGTTTTTTGGATGAAGTATATCTGCCCCTGCTCTACTAGCTTCTAACAAAAATGCATTACCATAATCAAAAAAATAGGTACCTTTTGCTGTATGTTTAGCTATTGCAGCCGCATGTCTTTTTAAAGAGTTTTGAACTTTTCTTTTAAAAAGTTCAGGCTGACTTGCCATCATTGTATTAGCATCTTCAAATGATACGTCTACAGGATAATAACCTCCTGCCCATGGATTGTGTAAAGAAGTTTGATCACTACCCAAATCAACATAAATATTTTCATCATAAAATTTCTCCCAGACTTCAACAATGTTTCCTATATAAGCAATAGAGACAACTTCGTTCTCTTTTTTTGCCTTTCTTACGCGAACAACTAAATCATTAAGGTCTGTAATTTTCTCATCAATCCATCCTTGATCTAATCGAACTTGTGCAATTTTTGAATTCACCTCTGCACAAACCGTTATACAACCAGCTATATTGCCTGCTTTTGGCTGTGCGCCACTCATACCTCCTAAGCCAGAGGTTAAAAACAAACTTCCTTTTGGAGATTTGTTAATTTTTCGAAACCCATTAAGTACAGTAATAGTAGTTCCATGAACAATACCTTGCGGTCCAATATACATGTAACTACCTGCTGTCATTTGTCCGTATTGCGAAACACCTAATGCATTCATTCTTTCCCAATCATCTGGTTTGGAATAATTAGGTATTACCATTCCATTAGTAACCACAACTCTTGGTGCATTCTTGTTGGAGGGAAAAAGCCCCATTGGATGCCCAGAATACATCACCAATGTTTGTTTGTTGGTCATCATAGACAAATATTGCATGGTTATTAAATACTGCGCCCAATTTTGAAAAACCGCTCCATTTCCACCATAGGTAATCAGCTCTTCTGGATGCTGCGCAACTGCAGGGTCTAAATTATTCTGAATCATAAGCATAATAGCTTTAGCTTGTTGAGAATTTCCTGGGTACTCGTCTAATGGTCTTGCGTACATTTTATAGCTTGGCTTAAAGCGAAACATGTAAATTCTTCCATACGTTTCTAATTCTTCTAAAAACTCAGGAAGTAATTCTACATGATGTTTAGTTTCAAAATATCTTAGTGCATTTTTAACTGCAAGCTCTTTTTCGTTTTCAGATAATAAATTCTTCCTTTTAGGAGCGTGGTTTAAGGATTTATCGTATTTCTTTTTTGCTGGCAATTCATTTGGAATACCTTGTTGGATTAATTCTTTGAAAGTCATGTTTTAAGATTGATGATAATTACACAAATATATTTCTTTTCGGTTTTTATTAACAGTTTATAATCCCTAAAGATTACAATCTTTTTTTGAAAATTCCGTAAATTGCGCACACTAAAACAGACAATTTTTACGAATGGAACAAATCACACCATACAAACCAAAAAATAAAGTTAGAATTGTAACTGCTGCATCACTTTTTGACGGTCATGATGCTGCAATAAATATCATGAGAAGAATTATTCAATCTACAGGAGTTGAAGTAATTCATCTTGGTCATGATAGAAGTGTAGAGGAAGTTGTGAATTGCGCTATACAAGAAGATGCAAATGCAATTGCAATGACTTCGTATCAAGGAGGTCATAACGAATATTTTAAATACATGTACGACCTTTTAAAAGAAAAAGGTGCAGAGCATATTAAAATATTTGGTGGCGGTGGTGGTGTAATCTTACCGGAAGAAATTAAGGAGTTAATGGATTATGGAAT